>CAYMWO010000308.1:0-1511 GCA_964393905.1 uncultured Bdellovibrionales bacterium | reverse complement strand
TAGGCTCGTTTTGGCTCCAGTTCGGACTTTGCCCCTCTTCGATCAGCATTTATACGTACGTTCACTTCGAGTGGATTTGGGGGTTTTCCAAGGCAAAGACGGACAGAGGCCCCTCTGGAGTCCACTCTTTAGCTGAATTACCTGAATTCTGCCCTGAATCGTGCGGCCGAGGGGCTTGTTCCGGAAAAATCCGTACAACCGTTAAAGCTTGCCAGGGGGCCGGGTCGATAGATGGAGAGAAGCAGGGGGGAAAGTCTTCACCTTCCATTCCGGACGGTTCAACTCAGGAAGAGTCACGATGAAACGGTCCCTCCCTTGCCTCCTGGCGTTGCTTCTGACGATGTCATTGGCAGGATGCTATTGTACTCCTGGTGGTTATCCCGCCGCTTACGAACCCTGCGGTGGTGGTGGATATTGTGGTGCCCCGATGGGGGGACCATGCGGACCAGCGCCATATGGATGTCAGCCTGGCTGCTGCATCCTCCAGCCCGTCTTCTGCGTGCTGCACGGCGTCGAGAACGTCTTCTGCTGCCTCTTCAATCCCTGTGGCTATGGTCACGGCGGTTGCGGGGGAGGCTGCAATAACTATTGCGGCATGCCGAGCATGTGCGATCCTTGCGGTGCACCGAACCTCTGTTGCGATCCCTGCGGACCGGTTTGCGGCGATCCGTGTGGCTGGGACTCCTGTTGCCCCGCTCCGATCTGCTGTCCTCCGACAAACTGCTGCCCGAGCCCGTGTGGTCCCACGACCTATGGAATGGGTGGCGGATGTGCGACCGGCGACTGCCAGATGGGCGCGCCTCCGATGGCACCACCTCCGGCTGCTGCACCGAGTGTGCCTCCGGCAGCAAATCCGCCTGGGGGACAAGCCTACTTCCAGCGCAGCGGCCTGATTCAATCGAGCGCGACCTACAGCGACGCTCGTAACCAGCGCTGGATTCCGGAACGGTACTAGGTCTGGATCAGCGAGCAGCCTGGTCACACGAAGTAGGTATGACGATTGAGCGTGTGGTACGTCGTACTACACGCTCAATTTGTAGACGACGTGCCGAACGCTGACATCGCATCTCCGCTCATTGTTGAAGCGGCATTGGACCCGAAGAACCGCCTGTTCCGTAAATGCTTGCGGGCGGAAACGAGATCTCCCACAAGCGATCGATACTCGGGAAACTTTCGACAAAGCAGCTCGTCAGTCGCGGTGATTAGTGTGTCGTCGGCATCCTGCTGTCCGCCGGCGTCCCGGCACAATTGATCGAGCTTCTTCAATTCCTTTCGCACATCGACGAGAGGTACGATCAGGCGGCCGATTTCAGACGGGACAAGCTCCAGCACACCGCCTCCGTACGTTCGCCCCTCCATCTCCGATGAGAGGATGGTAAGCGAATTGTGGAACGAGGCAACGAGCGATTCGCTCCATTCTGCGTGCCGTTCCTTCATATGCCCCCGGTAGATCGTGTCGGTCGTGTTGACGCTCGCATCATTCAGCAACAGGCGATGAAACTGATGCGCCC
>CAYMWO010000307.1:0-1513 GCA_964393905.1 uncultured Bdellovibrionales bacterium | reverse complement strand
GCATTGGGCGGACTCGGTGACCAGCGACTCGCGCGGTTACGACGCACCCCTTCGGCAGCGCTCGGGACGACGCGTCACCGACCGGATGCGGCAGAGATCGATGTCGCGTTGCAACGCTGCAGCGAACTCGGGGTTGGGACGATCGTCGGGATCGGCGGAAATGACACCGCCGACACACTCCTTCGTCTCGGGCAATTCGCCGAACGACGCGGCATTGCGCTGACAACGATGCAGGTGCCGAAGACCATCGACAATGACTTGTACGGGACCGACCACTGTCCGGGATTTGGGTCGATGGCGCGCTACATTGCGCTGGCGGTGCGTGACGCGGCGTTTGATACCGCCGCGATGGCACGGATATACCCGGTGAAGATCATCGAAACGATGGGGCGCAATGCCGGTTGGGTGCCGGCGGCTGGGAGCTTGCTGTTCCCGGCTGAGGGGAACCGTCCACTGATCTGTCTCCCCGAGCGGCCATTGTCCGGCCCTGACGAATTGGCAGAGCTGGTGGGTCGGCGGGTGCGTGGTGCGGGGTCTGCGGTCCTGGTTGTGCCGGAGACGATGCGTTGGGCGGACGGCAAACCGGTCGGTGGCGAACAGCCGGTTTGGGTCGATGCATTCGGGCATGCGTACTATCCGAGCGCCGGCGAAGCCCTGGCCCGCCTGCTGCGTGAGCGCCTGCAACTGCGCGCGCGCTATGACAAGCCGGGGACGATCGCCCGCATGGCAATGCATGCTGCATCGGAGGTTGACCTGGCCGAGGCAGAGCTTGTCGGTGCGGCGGCGGTGAACTTTGCCGCCGATGGCGTGAGCGGTCGGATGGTGTCACTTCGGCGTGGGAGCGATTACCCGGCAGCGGTCGCCTGCGAAACGGTCCCATTGCAGCAGGTGGCGAACCACGAGCGACGACTACCGGACGCATTCATCGACGCGGATGGCACTGATGTGACCGAAGCGTTTCGTTCGTACGCGCTGCCGTTACTTGGTTCAGCGATCGAACCGTATGAGACGCTCGACGACCTTACCGCAGGATAATGTGGAGCGACTCTAGCCAGTTGCCGACTTCGAGAGCGCATCGGCGCTTGCGCCGTCATCCCACGAGCGCTTCATCACGCCGTCGCCGCGGATGCGCAAGCGCAGGCCGACCGGATCATCATCGCCGTCCACCGCCTCAGCGGCAACCGATCCGTGCCATGGCTCAAAGACGCCGCCGTAGGGATCGAGGCGCAGATAGAGCGGGCCGGCGTTGGCGGCGGCTGCGTCGCGTTCTTCACGGCTCGCGCACTTCATCTCGCCACGCCACTCGCTCAGCGGCTTGCCATGCCCGACCATTTCGTAGGCGATGATGCACCAACCGGAGGCGATCACTTCGCCTTCAGGGCCGACGCTGATCCTTCCGGGGAGGGTGCGAGTATCCAGGGCCATCGCTCATCCTCTTTCGCACGGTTCAAGCAGGCGGCGTTCCTGCATCATGTCTATCTTAGCGTGCTTGCAGCGCGTTGCGAACAACTTC
>CAYMWO010000306.1:0-1548 GCA_964393905.1 uncultured Bdellovibrionales bacterium | reverse complement strand
CTCAATCGACGCTGTACACTCAGCGACTCAGCCTTGCAGATGTTGCAAGCCTACTCCTGGCCTGGAAATGTACGTGAACTCGAGAACGTACTCACCCGTGCCCTCGTCCTCTGTCCTGGTGATATCATCGGCCCGGAGCATCTCTCGTTAATGACCGCACCGCCCTCAACGGACGCTTCGTCTTCGATCAATCAGGAACCCTCCTCCGATATTGTATTCTTCTCGTACCACGAAAGTATGGACGCCTATAGTCATAAACTTATTGAAAATGCTCTCAGAAGGAATGGCTGGAACCAAACCAAAGCGGCAACAGAGCTGGGACTCCAACGGACCTACTTAACCAAACTGCTTCGACAGAAACAGATCCCAGCGAAACCGCCCTCTTCATTTTCGGTAGATTAGCAAGCAGTGAACCACGATCGCTGGCGGACAGTCTTGAATTCCCTCCCAGAATTCAAAGACGCCAGAATTGATCTCCGGCACAGCAGCCCGCAGATACCTGGTTGTCCAATTCGCAAACGAGCAGCGCTTCACGAGATACACTTTTGACACGAAACAGCACGCTGGCAGGGAACTCTTTACCTCATTAGAGGCCGAGTGGAGGCTACGGGACTTCTCGCTGCGGTTTGTTGAACTTTCCTCGTCCGCTCTTCTACGGTCTCATTCACATCTGTATCGATTAAGATCCATGACAGAATCTTTGCTGATCCAGAATCTCATGAACGCAATCGCGCGACCCTACCTCTAACTAAGTATAATAACTACCATTCTCCCGAGATACATCTTGGCACAAGTCACGCTGTAACAATTGCCTGACGATACCGTACGGTTCCCACTAGTGAACAGCTTTAGGTGTGATAACACTACCGCCGGTGAATAGCGGGAATGGGTTTCAGTAGATTTATACTTATGGATTTTTCACACAGAGGGAAACGGGATATCGGATAGCATGACGGGCTTCCGTCATCAGAAAGGAGGAGAACACATGAGGAGTGAGCGCACGATCTTGGCACTGTGGGCAACCATCTATATCATCGGCCTGATACTGGCGATGTTCCTGATTGCTGTAGTGTTGTACCTCCTTCAATAAAAACGGTGAGTTCTTGGAAGGGAGTCGTTCCCCATATCCTTACCTTGGAAGAGTGCCCCTCGCACCATCATTGACGATAAGTCTTTGCCCATCAAGCAGTCTGCTCTGAGTTTGCCAAGGAGCTCAGAAGTCCAAGGGATCCTACAGCCTACTCAGGCTCGACTTTCATCGAAATAGATAGGTCAAGGACTGAACACAAACGATCCCACATCAGCCGGTCCGACAGACCTACTGCCCTGAGCAGAGTCTAAGGACAGACATGCACATTCTACTGACCTACTTCTATTGCATTTCTCAATGAATGAAAGACGGGCAGTCAAAACCTGATGGCGTATAGGCGAGGATTAGGAGCGGCAAACAAGCTGACCACGCCAAAAAACAACTTTTTACAGAAAGTGTGAGATGGTCGGGGCGAGAGGATTTGAACCTCCGACATCCTGCTCCCAAAGCAGGCGCGC
>CAYMWO010000305.1:0-1569 GCA_964393905.1 uncultured Bdellovibrionales bacterium | reverse complement strand
AAGGCCGATACCCTCACCCTGTGCCGATTTTCATTGCGGTATCGCTCCGACTCACTCTCGGGACTCCCCATCCAGAACGCGCCGCCGGGCAGCTCGATCATATCGAGAGGCTCCGAGACAGCCTTCGACTTCGCAGGCCCAGCGAAGGCTGTTGTCGCTGGCTGTGGCGCAGGCGTTGGGATGGATTCTTGGTCTGGCTCCGGCAGCGGATCGGCCACCGCATCACCCGTGAGCGCCAGCGTACAGGCTGTCCCAAGGAGCAGCACCGCTCCCCCAAGTCCCCACTGCGGTCCCGTGCGCAAGAAGCCATACCCGCACACGCCCGCAATCCCCACCCCGAGCACCAGTCCGCTCGGCATCGACAGCCCATCCACCCGCACCATGAGCCGTCGCGCCCACAGCCGAGTCACCGATGGCTTTGACTGCACTGGCGAGTCCATCCCCTGAGCCACAAGTGGCTTCCTGATGTGCTGTGGGGCTGCCCGACTGCCGTTCTTCGCCATGACGTTCTCGGCGCACACGTATATCACGAGCAGTCCCTGCCAGCACCGCTCGTCAACCACCCGCGACCTACGCCACGCGAGCGGACCACTGCTCAGCACTTGGACCCATGGGCCGAATGAGTGTGCCCATGGGCAGTGGCGGACCCAAACATCGGAGGGACTGGACACCTGGGCAGCAGGCACAAGCGTGCGCCTCGATCCTGGTCATCCTGAGCTAAGTTGGCAAGATCCTTGCGAATGTAGCGGTTCAGGAGGTGTCCTCATGCAAGATCATGTTCAGACCAATCGTTCCTCGTTCCCTCGCCCCTCGAGCCGCCAAGAGCCAGAGCCGCCGCCCTCAGGTGTGCAGCGTGGTGGTGGCGCTCATGGGGTCGGACGCCTGAGTGTCGTGAAGCAACACCTGCAGAGTGACGAGCGTGAAGAAGCTCCCCCAAGCGGCGTGATTCGCGGCGACCATGAGCAGGAGGAGGCACCGCCCAGTGGGGTGGTCCGTGGCGGCGATCACTCACCACGGTACCGATAGCTGCCGACGCGGACAAGCGCAGCGTCCGTTCCCCAAGTTCCACGGCGGGGAGCGGCGCGATCACTCACGAACGCAGCGGAAGCCGAGCTTCATCAGGCCATTTTCCATCCCTTGCCTCGTCCGTGAGGTGCTCCGGCAAGAGACGCTCGGCTCCTCGCTGGGATCGCAGCCACGCACCACCGCACTCTTGGTGAGGTCGCGCTTTGCAAGTGGACTTCCGACCACTGGGTTCACACAGTCCCCTTCGCACGGGGGATACATCCCCATGTATTCATCAAACACCCACTCGTGCATGCCCGCCGGAAGTTTGACCGGTCCGCTCAGCTTGGCGCGCGATCCTTCGGTCTCGAGAAGCTTTGCCACGTATTCCCACTGCGCTTCGCTGATCAGCGTCTTGCCCACCGACTGGCAGTACAGCGCGGCACCCAGCCACGAGACCTGTTCGATCGGCTCGTCTTCTTTTCCTGGCTTCGCCGAATACTGCTGGGCCTTGGGATCGTACGCGATGCCCCCGCGAGCAGGGTGTAGATCGACGATCACCTT
>CAYMWO010000304.1:0-1575 GCA_964393905.1 uncultured Bdellovibrionales bacterium | reverse complement strand
AATGGCCGTGGGGCGACAACTTCCCGCCCAAAACCAAGGACAAAGCGGGCAATTATGCCGACATGACGCGCAAGCAAAAGCTGCCCGCCCTTCCGGCCTTCGACGCCTACACAGACGGTCACATCACCACCGCGCCCGTGATGAGCTTCACGCCAAACAAGCTCGGCCTCTATGATCTGGGCGGCAACATGTGGGAATGGGTGGCGGACTGGTACAGTGCCGCACAGACGGAGCGGACACTGCGCGGTTCCGCCTTTGGAGAAAGCGCCAACTTTGGCCTGCTCTCCTCCTACCGCCATCATTCGCCTCCCTTGACGCGTGGGGTTCATGGCTTCCGCGTCGTCGTCGATCTCAAAGCCCCTGCGGCCAAGGCGGCTGTAGCACCAGCCGCGCCGCCCATCGTGCCACCGCCCGCACCGGCTACCGCCGCCAAGAGCGACTTCACCAACAGCCTCGGCATGAAGTTCATCAAAGTCCCCGGCACCAAGGTGCTCTTCTGCATCCACGAGACGCGGAAGGGCGATTACGCGAAGTATGCGACGGAGACGCCGGGGGTGGACTCTACTTGGAAGAACGTCGATGATACAGGTGTGCCTGTCAGTTCGGGAGATGATCACCCGGTGGTCAAGATCGGCCGGGACGGTGCCAAGGCCTTTTGTGGGTGGCTGGGCAAGAAAGAGGGACGCACCTACCGTCTGCCCACAGATCGAGAGTGGAGTTTTGCAGCAGGCATCGGGCGGGACGAAAAAGATGGGGACGTTCCTGCAAATTTGACGAACAAAGTGGACGGGTATCCGTGGGGTGATGACTGGCCCCCACCCAAAGCTGTGGCTAATTGGGCTGACCACGCGTTCAAGAATGCCTTTCCGTCAAAGAATGCATTCACATTCAAAGACTACGACGACGGTTTCCCAACAACTGCGCCGGTGATGAGCTTCAAACCGAACAAGCTGGGCCTGTTCGATCTCTCTGGCAACGTTTGGGAACCTTGCGAGGATTGGTACGACGGAAAGCAAGACAGCCACGTCATGCGTGGAGCCTGTTGGAACACGGCGACGGAAGCCACGTTAAAGTCGGCCTTTCGGGCCTATGTGCCGGTAGGCGACGCAGGGAGCGCTACGCTCGGCTTCCGCATCGTCCTGGAAACCACCGACAAGTAGCCCGGCGGCAGATCAGATCGGAGGAGAGGCCTCCCGGCCCGTCGATGGCTCCGGGTTTTCCAGCCTGGATGTGAAATGGAATCACCGATGGCGGGACGCCCCGGGCCGCTGGCGGGCGGTGGCCTTTACCGTGCCCTGAGGGTGGATGCGCGGGCCGACGGCTCGGAACGGCGCTCCCACGGCTCGGAGGCGGATGCCGGAGGGCTGAAAGCAGGGGCCGACGGCCCCCAAGGGCGTGCCGACGGCCAGAATTCCACTCCCGACGGCGTCGGCAGGCCGCTGGCAGCCGTCGGCGGGGTGATTGCCATCGTCGGCGCTCTGGTAATTGCCGGCGGCGGGCCTCTGGATGTTGTCGGCGGACCCTCTTATGGTATTTTGAGGCGGTTTGGGGGGCAGAAGCGCTGGCCACGGCAGT
>CAYMWO010000303.1:0-1577 GCA_964393905.1 uncultured Bdellovibrionales bacterium | reverse complement strand
CGTGCTAAAGGCCGAGGGAATCCCGGTGCTACTGCCGTTTGGAATCGGTGCGGACTTCGAGGCGCTGGGGTCGATACTGGACAACCTCCAGGGGATTCTCCTCATCGGCGGGGAAGACATCGATCCCTCCTGCTACGGAGGAGTCCTTCATGAGCATCGCTGGAAGATCTCCCCGGAGCGGGATACTTTCGAACTCGCTCTCACTCGGATGGCGGTGAGTCGCGGAATTCCGCTCTTCGGCATCTGCCGCGGACTCCAGGTCTTGAACGTGGCGCTCGGCGGAACTCTGGTCCCGCACATCGAGGGGCACATCGATTCTGCGAGCCTGAATCCGCTTCTGGAGATCGCTCACGATGTGCGTTGTGAGAGCAACCGCTTCTCACTGATCTACGGCTCGGATGCGGGGAAGGTGAACAGCGCTCACCACCAGGCGGTAGACCGCGTCGCCGAAGGACTGGAAATTGCCGCCCGCGCCCCAGACGGCACAATCGAGGCGCTCGTTCATGCCAATGCCCGCGTCTGTGCATATGGTGTGCAGTGGCATCCGGAGTACTTGACCGACGAGGCCTCGGCTCGGCTGTTCAAGCATTTCGTAGAGCGTGCGGCAGTTCGGTTGCGCTAGCGTGGGTGGAAGGTGTTGCTGCTACGCCCGGTCGGCCTCTTGGCGACCGGGCGTAGGGCTCTGAATAAAGGTTTAAAAGTGCAGCCTACTTCTTCAAGTTTCCCTAAGAAGACAGTTACCCAAAGCGACCTGTAATGTAATCCTCTGTTCGCTTGTCGGTCGGAGTTTGGAAAATGTCGTTAGTTACTCCGAACTCGACTAGCTCACCAGAGAGCATAAACCCGGTAAAATCTGAAACACGCGCGGCCTGCTGCATGTTGTGCGTGACAATTACAATCGTGAACCGACTTTTAAGCTCGTAGATAAGCTCCTCGATTTTGGCTGTGGCAATTGGGTCTAGCGCTGAGCAGGGCTCGTCCATTAACAAAACATCGGGCCTTACCGCGATGGCGCGGGCGATACAGAGCCGTTGTTGTTGACCACCGGAGAGGCCAAAGGCGCTGTCGTTTAGTCTGTCGTGCACCTCATCCCAAAGAGCGGCGCTCTTTAAACTGCTCTCTACGATTGAATCAAGTTCAGTCTTGTTGCTGGTCCCGTGAATCCGTGGACCAAAAGCGACGTTCTCGTAGATAGACTTGGGAAACGGGTTTGATTTTTGGAAGACCATTCCAATCCGCTTACGAAGCTCCGTGATATCTGTAACCGGAGAATAGATATCAGCCCCGCCGATTTTGACAGAGCCATCGATTCGGATGCCGTCAATTAGGTCGTTCATTCTATTTAGGCAGCGCAGCAGGGTGGACTTGCCGCAGCCGCTCGGCCCGATAAAGGCCGTCACCTGATTCTTAGGGATTTCGATTGAAACCCCCTTTAGCGCTTGCTTCGCTCCGTAGAAGAGATTTAATCCCTCGATTTCGACCATTGAAGCTCGTTTCTCAGCCGTGGCAGGTTCAGACAAAGGCACTTCAGTCAGGTGCGGCTTGTTCTGTCCAACGGCTGAATCGAATCTCATAAC
>CAYMWO010000302.1:0-1620 GCA_964393905.1 uncultured Bdellovibrionales bacterium | reverse complement strand
CCTCGCTCGCCGTCGCCTTGAACCGGGCGTTGTGGTACCGACCACCCCGCGACGTGTCCTTGATGTGCCGGGCTGCGTTGATGCCGTGCGCCGCCTCGTGGAGCAACACCTCGAAGACGTCCTCAGGCTTGAGGTGCAACGCTTCACCGGCGAGCAGCACCTCGCCGCGGAGGTTGCCGTCGGCGAGCCAGCGGCCCTCCCACCAGTGGCCAAGCTTCACCAGCCGCCCGCGCTCGACGCCCGTGCCCAGCAACATCACCACAGGGGGCAGCTCTGGATGGTGCGCCTGAATGCTCCGCCACGCCGACTCACACGCGACCACCAGGTCGCTCGCAAGTGGGTCGGTTGTCGGGTCGGTCAGTTCAGCGACGTCGTCCACACCCTCCTAAGCGCGCCGAGAACTTGGATCGTCAGGCGACAAGTCCTACTCGCAGCGCAGGCTGATGTTCTGGGGTCCGCTGTCGCAGCAGGAGACAAGGGCGAGTTCGAACCACACAACACGCACGCTCGTTCGTGTTGTGGTTTCGCCACGAAGGAGCGGTCGCGCATGACCACATCGACTGGCGACATCTCCGCCGTCCTAGCTTCGCTGCGGGCGTCCCTTCTGTGCGGGCTCGAACGAGCCGTCGAGCTCTCGCATCGGGTCCGTCCTTCGCTGCGCACCCCGTAGCCCTGGGTGCGTAGCTCTACCGGGTAGGTGCCGGCTCAGGATCCATTCCGGTGACCTCGCGATAGCGGCCCTCGACCGCGAACTCTCGGACGAGCTTCTCCACCCACGCCTGCTTGTAGCCATAGGTGTCTGACAATTCGTCGAAGACGCAGTACCTGGAGTCAGTTCGATCGGGGTGTTCCGCTTGCTCCTCGTCGAACGGGCGGACTGCGAAGTGCCGACAAGCTCGTGCGTGGCGGTTGAGCGTGAACACGAGTCCCGAGCGGGCCTCGACCTCCTCCCAGACTGCCTTCGGTCGAAGCAGGCCCTTCGAGGCGACCTCAACCTGCCGGTCCTTCGTGATGAGGGCAGCAGCGGTCAGCGACGCGAGAAGATCGTCCGTGACTTCGTCGGGCTTCACAAAGCTCGCGGTCATGTCCGCTGAAGCCTCCCGGTTCGCAGCCACAGCGACCAGGAACACGCGTAGGGAATAGGCGGCGTCGCGACGGATCTCCTCGGGTTGCTCTTGGCGATGGCGCGACAGGTAGTCGTTCACATCAACGGGCAGCTTCGCTTGCAGGTCGGCCAGCGAGGATCGGTGGGCATCCGATCGGAAGCCGCTCAGGTGAAGCGGCACAGCCAGCCGATCGCCCAACGAGGCCTCGTCGCCGAACTCAACGCTGAGCACCGACTCGTAGTTCAGGAGTAGCGCTTGGGCCTCAGGAACCACGAGGACGTCGAGCTCTGGCAGATACCGGTGAGCCACAAGGTTCCGCAGACCAAGCCAGTAGTCCAGGTTGGCGCGAAGCGCCGCGAACTCGGCACCTCCCAGGACCAGCTCAGCCAAGGCCCACGTTCCAATTGTCTTGGGTCGACCGTTGACTTGGCAGACCGCCCCGTCGTCGTCCCGCTCGACGTAGTCGAGGTCGTCCCGTTCGCAGATCGCCTGCAGAAGCGTGTTCCAAGCGACG
>CAYMWO010000301.1:0-1726 GCA_964393905.1 uncultured Bdellovibrionales bacterium | reverse complement strand
GTAACCCCACCCACACTTTTTATCCTCAACCTGGAGATTTCTCATGCGTTACATTGGATTCTTTGCCCTGGTGGTATCTGCTTCACTACTGTCGCTTGGGTGCGAAAAAGGAAGCTCATCCACCCGGCCAAGCGACACCAAAGTTAATGAGGCAAAGAAAAAGATCAGCGAAGCAGCTGAGGCAGCAACCGCAGCAGCCAAGGCGAAGCGGGATGAATATGTCGCTGACATGAACAAACAGCTCGATGCACTCAACGTGAAGTACGAAGAGTGGAAAGCGAAGGCAGCCAAGGCAGAAGGCGATGCAAAAAAGGAGTTGGATAAGAAGCTCGAACAGGCGAAAGTTAAACGGGACGAAGCTGCCAGGAAATTGAACGAAGTGAAAGAGGCCAGTCTCGATCAATGGGAAAAGGTCAAGGATGGTTTCAGCAATGCCTTCAATGAACTCAAGAAGATCATCGAATAGGAGACGCTGTTTTCATGCCTTCAGCAATCGAAGTTCCGCTGTTAACCATCATCATCTGGCTGATCGTCGGCCTGATTGGCGGCTGGGTCTCTTCCAAACTCAGGAAGATCAATGGCATTGCCATGTTCGGCTACATGATTCTGGGAATGATCGGCGCCTGTCTCAGCGGATACTTGTTTTGTCTGATCGTTCGAGGTGAAGCCAGGTTCTGGGGCAGCATTATCTGTGCTGCTCTTGGAACTCACCTAATCATCGCGATAGCCAGGTTCCTTGGTTTTAAACGTCGCGAAAGTTGATTAGTGAAGCTTATGGATAAAGGGGAATATTATGAAAGGTTTCGTTAGGGAAATCGGGAGCCTTACGGTTAATAACCACGATTTCAGACGAGTACTTTACACAGCAAAGCACTGCCAGCTGGTACTCATGTCACTCCAGCCCAAGGAAGAGATCGGAGAGGAAATCCACAAGCTTGACCAGTTTTTTCGTGTTGAAGAAGGTCAAGGTCAAGCCATTCTTGATGGTGTACCAACTTCGATCCGCGCAGGTTTCGCGCTAGTTGTGCCTGCGGGGGCGAAGCACAACATCATCAATACCGGTTCAGTTCCGCTGAAACTATACACGGTATATTCGCCGCCGAATCATCGGGATGGTGTGGTTCACCACACCCGCAGTGATGCAGAGGCAGATAACGAACATTTTGATGGCAGGACAACGGAGTAAATGAACAGTAAATGAAGATACAGCGTTCATCGAACGCTTTCCTATTCCTCAAGAGTAACCCATGCGTCATCGGGAAGTACATCGAACAGATCGGATTGGCTGGTTGCGGGCAGCGGTTCTGGGGGCAAACGATGGCATCGTCTCGACCGCTAGCCTGGTGGTCGGAGTAGCTGCCGCCCATGCCACCAGCCACGACATCCTAGTTGCCGGGGTAGCCGGGCTGGTAGCTGGGGCGATGTCGATGGCGGCAGGAGAATACGTTTCAGTGAGTTCCCAAGCGGATACCGAACAGGCTGACCTGGCCCGTGAAACCAAAGAGCTGGCAACCGATAGCGCAGGAGAACTGGCAGAACTCACCGGTATCTATGTTCAACGAGGGCTGGAGCCATCGCTGGCTCAACAGGTTGCCCAACAGTTGACGGCACACAATGCACTGGAAGCACACGCCCGGGATGAACTGGGTATTTCTGAATCACTCAGTGCCAGGCCCATCCAGGCAGCGTTTGCCTCTGCAGGAGCATTCACCGTGGGTGCAGTCAT
>CAYMWO010000300.1:0-1871 GCA_964393905.1 uncultured Bdellovibrionales bacterium | reverse complement strand
GGGAGGCGTGAGAATGGGAAGTTTTCGCGTCGCTGAGAGGTACGGCTGTTTCACAACACCGCGTTCAGGTGAGGCGACGGCAGACATCAGGGGCGGGGAGTACAGGCGGAGGTTTGTGTCGAGCGGATGGGACGCCAGGATGGAGATCGAACGACAGTGCCGCCCAGGGAGGGAAATGTGGTGTAGGCGTTGGCCGCTTTTCATGAACGGTGTAACATAATGAATCATATCGGCGGCCCGCAGGGTACCGAACATGCCGAGCCCTTGGCGAAGAGGATCGCGAATCGCCCTTTTAAAAGTCCCATGCGTAGATGCACGCGGATTAGCGCTTAAGCCTTAACGCCAAGTCTGCCCCAATCCAAAAAACACTTTCTTTTCTAGCGATATATTCCACCGTATTAATCTCGTTCTCAATGGTTATTTCTTGACTTCGTTGTTGGTAGGTCGCCGAAAACCCAAGCTGAATGACCGATGATGCGCGAAGTGAGATTCGCCCCCCACCCCCAATCAGCAGTACAGAAGTCCAACCAGCCGCCCGCGTCGATGATTGTAATACATAGTGATTGGCACCGATTCCGCCATCCACTAGTCCGGATATAGAAATGCTAAACCCTCCAGTAATCGGAATTCGCACTAATTCTATGTTAATGCGCGGTCTAAACTCTATCGCCTGATGCTCCAGACGACTTCCCAAGCTTCCTTGTGTGCCCTGAGCGCCAGAATAAGCAACAACGCCACCTATAGACAGCCCCGGAAGCATATACCAGCCAAGGATCCGCACATAGTAACCGGCGAAAAATTCAAGGCTCAAGTAGCTACTGGGAGCCAATCCATCTGCTCCCGGCAGTTGAAATCCGACCTTATATGCTAAATTCATAGTAATCTTTGGCTCCCGAGAGCTAATACAATGGTAGTTAGGATACGAAGACAGGGTAACGCCATTCTCTAGGGCTATAATTTGTACCTTAATGAGATAATCCGCCTCAATAACGCTGCTATTTAACTGAACCAAGCCAAATCCACGATTTTCCTTTGGATTCAATTCAAAGTAGTTTTTATAGTTATTTGTCTCGTAACCTGAGAATCGCTTTCCCCCGGCAAGAAATAACCTACTTGCATCCCAATCATTTTTCCTATTCTTGAAATCGATTGCATTTTCAAAATACCGAGCAGGATTTCGACAGATATCATCTTGCAGGCGAAAGTGGAAGGTTATCACTTCTACCTTAGGCACAAAGTCGTTCCTGTTATTGTCGGTTAATTTGCTATTTTTCGATTCAGAATCATCTATTAATTGACGATCAAATTCGTCAGAAGACAGATCGCTTGGTTTGTTTCTCCACACATTGATATGGCCAAGTAGATCGTTCGTTCTAATACTCAACTGTGAGACGGCCATGGTGCCAGGTTCAATGGGCTCAAGCGGGCGACTGAGGATCTCGACTTCTGGAATCTTGAGCAATCTTGCGAACAAAGTCCGGACCGCTGGGCGCAGCATGTCATAACTCTCAAGGTCTACGGTTGCCTCCCTAAATGCACCTGAGATGTCTTGGTCGTTCCGACACGGCCGCGGGTCGTTCGCAGCGCTTTCAGCACCGGGTGGACTGGGCTTGGATAATATGCAGCTTAAGTGTTCAAGATCGTATCTCCGGCCACTAAGCAATAGACGCTTACGCGTATCGTCGGGAGCGTAAGATATCGACAATGTCAGCATTTCTTTCATGTTCTTGATGCGCAGAAACCTATCAACATACTCGGTGCGGCGTTCGGGAAGGAAGTCGGTCGGATTCCACTTTTGAAAATCTCCATATGCTGATATATCTTCAAATACAAGGCTCTGCTGCGCTAACAATTCGCGCGGAATTTCTTGA
>CAYMWO010000299.1:0-1884 GCA_964393905.1 uncultured Bdellovibrionales bacterium | reverse complement strand
ACATCTGCTTGCCCGCGCACGCCGTGACCACGCACACCTTGCCGGCATCGGTCCCTTGCAGGCGCGTCGAAGCTGCAGCGAGAATTGTGATCTCGCTCCCCTCATCCTCCACGGCGAGCCACAGCAACGCATTGCCGCACCGGATATCGCGCTCTATCTCGCGAAATGCCGAGAGGCCGGTCCGCTCGATCGCGCGGCGCAACAACGGTTCGGCCAGTGGCCAGATCTCGTGAACCCGTTCAGGATCGACGCAGATCAGCTCAGCCGAGAATGGCATAGAGAAACGTGCGGCCCGTCGTCGCGCTGTTCGCGTGCGTGATGGTGAAGGAACCATTGGCCACGGCGCTCACAAACATCATGCCGTTGCCTACCTCGGCCGCAGCGTTCGCCGTCGCCGGCGTCAGGATCGGCGTTGAGCCCGCGGCACAGTTCGCCGTGGATACGACCGTCGTCGGCGAACCCGTCGCAAGCGTCACGCTCCCGACCGCATTCGAGCGGCCGGCCGCGAGTTGCTGAATGGCGAGCACCATCTTCTTCAGATCGGTCTCGGTGATCCCGGGAACATAGGCGGTCATAACGTTCCACCAGCCGTGAGATCAGGCACCACGCCCGCACAAAACGACCAAGGCGCCGCAGCGGGAATTCGCACCCGGAACCTGGAATAGCGTGCATCTCGCATCAGGTCGCAACGGCCCGTTCTCGGGTTGACCGGCACTTCGGCGCCCGCAACCGCAGCCGCCGATGGAGCTTCGCGATAGGAAACCGACCCGTACAGGGACGGTGCATCGGTAATGGGACGAAATCCGCGTATGGTGATGCGATTGTCATCCGTTCCCTGCTCGGCGCTCTCAATGGTCGCCTCGAGGCTCGAGCCGCGAAAGAAGCCGAGCAAGTGCGAACCGCCGAACTGCGCTATCTCAGGCTGAACCGCGGTTGCGTAGGCATCGAGGCTCAGCGTCAGCGCATCCAGCGAATTCGCGATGCTGTCGAGATTTTCGAGTGTCAATCCTGTCTGGGAAATGCCGAGCAGGAACTCGCCGGAGACCGACACCGGAAAGAAGCGATCGAGCAGGAAATCGTATCCCAGCAGCTTGTCGTAGGTACCAACGGCGCCTGAGACGGATTTGTAAGCCCAATAGACCCGCGTGCTTCGCGGATCGGCCGCGCCCATGAACAGTTGCAAGTTGCCCTTGTCGAGATCGGCGAGGAAGGTCCGATCGACCTTCTCGCGTCCGATCTGTTCGGGCACGCCGCCTGGTTCGATCTTGTGAAAGCCCTGTCCGGCGTAGAAGAAGATTCGCTCGCCGGCGCGGATGATCGAGTACGGCGCATACAGGCCCTTGTCCTGGGTGATGCGGTCGATCTGGAAGATGATCGGCGATCCCGGAACGTAGGACATGCGGCGGATCGCCTGATCCTGGAAGACGATCCCCGATTCGCCGCCGGCAACGCCGCGCACGATGCCGCCGTCCGGAAAATCCTGGAAATCGGAGGAGTTGATGCCGCTTGTCCAGCTCGTGGATGCGTTGAAGCTGTTCAGACCCGACCACTGGATTCGATATGGCGTCGACAGCAGGCCGGACAGTACCAGGAAGCGTCCGACGACACTGATATAGGCAGCTTGCGGCGGCGAACCGGCCGCGTCGGCGAACGCGCTCGACGAGGAAAGATCGAAAACCTGCAGAACCGCGTTTGCCTGCGTCGCGAAGACGAAGTTACCGGTCTGTGCGAACTGCCATTGCGCACTGGAGGAAAGTGCGGGATAGGTCGATCCACCCTTTGATACGTCGATCCAGGTGAAGTCCGTGTTGTTGAGCCTGTAAAGCCTGTTGCTGGTACCGGCAAAGGTAGTCACGGTCCCGTCGAACTTCAGCGCGTAGAACG
>CAYMWO010000298.1:0-1889 GCA_964393905.1 uncultured Bdellovibrionales bacterium | reverse complement strand
TGAACTACCCAATATGTAATAGACAACGAATTAGCATTGGTAGGCGTTCTCTGGGGTGAAGAAATTGTCGGATTCACTGCACCTCTTAAGTCAAACGAATCATTGCCCATATCCGTTGACGCGTCACGCGTAGCAGTATTGATAGCTGGACTAATATCCGGGGGATTCGAGTTCGAATGGGTTGCTCCTTGTGAAAGTAGCGGGTAATCAGCAGGAAAGTTGGTTATCGGCTCGCCTCTAAACCGCGCCAATGCCAGTGGTAGAACATGTTTTAACTGATCCAATCGGTCGGTCGCCACGGGATGGGAAGAGAGAAATTGTAGCGAACTTGAAAAATCCGGATCAGTTTGCGCTCTCTGCCAAAACTCAATTGCCGCTTCTGGATTATATTTGGCTTCCGCCATAATCATTAATCCAACTCTGTCGGCTTCAAGCTCTAGCTCTCTGGTAAAGGGATAGACTAACAAGCTGTTTCCGATCTGCTGAGTAGCCTGGGATGTAAGATCGACAACTACCTGTCCGAACTGCGGACTCTGTAATACAACTCCCGCAGCAATTCCGGCAGCCATTGCCCCCACGTCTATTAGCAACCGTTTTACCTCTTCGTTCGGATCCGGATCCGTATGTCCAGCTAGAACATGCGCAATCTCATGTCCAAGAATTGTAGCCAATTCATCATCGCTCTTGGTGGCATCAAGCATTCCGCTCCAAACAAAAACATGATTTCCACGTGTCGCTGCAGCATTTTTAAAATCCGGGTCTTTAAACAAAAATACATGCCACGGGTCTTTATCGGCGCCAGCTGCCTGCGTAAGGCGGGCGACGATATCTTCAACTCGCTGCAGCCTAGGATCGTTATAATCCAGTTCAAATTTTTCACTTAATTCTGATAACACCTGATGCCCGTACTGTTCCTCGCTGATGGTAACGGGACGAGCCTGGGGGATCACGCCTGGAGGAATAGGCGAGTGGCTTGGCGCACACGCTGTTCCTACAAGGGCAAAATAGGTCAATATTGTGATTGAAAGCTTATTTTTTGGCACGATTGAAAAGGTATAGCTGCCCGAAATCTGACCGAGCGATCATACAGCAGTTTGTGTGCTTTGGGAATCATACCTAGATAAGACTTACTCGTTGTTTAGTCGACGGTTAAGTCAGGCACAATCAACCGGGAAGATGTAACTTATGCTGCTTCTCGTGTCTCGGGGATAACACTATTTTTGGACCGATCCGTTTGGATCTGAACTTTTACTGCTAACCCTTCCAGTGCCCGAACCGCGTTTTGTCTTTCTTCTATCCGGGGTAGCGAGCAATGAGGGAGCTCGGTCTCCAGCCCGAAAATTACAGTCGCCTTTTCCCCCATTGCCTTGAGCGCGATGATTCCAAGGACCGCAAGTGGAGACCTCGTCTGTAAGGTAAAGGCCGCAGGCGGAAGGGAGGCGATGGTTTCCAAGATCTTCAGGGTCAGGTCAAATTTCTCAAATGGCTCAAAGGGATCACTCTTCCCCCCGAGTATTACTGAAGTCTCGGCCCATACTCCGGAGTGTTCGAGGTCGATGATAGTCTCCTGGAGTTTGGCAATAATCGAGGCACGGTCGAGCGCCTGAAGTCGAGTTCTCTTTTCTGGTCGAGGCGTCTTTAGAATTGGATAGTTTGAGCCAAGTGAGATCTCTAACCCATTTTCATTAAGATCTAGCGTAAGAATTTTAGACCTTGCTTCATAAGTAGAGCGCTCTATTTCACTAAGCATAAAAATTTCCTGCTAAACCTGCGTTAACCTTAATGCCCTCTTGAAACTATAGATTCAGGGGCTCTAAAAAAGGTTCAGGTTAGTTAAAGTTTTTGCTGGATGACTCGTCTAACGACTGGGATTTAGTCTTGGTGTGAGG
>CAYMWO010000297.1:0-1901 GCA_964393905.1 uncultured Bdellovibrionales bacterium | reverse complement strand
AGCGCTAATTCATCGAGTAGTGCGTCAAGCAGCGAAGATGGTACGTCAACTGACCCAGATGATGGCACAATCGGCGAGAAGCTTCTGCCAAAGGTCTGCACCGGGGTTAATTTCTTTTTTAATCAAGTGAATATTGCTTCTGTGGTAAACAGACAACCTGCTCCCCTTTCTGTTGAAGTCATCTACCGAGATCTCGCTGGGGAGCTACGTGGACAGGTATCGGATATTCTCGCGCCCAACGTACGCCGCGACTATATTGTAATTGACTTAGGCGCACAGCCAGATTCTTACGGAATCGTTTGCGTAGAGGTAGGCACAGAGGAACGAGGAGCCTGGAGCGGTGGAGTTACCGTCTATAAGCAAGAATCACTAGCGAAGGAAACCACTGGATTTGGTCTTGATGCCTTTGATTATGCGCTCTTTCATCAGTTTCAAAATCCATTTATTGGAAGAGTTGACATCCCGCTGAATACCTTCCACATCGGAATGAATCCGGGCTCAACCGTAGCTAATTGGATTCACATCGGCGATCCAGATAAAGATGGCAGTTCACTTCTGGGGCTACTAAGCTTTTACGACGAGAAGGGTATCCTAATAGCAACTCAGGAGGTGCAGCTTCCGGATGGCGGTCGTTTCGATTTCGATGGCCACCGCGGACTTGCCGGTACTGATAATCCCGACCGAATCGGCCTCGCTGTGTTTACTCCGACTAACCCAGAACAGCGCTACTACCTTAACGCTGAGCGTTATTTTTATGATTGTGGCGCAGAAGGCGCAATTTGCTCTAATTTTCATACCGCCGCGGTTGTACCGGTATTAAAACCGACCGGAGAGATTCAATCTGCACCTGTTTCGACTTCTCATGGTGAAATTGCAGTACTAGAGTTTAATAACACAAGCGATGCTTCATTGACCGCATCATTTCGCGGACGCGATCAAGATGGCGCTACGCTTGATACTAGAGTTGTCGATCTTAGTAAGCATTCTACTATTCATGCAGTGTTGAATTCGCCATCTTTTGGTCAAGGTTTCTTTGCCGCGGAAGCCATAGGCTCCGCAGAAGTAGTTGAGCCACTACAGACACTCAAGCAAACTGCATTTTTCTATAAACTCGATAAAACTACCGGAGAGTTGTTATATGCTTATGCCGCTCCACTTGTAGCTTCTCCGGGAATCGTTCAATTAGCTGATTTTAATACCTTCCTTGGACAAACTTCGGAACTGACTATTACCAACCAGGGAACAGCAGCGTCTGATGTAAGGATCGATGCGTTGAACTACTTGGGCGAGAACGTCCAGAGTGTTCAAGTAACGGTAAACGCCGGCGGCACGGCCAGTGTTGCGCTGGACAAAATCCCGAGTGACATATATGGGGTGATTATGATCCAGACAGGAGCAGACGATAAGATCGTCGCGCTGGCCTTAACCCGTCGTGGTCCTGATGAGTACGTTATACCATCACTAGCAAGATAACGTTATTCCAGTTCTGGTAGTTTGTAGACGACGGCGATAAAGATAATCTTTTCCGCCGATCCGTGACCTGCAATTATTCTCGTGCTCTTTGCACCTGACCATTTTTCAATTAGCTTTTCCACTGCCCTGTTTGCTTTGCCCTGTTCGGGAGGTGCGTTTACGCGCACTCTAAGCCTATCGCCATAAATTCCTACAACCCCCTCTCGCTTGGCACCTGGCACAACTTTAAGACGGAGCTCTAATCCTCCCTCAACTAATCGCGAAAATGGTGCTAGCGTCGATTCGGTGCAATCTTTTTTACGCATAGGCGAGCGGGCCATTGAAATCAATGATACCTCTCACTATTGGAAGCATCGTTATCTTTCTAATTTTCACTTCCCGATCAACCATACCAATCCATACTTCGGAAGACCGCTGGTGATGCTTAT
>CAYMWO010000296.1:0-1933 GCA_964393905.1 uncultured Bdellovibrionales bacterium | reverse complement strand
TCTCGCCTCGGCGCTTCTCTTCAAAGGTCAGCTTGGTTTCTGGGGAAACAACATAAGCGGGAAGCCCTGTCCAATCATCGGGGATATTTGTGCGCTCGGTTTCTATCTGCGATGCACCGCTTAATTCAACTGAGCGCAGCGTCTCGTCGGACTCCCAAACCCAAATCTCCTCCCGTGGCCAACCTTCAATTTTAATTGGAGTGGCCGCCAACTCCCGAGGCGCGCCATTAATCACCCCGTGAATTGTAAGGTGATATACTCCGGGCTTTCCTTGGACGGTCAATTTATAATCCGGACTAAGCTGGTAACTTAAATCGCTTTCTATCTGCACCGGCAAGAAGCCGGGCTGCAGAATATTCCCCACTTCGATAGGCCGTGCTTTACCGGAGATCCTTAGCTCCAATTGGGTTAGCACTTGAAACGGGGCACCATCGATAAGCTTGCGGAAAATCGCGAATTTTACTCGGTCCTCTTCGGACTCTTCTTTGGAGGCTACTTTTTTTAACCACAGCTCATCGTTTCCTCCGAGCTTCGGATTCTTCATCGTTTCGCCGTTTACGGTAAGTTGAATCAAACCCGTGTTTGCCGGGACCCGAATCTTTTCCGGCACAGCGTTCCAGTTAAAGTGTCCCGAGATTTCATAGGTTCCGCGCTCGAGAAAAACTACAGGCCGCCCCTCACGTTCAATAACCGGAGCCGAGACACTTTGCGTTCCTGAGGCAATGCTCAACTCTACCGGCCAGGTATCTGCGTCTCCAGGCAGTATAAGAAAAGAGCGGGAGTCTAGTGCGGCAGTGAATACAAACGCGCCCCCACTTTGAGAGGCCTGAAGATTGAGCCTCCCAGGCCAAATGCAGGTAGCTTTGTCTTTTACGACCGAGCATTGTCTCTCAGGTGAATTCTCTATCACCCATTGCACCCATGGTCGAAGCTGCTCAGGAACATATCCGCCAGCGGAACCATCCTCGGCGAAGACAAGGCCTGGGACGGAGATAAGCATAACACCAAAGGTAAGAAGTGCTTTTATTCCTGTGCTTAATAAGGCTCTCATCAATGGTCTCCTGAATCCGATCAATCCGAACGGCCATGTTTATTGGCAAACTCTCACAAACACCGGCCCACATCCCACCGTGTTATATGCCAGATCACAGCGCAACTCTACAGCTAAAATACTGACGCCCGGTGCTAAATTTCGTATCGCAAACCTACTTAATTCGCAGTATAAAGCACTAGCGCTATCACTCCCCTAATTCGGAGGTATAAATGTCACCCGGTTTGATAATTTTCCTGGTTCTAGTGGCGGCTGTAATCCTTCTCTACAATAGCTTCATCAAGCAACAAAACATGCTGCAAGAGGCTTGGAGCGGAATAGATGTGCAGCTAAAACGCCGACACAGTTTAATCCCTAACCTTGTAGAGACGGTCAAAGGCTACGCCTCCCACGAAAAAGAGGTCCTTGAGCGTGTCACAAGGATGCGAAGCGGCGGCGAGGGGCTCGCTGTGGGCCAAGCCGCAACGGCTGAAAGCGAGCTTACCCATTCGCTTAAATCCCTTTTTGCTTTGGCCGAGGCCTACCCTGACTTAAAAGCCAATCAGAACTACCAGTCGCTACAAAACTCCTTAATTGAGGTCGAAGACCAGATTCAGTTCGCACGCCGTTATTATAACGGAAGCGTCCGTAATTTTAATGTCCTCGTGAACTCTTTCCCAAGTAATATTATGGCGAAGATCTTCTCATTCAAACCAGCTGAGTTTTTTGAGATTGAATTAACAACGGAACGAGAGGCTCCAAATGTTAAGCTTTAGACCGCTGAAATTTTGCGCGTTACTGCTACTTCTGCTGCTTGGAAATATCTTTCCAACACTTGCCGCGGCCGAAAGCGAGCGCATCACCAACTTCCATAGCGACATCGTTATAAACGCCGATCGCTCT
>CAYMWO010000295.1:0-1945 GCA_964393905.1 uncultured Bdellovibrionales bacterium | reverse complement strand
CTTACCCAAATAACGCCTCTCCCAGAGAAACCTCGCTATTCTTTCATAATTTCTCTAATAACTCCAAGTCCGGAGGGGCGAAGTTCGCCCAAAGAAAGTTCGTTGATTTTAGCAAAAATATCATCAAAAGACAAAGGATTGCGGGGTAATCTTCTCAGCAGATACTCCAAACTACGGGCGGTAATCTTCAGACTTCGACGTTCGAGCAAGGAGTGTATCAACGGTTTAAGCTCTTCCTCTCTGGGGTATTCGAGGGCAACCACTTGCCCAGCTAGAAGTCGACTTTGCAAATGTGGGTCATTCACAATCGCCTTGGGGTGAGCAGTTGCTTCGACAAACAGTAAACCGCCTGCACTTCGAACCTGCTCATAGCGTGACGTGAAATTTCTTACAAAACTTTGTTCGTCATCAATATCCGAATTCAATTCTGTTCCGGTAACTATGGCTATTTCGTCGGTGAAAATTTCGAAATCTCCAGCGACTGCTCGATAGGCTGAAATGAGATGGGACTTTCCCGTACCGGCCGGCCCAAAGAGATAAATGATCTGCGCAGACGAGACCCCGTCCCGAACCATGGCGATAGCCGTCTCTATCGTAGAAACAGCATCGTTCACTCCGCTATGAACAACAAAGTATTTTAAACTATACGGCTCGGGTAACGACAGATCGAAATAAAGTTGTTTAGCGCCGTCGCTCATCACATCCTCTAGCAACCTAGAATTAGCTCTTTCTGCTCCTGATAAGGAACACGGGTTAATTTCGCTCCCAAGGAAAAAAACTTCTCAACAATATTTTCATAGCCGCGAGCTAAATGATGAATCTCGTGCAGCTCGGTTGTCCCATCAGCTCCGAGTCCCATTAAGATCAATCCGGCTGCCGCCCTGATATCGCCCGCTTCAACAGGAGCCGCGCTCAGTTTTCGCACACCTGTAACCGTAGCCTGATTTCCCTCGACGTGAATATTTGCCCCTAAACGCCGATATTCAGCTACATGACCAAAACGATTCTCGAAAACGGTCTCGGTTATGACACCACAGCCTTCCGCAGTCGCCAATGCTGCCATAAGGAGTGGTTGCAGATCCGTGGCCACACCAGGAAACGGCGCGGTGGAGAACGAAAATGATCTTAGTCCGGCACTAGCGGAAAGCTGCACGAACTGCTCGCCACCGGCAATCGAGCATCCGGCCTGAGCAAGCAGTTCCAACATCGACGAGAATGTGCTCTGCGAAAGGCCATGGACCTTGACATCTCCCCGCGTTACCGCACCAGCAATAAGATAGGTTGCGGCTTCAATGCGATCGCCAATTATCGTAGCTTTTCCAGCGCCCAGCTCTCGTTTTCCGTTGACGACAATGGTGCTGGTTCCCGCGCCCTCAATAACCGCGCCCATCGATTGGAGCAATCCAGCCAGATTTACAATCTCTGGCTCCATCGCCGCTCCCTTAATCAAGGTTTGCCCATGAACCAGAGCGGCTGTCATCATCAAGTGATGAGTTGCCCCTACCGAAGGATAGCTGAGATCAATTACCGCGCCATGTAACCCGCCAGGTGCACTTGCGATAATCACACCGTGGCTCATCCGAATATCAGCTCCAAGCTTTGTTAATCCCTGAAGATGAATATCAACAGGCCGAGTTCCGATCGCATCACCACCGGGAAGGGCGACACGAGCATATCTTGCCCGCGCCACGAGCGGACCCAACGCCCAAAATGAGGCCCGCATCGATTTTACCAAGCCATATGGCGCATCGGTCGCACTAAGCGTCTTGGTTTGTACTGATACTTTCCCGTTGTTAAATTCTGCAATTGCGCCAAGGGAACGAAGTAACTTCAGCGTTACTGTGATATCTTCCAAATCAGGAACGTTGTCGATCTCGCACAGTTCCTCTGAAATAAGTGTTGCCAAAAGCAAAGGAAGCGCAGCATTCTTGGATCCAGAAACCAC
>CAYMWO010000294.1:0-1959 GCA_964393905.1 uncultured Bdellovibrionales bacterium | reverse complement strand
GGATTAATCCTGTGGAAAAATCCGGAACCCGGGTGGAAGCACCCTTTGCGGTGATTGGGGTTGGAAACCCTGGCCCGTCATATATTCGCACAAGGCACAATGCTGGCTTTTGGGTAGTTGACCGGCTCGCCGAGGAGCTTTGTCCAGGTGAGGATATTCTGGGCAAGCACTTTTGGACCGCTAAGTGGAACTCGCTTTTTAGAAAGGTGCGGATTGGCAGCTCTGAAGGGGTGCTTGTTAAACCCCAGGGCTACATGAATCGAAGTGGTGAGGTTGCTCAGCCACTTTTAGGGTTTTTTAAGATCTCGCCAGAGTCGGTCATTGCCGTTCATGACGAACTTGATCTTAGTCCAGGTGTATTGCGGGTTAAGTTCGGCGGGGGCGCTGCGGGGCATAAAGGGATTTCGGACCTAATCCAGAGCTTGTCCACGGATGGGTTTTTTAGGGTCCGAGTAGGAATCGGGAGGCCAGGAGTTGTTCCCGGAACAAACCCGCAGATTGACATAAAGAATTGGGTTTTGGAGCCCCCTGGACCGAAAGAGAAAGAATTGCTAAATGATGCAGTTTTCAAAGCCGCCACGTCAATCCAGGTATTGGTGACTGAAGGTCTAGAAGCGGCTCAAAGGGAATTTAATTCCAAGATTTAGAGTGGATTAGAAGTTTATAAAGTAGCCGTCAAAAAATGCGGCGAGATAACAAGGGGTACCATTAAGTGACAAGTTTACTTCGATACGAAAACGTCATCGTCTTTGATCCAGGCTTAGAAGAGGATGCTGTAAAGGCACAGCTGGCTAAAGTAGCTGCTATTATTCAGGCTCACGGTGGTGCGATTGAGAACGAACAGATTTGGGGTCGTCGTCGCCTAAGCTACCGAATTAATAAGCAAGAATTCGGTCAGTATACACTTTTGGTTTTTAATGGAGATAACGCGTTAGTGGCGGACTTAGATCGCCAACTAAGAATCAATGAGAGCGTGCTCCGTCACCTTATTGTTGTGAAGGATAAGCATGCACCGGACTCCGTGCCTCGTTTTGCTGATGAGGCCGATGGCTTTGGCATGGGCGCCGGTGGAGACGATATGGATTTCGGTGGGGATATTGAGGAGGCTTCGAACTAAGATGCAAGTCATATTAACTGAAGACGTCGTAGGCCTGGGAGACATCGGGGAATCCGTTAAGGTTCGCCCTGGGTTTGCCCGCAATTTTCTTATCCCTCGCGGGATGGCGATTGAGACAGGTGCGGCAAGTGCCGGAAATATCGCCCATAAGATGAAACAGATTGATGCTAAGAAGCGGCGCATGAAGGGGGCTGCTGATGAAGTTGCTTCCCGCCTACGAAATGCAGTCGTTGAACTTACCATCCGGGTTGGTAGTGGCGGAAAGGTGTTCGGTTCAATTGGCACACGAGATGTCGCGGCAAAGCTTACGGAGCTGGGCTTTGATATCGACCGTCGTCGGGTAACCCTGGTTGATCAAATTAAGAAGGGCGGAATTCACTTTGCTAAAGTGCGGCTCCACCCTGAAGTTGAAGTTCAGGTTAAGCTCTCAGTCGTTGAGCATGCGGCGTCGAAGGATGAAGAGGCAATTGAGACCCGGGACGCTCGCGAGCAAATTGAAGAGCGGGCGGCTGAAAAAGCGGCTGAGGACTCTGAAGACGAAACCGAAGAGTAGTCGTTACCGAGTCGCGTATTTAACTCCGATAAGCGCTTAATTACGGATTCATTTGTCCCTGACTCGACTAATAATTGTTTCAGTCGTCGGGTTTTTAATTCCGATTGCGCTCGCCGTTTATATTGCCCCGCACTATTTCGAATATGCAGCCACTGGTGGGGTATCAGACGCAGAGAGCTCCGAGAACCTTGCGGCTGGTTCTCTCGATGCTCTGAATCAGGCACCGGATGTTCCGGAGACTGCCAGCGACGCTAAGCTCTTATCAATAGAGTCAACTCCGCAATTAGAT
>CAYMWO010000293.1:0-1965 GCA_964393905.1 uncultured Bdellovibrionales bacterium | reverse complement strand
GAAAAATCGCAAACTCACGACTGGCATCTTATAGATGCGTCCCCAATAGAGCGCGAAGATAATGCGCCCACAAGAACGGGTTGTACCGCGGCTAGAAACGAACCTTGAAAAGCCCCCAGTTGATCGAGGCCAAGGTATCGCAGGTAAAATCCCACGGCATAAAGAGAGTTCTTTAGTAGCATGAGGATCAGAACAAAAAAGGTAAGTTCGCCAAGAATCGGCAAACCCAAATAAAGCGCAATAATAAAACTAGGCGCTAGGCTTACTAAAGCAACCCCCATGGCAGTCATTTTCTTTGTTCTCAGAGCTGAAGCTCCTACTAAGGAATTTGCCGTATTCCCAAGAGCTGAAACAAAAGCGTATAAGAAAATTTCGGTCGACATACATAATCCTTATGCGCATTGGCACTTTTGATCGGCGCAGCCATCGAGAATATAAACACAGCTTTCTGGAACATCAGCATGAGTTGAAAACAACCCATCCCTGTGAATTCCTAGTTGTTCCATCTTTTTTGACAAAAAACATAATCCGCGACGAGCAAGCTGATCATCGACATGCAGGTAATGTGGGAGAATAATTGCGAGCTTTCCCACCCACGACGATGTTTCACCTTGTCCGCCAACAGCCTCTACTCGTCCGATTCCCTCGTGGCCTAGAATGAGATTTTCAGTTTTAGCAGACATCTTTGTTCCTTGCAAAACCCGTCGATCCGTTTGGCAAACGCTCGAACGTAGCATTTTTAAACGAACCATACCCGGAGCGAGAACGCTCGGAAGACTTCTCTCCTTAAGCGCAGCCCGAGTAAGAGTCGCATCTGGAGTAACAGCCGTCTCGAAGGGTTCGTCACCCACTCGAAACAATACCTTCAGTTCCGCCATATGTACTTGTTCCTGATTCAACATAGCTTCAATCACTGGATTAGAAAATTTTTTTGACCCCATGAAGTTAGTATGGAGTCCGTTCACCAAGCTTGTTTGTACGCGCGTGTAATATTCTGGTGCCAGGGAAAGCTGCTTGAGTGATGCCTCTATATCACCGTGACTGAAACCCGAAGAGCCGATGAGTCGAATTCCTCGGGATACAACTCGTACTTCCTCGTTGCGATGAACCGACTCGAAATGGACTCCCTCGAAAGACGGTAAATTTTCATGTCTACGATGGTTCAATCCGGAGAAAAGCAGAACAATCCCTGCATCGCCGACAGCATGAATAGCCTCGGTATTTGCAATCGGCGCACTGGTGGCAACCACCACTAGATCAAAGCAGGGTTCTTTATTCACCTTACGAAGAATTGAGAATTCCGGAAATCGACGACGGAGCGTTTTTCTTCGGGAAAGATTAGGCTCGATAATAGTGATTTTAACGTGGGGGTATCTTCTCTGGATCTCCAGCGCATGAAGAACTCCGATTGGACCACCACCGAGAATGAGCGCCGTTTGAAAGGCAAACTCTGTTGGCACCCGCTGGTAGGCGTGTATTACGCAGGCGAGCGGCTCCGTCAGTGTTAGAGCATCTAAAAGTCTTTCTGAAAATTTAGCTTCGAGCATTGGTCCCCCAAGTAATTACGGGTAGATAACCCTAGGTAACCAATCAGTAAAATTATTTGATTTTATACAATCAATCATAATATATGATTTGAATGCAAACTGACGTTTCCCCGCTTTTCCTCAGAACCTTCCGACGTGCTTATGAAATCAAGAACTTCACTGTGACCGCCAAGGATTTGGGCATGACCCAATCCGGCGTCAGCCAACACATTGCAAGCCTTGAAGAAGTATTTGGAACCCCGCTCTTCCGTCGAGTCGGCAGAAGCGTGCTCCCGACTCCTGTGGGTGACCGGCTATATTCATCTGCCGGCAGTTTGCTCTCCCAAATGGAAGACCTCGTCCAAGATGTACGCGACGGCGAATTTAGCCTCTCCGGGAAAGTGGTTCTTGGTGCTCCAGGTAGCTATGGAGTGGTTCT
>CAYMWO010000292.1:0-2012 GCA_964393905.1 uncultured Bdellovibrionales bacterium | reverse complement strand
GAAGCGCAGTGTTGACAGTGAATATTGACACTTAGATCTCCTGTTTAATCAGGGTATTATAGGCTCTTTAGAATAATTACGTCAATCATTACTGGAATTCTAGGATAGGCTCTGATAATTCATCATTTAGTAACAATTAACTTCTCTAGAGGTCGTCATGGGTTCATTAGCAAAGTCCGAAATACCGCTCCCTGCACCAGAGAGCTCTCCGCTCGCTGAATTCTCCGGCTACCGCTTGGTAGATTGGGTGGAGGAGATCTATCCGGTATTAAAGGGAAAGAGTAACCCCGCAGAGCTCGCCCTGATTCGAGATGCTGTTATCGACAGTAATAGTAAGAGCCTCATCGACCTCGGGATTGGAGGAGGAGGGGACCTGGCCACCGTTTTGAATCAGCTGGATAGATGCGACCATAAGCTAAGCAGAGTTGAAGCTATCGACATCGACTTAAGAATGAAGCTCCGGGCGCGCTCGAATCTTTTAGCGCACGGCAAAAGAGTTCAGATACAAAGCGTGGACTGGCATAGTAAAGAGCAGCTCTCCCCATTATCACAGACCCCATTTGATTTTGCTTTCCTTCTTGGAAATGCCCTGAGCCAAGTCGAAGGGAGCCAGGTCGAAGGGAGCCATGTCGAAGGGCCGACAAACACCTCGGGACTCTCGCAGCAACGGATTGTGATGCAGCATTTTGCGAACTTAATCCGCCCCGGGGGGTATCTGTTTTTTGATACCCGCAATTTTGAGAGAATCCACTCGATGCGAGAGCTTTCCCCCTTTGAGCGGCTCTCAAGCACCTGGTCAGTTTTAGAAGGCTCAACTTATCACGGCACAGACGAAGTGTTTGTGTTCCCGAGGGATGTGCAGGATAGCACCGTGGTCCTAGATTATTATTACCCAGAGGGGCGGGTTTGGAGCCAGATGTCGGTGCACCCAATATATCGCTCAAATATCCCCCAACTATTGGGCCCAGAGTTTGTTTTGGAAAAAGTGTTTTACGACTATCAAGATACAGAAAACCCTAATGCCCAGTTTTTTCAGTTCCTGGCGCGCCGACTCTGACGCGGCTTACGGAATTGGCTGTTAAAAATCTTAGTGTTTCGACTTTTCCGATATGATAAATCTTCCGCCTACGGAGTTCTCCCGTGGAAGTTTAATCTAGCTATCGGAGAAGGGGGCTATGAAGAGTCGGGCTATTTTTTCCTTATTCGTTTTTACAATTACGCTTACAAGCGCTGTCGCGGCAGAGACTACAAAAACAAAAGTTGATGAAAAGGTCCTCGCCCGTGGGCGTTACTTGGCAAAGATTGCTGGCTGTAACGATTGCCACACCCCTGGCTATGCCCCTAGTAATGGCAATGTGCCCGAAAAGGATTGGCTAACCGGAGACGCTCTCGGTTGGCGCGGCCCTTGGGGAACGACGTTCCCAATTAACTTGCGCTTACTTGTCGCAAATATGACAGAGGATCAATGGCTGACTTTAGCGCGGAACTCCAAAGCTCGCCCACCGATGCCAGTTTATATTTTGCAAGGGATGGAAGAGGCGGACCTAAAGGCAATTTTCCAGTTAATTAAACATCTAGGTGCCGCCGGGTCTCCTGCTCCGGACTATGTCCCACCAGATCAGGAGCCGAAGTTTCCCTTTGTCTCCTTTCCCTCCCCGCCACCTGCGCCTTAGCGCTTAGTAGGTTGCGCTCGCTCGATTAGATACTTCGCAATGCAAATTGCGGAGGAGCTGGTAAAGGAGAGAATATGAGTGAGCGCAACCCATTTTAGCTCCGCACCGACACTCAGTGCATAATAGAGACCGGTCATATCTTTCAGTATAAGCCCCAACTCTCTAAGCCAAGAGACAGCGGCGCTTTTTTGTTCGCGATACATTGTGTACGCCTGGAGCGATTTGCCATAGAAAAGCAAAACGCTAATTCCAGCCAAGGCCCAGTCCACTAATGTCGGAAGAAGTGTGTGCGCCACCGAATGCCCAAACACGACAAACACCAAGAGCGCAAAAAGAATC
>CAYMWO010000291.1:0-2023 GCA_964393905.1 uncultured Bdellovibrionales bacterium | reverse complement strand
GGGTTATTCATATTTTCATAATTTTTTAGGCTAATATCCGACTGCGAATTCCCGTGGAGTATAGCAATTAGATTTTCCCGTTGGCGATTAGATTTTAATAGTTCACAAACTTGTCTATTACCCTATAATTCGCTAGATAATTGGCTAGCCCATGTGTGGCCTTTGCTTCTACAAAGTGGATTCGATGCTCAGCCTTAAACCTACCAAGTTCTTCCTGCCGGGGGTTTTTCTCCTGTTCCTGGCCGTTGGAAACATCGGCGTCGGAGTTTATCGAAGCCACCAGTATGATGAGGTTATGGACGAGCTAAGATTGCTTGAGCCGTCCCGACGCGGAATGGACGCAACCTCACTGCGACGCATTCAGTTGGCTGAGAACTCCGTGGAGAGGCTTTATCAAAGACAAAAAGTCGCCCTTGGTAGGCGCGACTTTTATCAACTTGTAACATTTGGGGGACAGATTTTTCTGGCAATAAGTTTTGTGCTTATTCTTTTTGGAGCTGTCGTCCAGCTGTTTCAACAGCGACGTTGGAACACAAACAAGACTGAAGTAATCAGTAGCTAGTTTAACATCCTCCCATGACCAAAATAATCAAGACCGATGCTGAATGGCAGGCCGAGCTCTCTCCTGAGGAGTATAGGGTTACGCGCAAACAGGGCACCGAGCGCGCGTTTACTGGGAAGTATCACAACTGCAAAGACTCAGGGATGTACACTTGCAAGTGTTGCGGCGCTGAACTTTTTGACTCCGAGGCCAAATTTGATTCCGGGACGGGGTGGCCAAGCTTTTACGCTCCGGCAAACCCTGCCAATATCGAGGAACATGACGACAGCTCATTCTTTATGCGCCGAGTGGAAGTGCGCTGCGCCAATTGCGAAGCCCACCTGGGACATGTTTTCCCCGATGGGCCAAAACCTACAGGCTTACGCTACTGCTTAAACTCTGTTTCTCTAGATTTGAAACCCAAAGGTTAATTCCTAAAAGCCATCTCCGATTATGACAAAGCAACTTACATGTGAGATTACAGGGAGGCCTTTTGAGATAATGGACGCAGAACTTGCTCTTAGAGCAAAGTTTCAGGCACCGCTTTCTAAAGTTCATCCGACAATTCGTATTCAAAGGCTGCTCGCCTTCTGGCATCACTTTGCTCTACACCGAAGAAAGTGTGAGCACTCCGGAAAAACAATTGTCTCAGTCTTTGATGAGGCTTGCCCGTATCCTGTCTGGGACCGTGAGGCTTGGATTAAAGACGCGAATCCACCGTCAGCGGAATACGATTTTTCGAAGTCCTTCTTCCCGCAGCTCTGGGAGCTTTTTCAACGCTGCCCTATTCCAAAGAGCATCGTGCTTGGCAACGAGAACTGTGACTACACCGATGATTGGTGGTATTCGAAGAGTTGTTATCTCTGCCACTCCGGATTTGATAACGAGAATTGCTATTACTGCTACCGAATCTACAATTGCCGGGATGTTCAGTATTCCTACTTTTCCGATCATTCCGAACTCTCGCGCGACCTAGTTTACGCGCACAACTGTTACAATGTGAAGTTCGGTCTCTATAGTAAGAACTGCAGAGATAGCGCATTTCTTTACGATTGCCGGAACTGCAACCACTGCCTTTTTTCCTGGAACTTAAGAAACAAGAGTTACTGCGTGGAGAATAAGCAGCTAACAAAAGAGGAATACTTTAAAGTCCTGGCGCAGTACGACCTTGACTCCCGTAGTCGCTACGAAAGCTCCCGTGAGCGTTTTCTAGAGCGTATCGCGAAACATGCTTGGTGGAAGGCCCAGGATATCGAGAAGTGTCAGGGCTGCTCCGGTGACTACCTCGAAAGCGACAAAGAGTGTTTGAATTGCTATTTCGTTCAAGCGGCAGAAGATTGCGTGAACTGCACCCGGGGGCATAATCTTAAGACCGCCATCGATACGGTTTCCGGTTTCCGTTCTGAGTTGGTAATCAACTCCTCACTAGTTCAAGACGAATGCTACGATGTGCGCTACTCGTATAACATCTTTAAATCCCGT
>CAYMWO010000290.1:0-2072 GCA_964393905.1 uncultured Bdellovibrionales bacterium | reverse complement strand
CAACATACCGCCGGGGTCAGCTCAGCTCCCGGCTCTATGTGCTCACTCGTCAAATACTCGAGATACACATCCACAGCCGGTCGCCGAAGAGTATCAAACTGGGCCCGTAGGGCATCTGCGGTTGAGTTTCTCGCGAGTGAATCTGGATCCTCTCCAGCCGGTGGAATTACAACCGAGACGTCGACTCCAGTATTAAGAAACATCTCAAAGGAGTTTGCCGCCGCCTTTATCCCCGCCAAGTCCCCATCAAAAATCACAGTCACTCGGTCTACGAGGCGCGAGAGGATTCGTGCGTGATCATTAGTCAGCGCTGTGCCGCAAGTGGCTAGTAGCTCGAGAAAGCCCCGCTGATAAAGCCCCAGCACATCCATGTACCCTTCAACTAGAAACGCATGCTTGGCTTTTCGTATGGCGGTGAGAGCCTGGAACATTCCATAAAAAGTTCGGCGCTTGGAATAAATCAGGCTCTCATTGGAGTTTAGATACTTTGGTGCCTTTGCATCGGCTTCGATAATCCGCCCGCCAAATGCAATTGGAGCTCCATCACTTCGCGCTATTGGAAATATCAGTCGGGAGCGGAAGAAGTCATAGAATTTTTCCGGCTTATGGTCGGTCTCTGTTTCGGTTTTTCCGGTTACGTTACTAGGCACATTGCCGGCAGCTGCGCGCGCGCCTTTGGCCCGAATCAACCCAGCCTCTAATAACAGTTTGGCCAGCATGTCTTCATCGGCGACCAACCGCTTAAGCTCCTTTTCCTTAAGCCGTTCCTGAATTTGCCCGGCGATAAAGTCCCAACTATCGGGGGCATATCCCAAGCGGAAGGTTAACGCTGTATCTTTTGAAATCCCCCGCGCGGCGAGATATTGTCTCCCAGGCTCACCAAGCGCATCTTTTACAAGAACGCGTTGATAAATTTCACTGGCTGCGAGGACTATCTCTCGAAGTGCCTTGGTTTTTCCGGCGCGCGCTTTTCTTAGCTCTTCGGACTCGCCACCATCCTCTTCAACACTAATGCCGTAGCGGGATGCGAGAAAGCGCACTGCCTCTGGGAAAGTAAAACCACGTGTCTCCTGCACAAAGTCAAAGATGTTCCCCTTTTTTCCGCAACCGAAGCAGTTATACAACCCCTTCTCGTCGTTAATGGAAAATGATGGGGTGCGGTCTTCGTGAAAGGGGCAGCAAGACATGAATTGACTGCCGGTGCGCTTTAGTTTCAACGTTTCGCCGGCAATCTCCGCGAGACTTGCGCGCTCCGAGACAGCATCAATGGTGCGGCGGGAAATCGACAAAAGAAACTCCTGGCAATGGTGACTCTAGCTCTAGCAAAACATCAGACTCTAGCACGGGATATCTATTAGTTACAGGCGAAGGAACTAAACGCCAGCAGAGTATTCTTGGGTCTCTCACTCCTTAAATGTTTTTGAGGCGTTAGATAATTTGTGCACCGACTTGCGCGAGGCAAAATCGATGCTTAAATCGAGGCCAGGGGCGAAGGCCTGGTGGTTGCTAACGTTAAGCTACCGGAATTTCTAGCCCGAAAGAATATTCAACTAGATAGACAGTTAATTAAACGAAAAAGGGAGATTTGACCTATGTTAACGACAATCAGACAGCCTAGAAATTGTAGCCCGTTTGGCCAGGATGTTCAGGCCCTTTTTGGCGACCTGTTCGATGGAAGAAACGGCTCGCTGGCCGCTCTTGAGAGGACTGTGGCGAAGAGTCCGGCATTTAATATCTGGCAGGATGAGACCGGGCTATTTGTTGAGGCCGAAGTTCCGGGACTTACCCAGGAAAACCTAGATATTTCAGTCGTTGGAAGGGAACTCACAATTAAAGGCGACTACCCGGAAGTTAAAGCCGAAACCACCGAAGGGAAGACATTGCATCGACGTGAATGGGCTAGGGGCAGCTTCACACGAGCCTTTAAGCTTCCGTTTGAGGTTGAGGCATCTAAGGTTGAAGCCGAGCTTAAAAATGGTGTTCTCACCATTTCACTTCCGCAGTCAGAAGAGGCCAAACCAAAGCGCATTAACATTCGCGCTTCCTAGGTCGCTTGGCATCATAATCGCTCT
>CAYMWO010000289.1:0-2090 GCA_964393905.1 uncultured Bdellovibrionales bacterium | reverse complement strand
GACTGGATATTGACGGGGGGCATGGGTTTATCGGACCCAATGTGGTGGGGTTACACAAGGTTCGCCCGGCGGATGCATCTGCTCCGTATATCGCACAACTTATTCGTTACGGAGTGGAGGGTAGTGGTTTTAGCTTCGCCTTCCCTCTGGGATTTCGCGCCGGAAACGGTCGCCCGGTTGCAGTTCCGATTTCCCGCCAAGAGAGCGGCAGCGAGAGAGCACAGACTACCTGGGTTGAGGTTTTAAATACGAAAAACGCCTCGGTTCCTGTTACTGTTCAGCTAAGAAGAGCAAACGGGGCAGTGACTAGTTACACCCGCACCTTGGCACCACATTCTCAGGAGCACTTCGAGGCTAGCTCGACTGTTCTAGACGATGGCTCCGTGGGATATGCGCTGGTTACCCCCTCGGGATCTAATTCACTGATTGTGCAGGCGATGGTTTACTCACGCGAGGCGGCAACCGGAAGTATCGGAACAATGTACGGAGTGCCAGCACGCGAGGTCTTGGGGGCGGTGTTTGACGGGTCGTATAACACCTATCTTAACCAATACAACTGGCTCTCAATTTCAAATACGACTTCCGCCTCGATTAACGTTATCGTATCTCACCCTTACGGCGCGGGAGGAGAATATGCAGTGACTAGAACAATCGCTGCCAATTCCACATTGGTAGAACCGATTCATGACCTATACGAAATCGGTGTTAGCCCGGATAGCTACGGGTTATTGAAAGTTACTGCGACCTCTAGCGGGCAGGTAATAACAGACCTCCTAAGAGAGCATCCGATAGCGTTTGGGGTTTCTGATTTTGCGTTCCCGACGGCGGTTAGGCCGCAATAGTCTGGGGATTGCCTTAGCCGCGCGCGATTGTCTTTTTAGCTAGAGTTACAAGCTTGTCTTCCAAATCCGCGGAAGTCGCTCCTGGTGCGGCCCAGACGTAGGTGCTTGTTCCTTGAAAGACAGTCAGTTGCTTAAGCGAAGAGTCCCAAACAGCACCGTCCGCTAAACCGGTTAATTTCTTTAGCTCATAACGCTCGCCAAACTCTTGTTTCATGGTTGCAATTAAAGTCTCTGCAGGACTAATCGCCGAGTCGGGGACGCTGCCGAGTCGAATTGTGAAAGTTAGAGAGCCGATAGGCTGCGTAGTAGTTGAAACATACTGGCAGTTTGAAATGACGGTCTGTCGGGGATTCTCGCCAAAGCTTTGAGAATTGGGCTCGGTCAATTTGACTCCCAGCACATCTTCGGCGATACCCTTTGGCATGAGTGTGCAGGCATCGGCGGGTTTATTAACCGATGCCTGCGGAGAACATCCGCCCACAGCTAGGAAAGCTAAACTCAAAATCGCAGCAAGAAATCTCATAAACGCCTCAGTTACTGAATCGGGGTATACACTCGATCAAAAACATAGTCGGCAACCTGTCTCCCCAATGTTATTCCACCGGTCTTATCAAATGACCAGTGAATGCCCAAGTAGATACGGCTCTGTCCGTTTTCTTCCTCGGCCTCTGAAAGATTGCGGAATGATCGTGGCAGAAGCGGACGGGTGTTCCCATAAGCGTCTTTGGTGTTGCCATCGAACTCATCGGAGATAAATGTAAACGAAATATTATCTGTGCCAAAGAAACGACGCATAGTTTGGAACAGCGCTCCACCAAATGTCGCGTGTCCGGAAGGATACGCAGGAAAAGGCGGGGTAAAATCCTTGCCTGATAGGTTCGAGGCGGGCGCACCAAGTGGAGTGAAGTTAGCATCCCCCGTCGTCGCAGGATTATTGTCACCCTCGCCCGAAGGTCCAGTTCCGGCATCTGCTTCACGAATACCGGTCACAGGCCTCCAATATGAATAGGCATACTTGGAGTCCCAGCTAGCCGAACCGGCATCCATCATCGATACGTTAATCAACGAGATTAGCCGGGTCAGTTCTACAACATCAAGGCCCTGCTCAAGACCAATCTGAATTGAAATCTGATTATAGAGTCTCGGTGGAGCGCAAAGACTCGGAGTCCCGTCATAGGCCCAAAACACGCCGGCAACCGACTGATCGAGGGTTCGGGTGGTTGGGGTATTTACGCCGTCGCCACCTAC
>CAYMWO010000288.1:0-2138 GCA_964393905.1 uncultured Bdellovibrionales bacterium | reverse complement strand
TTGGTCTTTGTTGCGTGAGGCGGCCCCACAAGTAGTAATGACTTTGAGCGAATAGGGGGCTCTTGTCTCCGCCCTCGGACAGGAGTTCTAGATTGATCCGTTTATGACCAAAGCGGTTGATGATACTGGAGCTGGGGATATGTTCGCCGGAGCCTATCTTTCGGGTATTTCTCGGGGCCTCTCACCAGCGGACTCTGGAAAGCTCGGGTGTTTTTTGGCAAGCAAAGTTGTGTCACAGCTAGGTCCTCGGTTAAATATGAATGTGCTCCAGCTTGTAGAGACTGAGCTTCATCTATGAGACGCCATCCGATGAAAGTCGTTACCGCTCTATTATTTTTCTCTATACTTGCTTTGCCCGGAGTCGGATTCTCTGAGAATGGCACAGCGGAGGAACCTCCCGCTGCTGCAAGCGCCGATGGCGTTGCTCATGAGAAATTAGTCGCCGGGATTTTATCGCGCCTCGTAGCGGCGGAGAGTAAGGCAAGAATTGAAGCAGGCATAGCGCTGCGTGAGATCGCAACTGTCTCTGATGTTAAGAGGCTTGTTGAGATGATGAGAGGTGGAAATAAGGTTGAGACACAGATCGCTTTAATTGAAACGCTAGCAACAATAGGGGATAGGGAAGCTCTTCCGGCGTTACGATTCGAGATCGACCACGGCGAATATTCGGTGAAAGCGGCTGCAATCTCGGCTCTCGGTGACTTAGAAGAGGACTGGGGCGTCCCAATATTGACTGAGATTGTTCTAAGCAAAGAGGATATCGAGTTAAGAAAGCGGGCTGCCTCAGCACTAGGGCGGATTGGAACAGACCGGGCCCGCTACGCGATTGAGAATAATCTCGGTCAAGTTAAGGATGAGGGAGTTCGTGAGGCGCTGAAATGGGCGATGCTTTGGGCTAAACGCCAGGTGGATCTCAAGCAAATTGACGCCAAGATACCAGGCGGACAAAACCTGGAGCTAATGTTTAAGGGAACCAAGTATTATATCTACCACCCAGCATTGCGGCGTTTCCCACAAAAGAAGCCCCGAATTCTGCTTTGTGTTCACGGCTCATCGCTTAATGCCAGAGAGATATTTGATGTTTGCCGTGCAGCAGTAAAAGGCCAGCAGATCGCGGTGTTGGCTCCGGTATTTGATAACATACTCTTCCCCGAATACGGACAGCTAAACATTCGAGGTGAGCGTCCCGACCTGCGACTACTTGAGCTGGTTAAGCACGTGGGGCAAGTTGCGGACCTTGAGACAAAAGAGCTTTACATGTTTGGCTACGGCTTGGGGGGCGACTTTGTTCAGCGCTTTACTCTTGCCTATCCGGAACGAGTTGGAAGGGCGGCGGCGATGACAGCGGACTTTACAATGCCGAAAGCAGATGTGCTGTTTCCGGCTGGTTTGGCTGTTAATCCTCTGGCCCCGGACTTGAAGATTAAAATTGAGCCCTTTATTAAGTCGGATATCGCACTGCTTGTTAACGCCGAAGAAACGGGCCTCTACTCAGGCAAGAAGTATACGCAGGCGCTGTTTGATTACGCGGACGTCAATGGGATAGTTCCGAGAATTGCCGTGCGAGATGTCTATAGCAATACTGCATCACTGACTGATGCCTGGGGTATGGCTAAGAAATTTCTGTTTAGAGTGAATTAGTCTCGCCATCTGCCAAATGGAACTACTTCTTTGTTGCCGCCATCCACTTAAGCATTAATTCCGCCCAATGCTGGTATGAGGTATAGCGGGATTTGCGCCTTTTTCCAACGAATTGGTCTAAGACCTTTTCTGATACCCACCCCTTTTTAATCCAGAGCAGTTCAGTTAGAAGTCGCTTGCGCTTCTCGATGGTCTCATAGTCCATAAAGACGCGCAGCGCCTTCTGGTCGTTTCCCTCGAGACTACGGCCGTAAAGCTTCTCAAAACTTTCTACTGTGGGAATGAAAGCTAATGGCTGGCTTGGCGGTGCCTCTAATTCTTCTTCTTCGTCATCCATAGTTCTAACAAATCGTTCGCATATCATTTGGGCGACTTCTCCGGATTATTTAGCATCTAACAGAGCTAATGAATAGAACCTAGTGCTCCAACTCTATTTGGTATTTACTATTGCCAGTATGGATATAAGAAAGATTCTCGGTATTGGTGCATTTCTAGTG
>CAYMWO010000287.1:0-2187 GCA_964393905.1 uncultured Bdellovibrionales bacterium | reverse complement strand
AGCTGTAATTTGCTTCTTTGATAGCATAGAACTTTTACTCCCTCTTTTAATTTACGTTAATAAAACTATAGCACTTTTATGCAGTATGCACAATTTCTTTATTGACAATGTAGATTTGCGCTACTTAATTACAACTATCTTGAGCGATCCATCGGTTAGCACCATTACAGTTGCGATACCTAGAAGTATCCGTGTAGTGATATATCTCATCCTATTGTTAATTGCTTTTACCTGAGTAGATTGTTTATCTCTCATGCTGTAAGGGTAAAGTCTTTCAGCTTCTTCGTAAATTTCCCAAATATCCCAACCAAACAATTGAATCTTGTTATTATTATCAAAGCTAAATCTATCGTTATCTAGTGTCATCCCTCTTTTATAATTTAGTACTACGGCAACTTCGTTATGAGGACCAATAAGCTCTGGAACTGTTTCATGCAAATCACTAGATGCTTTTCTCAATGTTTTTACTACTGATTTCTTGTACAAAAACTCACCTTTTGGATCATTGTCTTTTTTTGGCATATATGTTGGCTTAAGTGCATCTAAAAATAACATCCTTCCTATAACTTCATTCACAATATGCGTGCTCTCATAACCTTCACCCATGATAATCTTAGTAATATCTCTAACTTGTTCTTGAGGCTCGGGACGTTGCAGTTTCTCAAGTATTAGATTTATATTGTCGACCGCTCCGCACCCAGTGTTCCAGCCTTTTTGATGATCATCAATATGACCACCAAAGCCAATTCCAATCTTTTGATATGTTTTAATAACGTGTCTAAGATCATGCTCAAAAATAAGTTCTTTCCGTATATTTTGCGAATCAACAATACGGTGTGCTAGGGCAGCGTGAGCCGTACCGCCGGCAATTTTTGCTCCCAATGCAACTTGAGTAGTTTTTTTAGGAGGACTCCATCCCTTGACAATTCTTCCGTCAATACATCTAGTAGGAGCAGATTTATCTACCGCCACAATGTATTTTTCAATATTTTTTGTTAATAGAGCTTCTCGTACTTTTTTAGCCAGCGACTTATCTTTAGAAACTCTAATTTTTAAACTAACTCCCGAAATATTCCAGATTTTCTCTACGGGATAGCAAAATTCAGGTTCATCGTCATAAAGCTCAGAAAGTGTTTGTTTTAGCACAGTTATATTCATTTTAGCTATCTACTTCGTTAATTTGTGGTCCATGTTCTGTCATTTGAACTTCTAAATATATCATGTCATCATGCCCACTTCCAATTACTGTTCTAACTGCAGTTGCTCTTAATAATTGTGCAATCAGCCTTGCTACTCTAATTTCTGGATCTAAACGACTAAGCTCTAGATCAGCTATTGTTGCTGCAAGACTATCATGATAACCTTGCACACTTAAGCCTTCCTCTCGGTGTTTGAGGGTTCGATCTAAACCAGCATGGGGATGATGATTAACAACATAAATACTCGCATGATTATCGCCAACCATCGTAGAAACGTTGTGTTCAGGGTATAAACCGTCAACGTGCGAAACTAGAGCATGTTCATCCAAATCTTGCTCAGCTACCACTCGTACACCATCTTGTATAGAAGATAAAGCGCTCGGGGTAACCACGTCTTCGAATTGATAAAACGAAACGTACCTACCAAGCGTATCTAGCGTAAAATCTGATGGTGAAGCCATCTCATTCAATACGACAGCAAGGTAACCAACAAATTTACAGCTTTGATGAGCCGCGAGTTTCAGGCCATGACGAACGCTTAAATCAGCGTCAATGCCTTCTTGGATGGTTCTAGGCTCCCCATTAACAGCAGTAAGTGCAACTGCAGAATCTACACCCTCGCCAATCGCTCCGCCAGAAGTCTGAACAGCAACTGGTAGAGGATCGACTTGATGCTCATCTCTAGGGTCAATACAAGCCAAAACCCTCCTAAGAGTGTTAGGCTCAAGTGAAAAAGGCTTATAGCTATTAGGATCTGTAAAAAAATCTAAGCTTCTAGCAACCTCTTGTAGGTGCGAACTCCCTGCATTCATTTACGCGCAAATCTCCTGGAATTTCTTCATTTAATATATATCCAACTAATGTTAATTATATCACATATACGATGTGATATCAATCACTTTTTCAGAGGTCTATCGCCGACTTTTTCGGCGACGTTTTAATTCGGCGACGCGTAGTCGTACTTGGCTACGATCAATTAAATTCTGGG
>CAYMWO010000286.1:0-2241 GCA_964393905.1 uncultured Bdellovibrionales bacterium | reverse complement strand
TCACACCATCGAAACCCGCCCCTTCGAACCGTTCGAACCAGTCGCGCGCGGTCTCTGCGCTATCGGTGCACGGCGTCAGGTAGGCCGGCGGCTTTGCCTGCTCGAAGTACCACTCCAGCCGCGCGCGCCGTTCGCCGAACGGCGTCTGCATCAGGGCATCGCCTCCCTCGGAGAGAATGTCGAAGGCGACGAAGTTCGCCGGCGTCTGCTGCGAGAGCATGCGCACGCGCGATTCGGCGGGGTGCAGGCGCAGCTGGAGCGTTTCGAATTCGATGCCGTTCGCGCCCATGATGACGATTTCGCCGTCGAGGACGCAGGCGCCGGGCAGCGCCGTGCGCAGGCCTTCGACCACCTCCGGGAAGTAGCGCCCCAGCGGCTTCAGGTCGCGCGATTGCAGGTAGGGCGGCTCGACGCCATCGAAATAGACGATGCAGCGGAAACCGTCCCACTTCGGTTCATAGAGCCAGCCTGGGCCGTCCGGTATCTCGGGCGTCAGCTTCGCGAGCATCGGCTCGATGGGGGGCGAGGGCGGCCCATTTTGGATTTCGGATTGGGGATGTTGGATTTCCGGCACTGGGGGATTGTCGACTCGGGATTGCGGATTGTCGATTCAGGTGGCCCGGCGGCTGAGGTGACGAGCGCTCAAGCTATGGCCACGAGGGCTACGGCTCCTCCCACGCAGAGAGCGAGTGCGCCCAGTTCGCAAAACCATAGGAGCGCGAGGAGCCAGTGGCGCTCACGCAGGTCGTGACCGTTCGGGCTCAGGAGGACTTCGCCGGTCTCCACTCCAAATGGCCCGAGCAGCCCGACGGTCCCGCTCGCAGAGTCCGGATCGTCCGAAAATGCCGATGCCTGTTTTACGCGTAGTCCCAATGGCGGGATGTCCATCCGCGCTCTCGCCTGGACTTCCAGCCGGTGCTGCTGCTCGGCAGTGAGTCCGCACTCGCAATCGCTTGCAAGCCTCGGCGCCGCGATGCCCGCGACCACCAGGACGAACCCGCCGATGAGCGATGTGGTTGCCAGTTGGGCAGCTCTCCCACGTCGCTTCACGGTTGCGTTGGGGTTGTTTGCGACACCGTCGTGGAGACCTTTTCGATGAGTTCAACGAGGGTGGTCCTGCCATCGGCGCCAACCACATACGTCTCGTGCTTGAGAGGTGAGTATGTCACCGCGTCCAGCGTCACGAGGGTATACGAATCGACGGGAGCAAGGTCGCGAACATACGGAATCGTGTATCCATCGGCGGATTCGGGGATGTGCGGGAGAACTGCTGGCCCCCGAACCTGGATCGTGCCTTGTGACCTGGCCACGACCTCCCAGTGGGCATCTCCATCGACCAGCCCCGCCCTCTTGACGTTTGCGGCCAGGGTTTCCGATTTGAACCGTTCCGCGCTGATCAATCCGTCGGTGGGGACGAGCCGCCTTGTTTCTCCGGTGACCACGTTAACGTGCTCGTACGCACCATCCACCGAACGGGCGGTCTGGAGCAGAGTGCCATCGTTCGCGCGGGTTTCGCTCAGCAACGTCGACTGGTTGCCCCGAGCGTCGAAGGTTACCGTCAGTGTGGTGGTAATCGTTTCAGGGCCTTCGGACGCGGGTATCTGATCCGCGGCAGGCCCGTAGCGTCGATACCTGCGCTCGACATCGACGTACTCAGAATTCGGCCCAAGACCATTCAACTCTTGGGCGAGCGCGACCTTCGCGCGCTCTGCGATGGCCTGGGCCTGGGCCGGCTCGCCAGGTCCCCGGTTTGTCGCCCAAGGCCGAGCGCGCCGGAAACGATGACGGCTATGCCGACGGCTGCAACGACTTTCAACCGGTTGCTGAGCATCTTGTTCCCTCTCGCGCTCGTGCGGTAACTCGCGGAGTAGTTGAGGGCTGAACTCCTGATGCATCGCTCATCCTCCGTCCCTCCCGCTGCACCGGGCGGGGGCTACCGCGTTATAGCACCGGGCGATCAATCCTCGCAATCACAAACTCGCAAACCGTGCGAAAAGTTCCGCTGGCCGCCTTAGCCCTTTCAGTTTCGACTTTCGCCTCTCAGAAAACGCGACTTCAGGTGCGGCGGCTCGACGCCGTCGAAGTAGAGGATGCAGCGGAAGCCGTCCCACTTCGGCTCATACAGCCAGCCGGGGCCGGCCGGGATTTCCGGCGTGAGCTTCGCGAGCATCGGCTCGATGGGGGGGAGGGGAGTTCCGAGTCAGACACGGGGGGATTGTCGATTGGCGATTGCCGATGGTC
>CAYMWO010000285.1:0-2260 GCA_964393905.1 uncultured Bdellovibrionales bacterium | reverse complement strand
ACAGACGAAGGCGGACACACCGCTTGAACTCTGAGTTTTTACGAGGCTCCTTATAATCTGAATCTGAGTAGTTCCTAAAAGTCAGCATCAAGTAGTTTTTCTAACCCTACTCGGTGCTGTCGCTTCAATCTGGTTTTATCCTTCTTCCGGCCATTCGTAACTCGGAGTGGCGTACGACTTATCCCCAATGAAATTTTCTCTAATGATTTTTCCGTTGGGCTTAAGCGGTACGCCATCCGGGTACCGCAAGGAGCATGTCATGGATACGGGTTCACGCTTCTTCGTTCCCAAGGGGGCGAAATTCGGGGTCTCCCTGGCAACCAGGGAGGTTCACACGTTCTGCGGGCACGAGTTCCGCGCCCTCCCCGACGGGGTGGGGTTCGACGGGTCGAGCATCCTCTACCACTGCGCCTTCATCGGCCCGGCGGTGGGGGCGCTGCCGACGGAGTCGTTCCTCCAGTTCCCCGAACCGCCGGAGGGGGTCGCTTCGGCGAACCTCTCCTACGCCGCCGTCCACTTCGCCTGCGAGGTGCAGGCGGGGGTGGCGACGGAGGGCCAGCATGTGGCGCTCATCGTCTTCGACCGGGAGAACCCCAGTCGTCGGACGGTGAAGGTCGTGGGCCGCAAGTGGCCCTGGAACCGGAGCGGCATTCCGGGGAAGGGGTTCATCGGGGAACAGTTCATCCGGGCGATGGCGCCCATGTTCGGGATGAACCCCGACCCGCTGGTGGCGAAGATGTACAGGGAGAGGCAGTTCCTCCCTCGCACGCCGGCCCCCGCAGCTGCGACGAGCTAGTCGCCGCCCTCGAAGTGCTCCCCGCCGCATTGCCGACACCTAACCGGTGCTGGCAAGCGGCGGGGGCGCTGTGGTTTTTGTAACGGTTTGTGAAAGCGACACCACCGAAATTCCCAACTTCCTAATGTCCCCTCACGCGCTCTGAGCAATTGAGCTAGTGGACTTTCAGAGCCTTGATTGAAGGAGGTATTCCGTGCCAAATTATTCCAGAGTTTATTACAAAAATGGATTCTATCTCTGGAGAGCACGTGATGAAAAAGTTTAGCTACCTACCTATTGCCCTTCTTCTTTCAACCCTCTCCGCATGCAGTGGCGGCGGTGATGATAACGATTCTTTTGAAGCAATCGCCGGTAGATGGAGCGGAGACCTCTTCCAATCTTCAGGACTTAATTGTAGCGATGGAACTTTTGTTGGCGCCGGAGCCGGTAGTAATGCCGGAACGATAGCCCTGGAAATCAGCGGTGGAGACCTGTTGGGCGAGACTTCCACATTAACTGTCACCGAACATATTTGCGCCAATCCCGAAGTCGAAGCCTGCGGCGTTCCGGCCGGAGGGGCGTGTGTATATTCCGGAGTGCGACTTTCGGAATCCGAAATTGAGTTTCATTCAGACGATGCCAACTGTAACCAGTCGGTTGTCCTGGATTCGATTAATAACGGTCAAGCCTCAGTCCATTTCGACCCTCGTCCTGCAGTGGCACTCCCCGACGGCTCGCCGACCTGTGCGATTGCTTATGCGGGGGAGGTTGAGCGGGAGTAGGATAAAGTTTGGGCTCTGAGACGGCAGAGCCTAGCCGTTTACTTTTCCGCGCTAAGAGGTTACGGAAAGTAACGGTAGATTTCTTTACGGTGGAGAATTCTAACAATCGTCACAGTTTGTCCGGTTATGAGAAGTCCAACTCGGTAGCTTCCGAGCCTTATTCGGTAATAGCTCGTACTGCCCGTGAGTTTCTTAATTCCAGGAATATCCGCTGGTTGCTTAGCGAACTCTATTACCTTGATGAGCTGTTCAACTTTTTTTAATAGCGGCTTCTCCTGGATTTTTTTTAAATCCTTGGCAAAGCTCTCACGAAATCCGACTTTCACTTAGCCCCGGATGTGATTGCAAGGATGGACTGTTTCGAAACTTTCTTTGTGCGAAGCCCGACTCGAATAGCTTGTTTGAGCGCTACGTCTTCGAGGGCCTCTTGGAAAAGTTCTTTTACAAGGTCACGATTCTCTTCGATTGTTTCGACCAAAGCGGCTTTTAGCGCCGTTTTAAAAGACTCTTGGGTGCGGGATGATTTTGCCATTTTTAACCAGGAGTTAACTTGCCGTTTGAGTAGCCAGTATAATACAGCTGGCGGGGTGTCACAACATCTGTGTCAGGGAGGCGTGGCTATGATTTTACTCAGCGAAATTTGAGTGAGATGGATTCTGTTAAACGCTAGGGACAAACCGTAAAGTGAAACACCCAAGCGAGG
>CAYMWO010000284.1:0-2278 GCA_964393905.1 uncultured Bdellovibrionales bacterium | reverse complement strand
CTTCTGACGACGTTGGTCATGCGGGCTTGCGACACCTAAATGAAAAGATTAACCGGTACCGTGCGATAGTCGAACATTTAGACAGGACGGTGACATCGACTTATGAATTCGCCCAAAAGTGTATGGTAGAAATGCATAAGAAATTTAAAGACGCCGGGGTGGATATCGAAAACCTTTCAACGGATGAGTGGCCGGATTTCTTGGATGATATAACTTGATTCAGATCGTCTTTACCCCAGTCTTTTCCTTTTACTAAAGAAACTGTTTTAAGCGTCGAAGCCATGTCTCGTTGTGGACTATTTTGGAAACCGACTTTGAATGCTTAGCGAGCAGTTCACCTTTAGGTTTTTGGCAAAGTGTTTCCCAATCTCCATCAATAACGTAAATCGCGTTTCCATAGAATGGGCATTCGAGAACGACCTTCTGCGTTCTGTCGAAGGTAAAAACAACATATCCTTGAAACTCAGATTGCCCGATATAACAATGGACGGGCTTGAGTGATTCACAAATACTCTTCAGGCGGCTTTCATCAACTTCTCGACCAGGCCAATTGCCAGCTTTGTAGAAACTGATTAGTTTCGAGACATTCCATTCCCCGCGAGGAAGCAGTTTCCAATTAAGCCTAGTGACGGGTACCGAAACAGATTCCTGCATCAGAATGCGGTAAGTCTCCTTCTGCCGGGAGAGTCTGCTCTTGATCTTGGCCATATCTCCACAAGCGCCTTCGACGAGTCGAATTTGCTCAGATAAATTCCCAACTTCTTGTTCAAAACGTCGATCGTTCCCATCCATTTGCCCAAAAACCTCTTTAAGGTAATTATCAAATAGTCTCTTCTGGAGTTCATGAAGTGAGTCAAAGGCCATCCGTCTTGTCGATGAGGCACTGAGAATTGCTCCTACTTGCTGCACTATGAACGGTTGTTGGCTTCGTAAATAGGCGTCAAGACTAGGCTGTCCGTCCCCAAAACTCGTCGAGAGGATTCGTCCGACGTCCTTAAAAAGATTGGTAAACCGGGAAGCAAAATCTATCTGCTGGGGTGGGGATAGCGGAGCCATTCGTTCTGACATGAAAAAAGATGTACTGACAATCCTCGACTCTGGCCACTTTCTATTTAGGTCTTCATTAAGTAACTCGATACAGCGCGCTCTATGGTTCCAACAACTGGTAAAGAATAGCTTCTGCTTTTTGGCCCGGCCACTTTCCCGCTTATTTCTCGGTGCCAGCCGATGGGCCAAAGGGCGACCGAGTGCAGTTCTTATTTTCTGGGCCATCGCCGTCAGTTCCTTTACCTCGCGCTTGCTCCTAGCGTGTAAAGCAAGAAATTCTTTTCTCGCGATCTTAGCATCTACTGATCGGCTCTTAATGATTAACAGTAGTAATTCGAGGCTCTGAACTTGCTCATTAATGCGGGGCAGCCTGTCCTGGATGATTTGATCAATTGCTCTTGGTTTGGGTCCGGTCATATCGTTCAGTTATCCGGTTAATGGGGTTCATCACTCTAGGGATACGAGAAATTTGGGTGAAGCGACTCGCTATTCTCCGTAGGGACGTAGCTTTATCTGCGTCTGAGTGGGCGTTCTCACGTATTGGATAAAGCGCTGTGGTGAGCGGCTTATATCCTCCTCGACAAGTCTCAAAAACTCATCTGCGTCTGTAGGCCATTCTATTAGGCCCAAATCAATTGAATTAAGTAGCATGAAAGCGAAACGTCGCCCCTCTATTCCAAACTTTCTGACGGCTTCAAGAGCTAGTAGCACACGCGGCGAACGATTCTTCGACATATCCTCTAATGTTTCAAGTAACCGCTTCGTTTGTTCATACATAAACGGGAGTGCGATCGTTTGAGCAGGCGTTAATTTTTTTAGCGGATTATTCACCGTCCCGTTAGCCTTTTCCACCGCTACCAACATCCGAATATGCCGATCAAGTGCCTTTTCAAACTGATTAGTTGTGAATTCGTCTGTTTCGCGCTTTTCTAACAAGGCTCTGTTTGCTCTCGCTATTCGCTGATGATTTCTAGCTTTCTCCAATTGAGCTTCCTTCTTAAGGTCACGCTCAGACGCTTCCCGAGGCTCATTCACAAGGTTGCTTTTATTCAAATCATTGCTCATGGCCTCGGATTATAACAACATTTGGAGAGAAAGGAGAAAGGAAGAGGAACTAGGTCAGGCACTGCGATCCTTAAGCGGCGGCTCAAACTCCCTCAATTCCACGACTTCTTCGCGTCTTTGACGTTCGCGGGTTTGGCGAAGATCGAGTCGGGGATGGGTTTGTTGA
>CAYMWO010000283.1:0-2309 GCA_964393905.1 uncultured Bdellovibrionales bacterium | reverse complement strand
GGAACAATTGTGCTAAGCGCCACCTACATCTCAACCCGTCAAAATCATAAGCGCTACGTTCCACTGCCGGAGCCGCCAGTATAGCAAGCAACCTGAGATTTGTTTCCTACTTACTCCCCCGCCAACAATCCATCGTATCAAGTTCCGTATATCCGGACATCTTGGCATAGAGAAACAGCTGCATGCGGTAGGCGGTCATAAATTTTAGTGAGGTATTCATAATCGCCTCGCCGAAAAGCCCACCCGGTCCCCAGGGGAACTTGGCCTCGCGGGTGTTTAGCTCGTCTTCGGTAAAGTTTCCAAGAGTGGAGCGAATCTCAGCAAGTTGCTTGTCGAGCGCCTCAGGAATATCACCCGCAGAGAGCTTTTTCGCCTCATCATCGTAAGCCTTAAAAATATCGGGGTTATTAGTGGAGAGGAATTTGAGCGTTACCACTCCGTTATAAGTTAGATACTGCAACAGCTCGAGCGTTGAACGCATAGTCGGCAACGGGCGGTATTCAAACTGCTCAGGCTTAAGCTTGCGGTAGAGGTGTTTTACAATCTCTATTTCATGAGCAATGGAGCTAATTAGCTGCTTCTTAGTTATCATTTTAATCCTCAAATAGTTCGGTAATAACTGTAGGAGTTTATATCAAGGCCGCAATTTAGCGGCAAATCCCGATTAGCTCGGTAAATCGGCTTTATTCCGGGCTCTATTCCGGGCCCCAGATGCGATTGTGTTTTACTAAAGTGTCGCTCTTTAAAATAACGTCAATCCCGGCTTTTAACTCCTTAATCTCTTTAGTGTGGAACGAGCTCCCAATATAGTTCTTGGTCTCCTTCGGATCTATTTGAAGATTAAGTAGATACTCGTGCCGCGTTCCCGTATTCCAGAAATACTTAAGCGGATATTTCAAAACCCCAAGGAATGATCCGCTATAGGGTTGGACAAGATAAATACTGCGGTTAACCGGGAGAGAGCGATCGAAAATCGAGTCCCCGGCAAAGTGGTTCCTTAATTTTAATCCTAAAAGATCCAAAACAGTCGGGGCGATATCGAGTTGCGAATGCGGGACATCGGACATTCGCTCAGGTCTAAAATGCCCAGGCCAGAGGAGTAAAAACGGGGTCTTAAATATCTCTTCGTAGATACTAGAATAATTAGCGTAAACGCCGTGTTCGCCATTTGGGAAGCTATGGTCTCCGGTGATAATGACAATGCTGTCGGCAAACTCAGGTCGCTTGGCCAGTTCCGAGAAAAATTCCTTCAAGTACTTGTCGGCCAAGTAGATAGAGTTTGAAAAGTTTTCGGAAATACCAGAGGGGTTAGGATAGAGATACTTTTGCTCATCGGGAATGGACTTGAACCAGAAGTGATTGTTAGTTGTCACCAGTGTAACGAATAGAGGGGGCTTGCCTCTGGCATTCTTAGGCAACGCGGCTATTTTCTGATCGAGATTCGCTAACGCCCTGTCAAAGAAAACATCATCCTGCAGTCCCCAACCCCAGAACAACTTCGGATCGAGACCCCCCAGAAACTCTCCGATGGCAAATTCCACATCTTTATAACCAGCCTTCTTGTAAAAGTGTTTGCTGTTTTGAAAAGATGGATCATTATAATCGGAATAGAGGATCGTCTGATACCCTTTACTACCCAACACTTGGGGCAGACAGTTCATGTCTAGATCCGGGTGATCCACCGCCATCATTCCCCTAATTGTTGGAATAATTGAGCACATGATACTGGCATGTCCAATTATTGTCTGAACTGAGTTTCCATAAAACTTCTCGGAGTAGATTCCCTGCGGGATGAGCGAGTTAAAGAACGGAGTATATTCCCTCCCATCAGGTGTTTTGGCCTCGACAAAGTTAGCGTTAAAAGACTCCATAATAACGAGGAAAATGTTGGGCAGTTCCTTATTCCGCCGACCTTCGAAATACAAATTTTCGGTGGTTTTAACCAACGGATACCGAGGTGTCTCAGGTATGATTACGTCATCCAACGCGCGTAAATGATAATTCCACGCTGTTTGAAACACACGAATTAACTCATCGTGCGTGGGGGCCATTGCAGAGAAGATGCCTACGTATATCGTCCAGTAGATACCAAACGTTATCCCCGGGCGTGAATATCGTCCTGGAGTTGAAAAGAGTTTCCAGAAATACTCGCCGACGAGGATTGTCGCCGCCAAACCTATCAGCCCGCTGATTGAGTACCAGTGAAACTCCTCCCAAGCGGTTTCTAAAAATGACTTTGAAACCGTTTCCCGAATATTTACAATCAAGCTCGCATAATCAAACGAGCTATGAATTTCATAGTGATAAAT
>CAYMWO010000282.1:0-2339 GCA_964393905.1 uncultured Bdellovibrionales bacterium | reverse complement strand
CGCTTTATTTCTGTGAAAATCTCACACGTAAACTCGGTGGGGCTAAGATTTTCCTTAAAAATGAAGGTGCGAATCTTACAGGCGCTCATAAAATCAACCACTGTGTTGGACAAATACTTCTAGCCAAACGGATGAAAAAAACCCGTATCATCGCCGAGACCGGTGCCGGGCAGCATGGCTTAGCTACGGCGACAGTCTGCGCAAAATTTGGGCTTGAATGTGTGGTTTACATGGGGGCCATCGATGTCGCTCGTCAACGCCCCAACGTTTTCTGGATGGAACAGCTAGGTGCCAAGGTTATTGGAGTTGAGTTTGGCGGGAAACGGCTAAAAGACGCGGTGAATGCCGCATTGAAGGATTGGATCTCTAACGTAAAACACAGCCACTATTTGCTTGGATCCGCGCTTGGTCCCCATCCGTATCCCGAAATGAATCGATTTTTTCAGTCAGTGGTTGGGCGCGAGATAAAAGCTCAGGTTAAGGAGCAGACCGGTGCGCGGCCAGATTACGTCTTAGCCTGCGTTGGAGGCGGAAGTAATGCAGTCGGGGCTTTTGATGCCTTCTTTGAGGATGCTCGAGTTAATCTCATTGGTGTAGAAGCTGGCGGAAAAGGGAAAAAGCTCGGACAACACGCTGCTAGATTTAAAGGTGGGCGTGTCGGAGTGGTTGAGGGATATAAATCGTTCTGGCTTCAGGATGAGTTCGGTCAGCTAGCGAATACCCACAGCATCTCTGCTGGACTTGATTACGCGGGAGTTGGACCGATTCACGCACATTTAAGAAAGATTGGGAGGGTGGAATACGTCTCCGCTAACGATGAAGAGGTTTTGGCTGCGGTTAAACTGCTAGCACAGTCGGAGGGGATAATTTCTGCACTTGAGTCTGCTCACGCGCTGGCGCACGCCATCAAACTTGCTCCAAAACTTCAACGACATAAGACTATCGTGGTGAACCTTTCAGGTCGGGGAGATAAGGATCTTTTTATATACGCTCGTGAGATTAAGGATAAAAATTTCACCGAGTTCTTGAAGAATTACATCAAAGGTTAATCGGGCTTATACATGCAAATTTTGCAACGCACCCTAAGTGACATTAATCTGGAGCGTGCACGCGGGCGGATGAAGGCCGGATTAATGACGCATGTCGTTCTTGGCTATCCGAGCCTAAAGGAGAGCCTAAAGATTGTTCAGGCGATGGCCGACTCGGGAGCATCGATAATCGAATTACAAATTCCCTTTTCCGATCCGATGGCTGATGGCCCGACAATCATGGCGGCAAACGAAACGGCGCTCGCCGCTGGAGTAACTCCACTAGACTGCATGCGCGCAATGGAGTTTCTCCGTCGGAGAGTTAATGTTCCGCTGCTCTTTATGAGTTATGCGAATATTCTTTTCGCTTATAATGGTGGCATCAAGGGGTTTTTAAAAGACGCTGCCCAAGCCGGGGCGGAGGGAATAATAGCCGCTGACCTGCCGCCCGATGAAACTCGTGAACATTTTTGGGAGTTAGCTTATAAGAATAACATCACTCCCATTCCAATCGTCTCTCCCATTACTGACGCAAATCGGCTGGACAAGCTTGCCAAGCTAACACAGGCAGGGTTTGTCTATTGTGTTTCAACTACCGGCACTACCGGAGCACGAAGGGAGCTAGCCACCGGGATGGGCAAATATCTCAATAACGTTCGGCGGCATTTCAAGATTCCGCTCGCTGTAGGGTTTGGTATTTCAAACCGCAAACAGATTCATGAATTGGCACCATTTGCTGAAATTGCCGTAGTGGGAAGCGCCACGATTGATGTCATCAGAAAAGCCGACAAGCGCTCTCAGGTGGCCAAGGTGAGGAAATTTATCCGAGAGTTGACGAGCTAGGGGGCTTATTTTGTCAGCCGAGCTTTAATGCTTTTCCCGATAGTTAGAAGCAGTCTCTCCAAATCTTCCGCATTCGGTGTTTCAAAATACTGTCCCAAGGGATCCGCGCTGATCTGCGCATAATTCGGAGTTTGTGGAAAAACCGGATCATTACCTCCGGCATTCCGGTCGTTAACAACTCGCCTTAACAAAATTGGCTTTAGAGAATTGCTATCGTTTGCGTTTTGGTACGGATCGTTAGTAATACCATTTCCCGTCCCAAGCCCAATCGCATAAAAAGTTGGTTTAGATCTTTGACGGACGGTGTCACTTTCCCGGATAGCGTCGATATATAGCCCAGCACAGGGGTAACTTCCGTTGCCACAGCTGCCACTGCCGTTAGTCGTAGGCGCTCCGTCGGAGATTACAACCAAGGCTTTTCTAGCAGTTGAAGGATTATATGCCAGGTCAATTTCGTTCCCGCATAAC
>CAYMWO010000281.1:0-2344 GCA_964393905.1 uncultured Bdellovibrionales bacterium | reverse complement strand
GGCGATCCACCGCGAAGAGGCGCGGAACGGCCAGTTGTCGGGCGAGGCGAGCGCCGTCGCGACATACGTCGCCTGCCCCGTTGCGATGTCGACTTCGAACAGGTTGGTCCGCAGATCCTGCAGTCCGCCGGCCGGCGGAGTAGCGACCACGAGTGTGCGGGCGTCGGCGAGCACGGCCGCGTAGGCGGTGAAGTGATAAAGCACGAAGTCGGTCGCCGTCTCGCGGAGTTCGAACGTCTTCTCCTCGTTTCCCCCGAAACGTAGCGAGCCCGTCGGCCCTTGCACGACGTCGATGTAATACGGTGCCGTGCGGCTGGGTTGCCGCGCCGGGACGCCAAGCACCGACGTGGTTGCTCCCGTGCGCAGGTCGAGGATGAGCGAGTCGTTGCCCCCCGGTGCGACCACCACCACTTTGTCGTTGTCGAGGAAGAATGCGAGTCGCGCCGGTCCGAGATCGCGGCGGCTGCCGTCCCGCACGTCGATGAGCGTCGCGCGGCCGTTGTTGCCGAACTGGCTCTCGCCAGGGGGATAGGCGATCCAAACCCCGCGACGGCTATCCGGCGCCCACTCGACGTTGCTTCCTGGCCCCAGGTCGATAGTCGTCTTCTTCGCGATGTCGTAGATGACCGCCGAGCTGCCGTTCCATTCGGGATAGTCGAAGGTTGTGGGCGGGACATCGCGGGTGACGTCGGACCGGACCTCGCGCGGCTCTGTGAGGAGGCCGCGGATCTCGCGGAGGGGCGGCGGCGTCGCGTTCGGAGAAGTGGGAGCAGGCGTCGGCTCCGGAGTGGGCGTTGCCGTCGGTGTCTCGCTGGAGGAAGGAACTGTGGAGCTGGGTTCGCCGGTCGAGTCGTCGTCCGAGCAACTCACCAAAGTCAGCGCAACCGCTAGGGCCGCGCATACTACTAAGGAACGCTTGGAAGACATTTGGGACTCCTCATTGCCCTCCGACGGAGGCCGACGGTTCATTCCTCGGGAAAGGCTATCACTCTGGGAACGGCGCTGGCTGGTCGCATGGGCCGTATTCGGGTAGCCGAAGGGTCTTGATACCACCGAGCACTACGGCACCGGCGTGAGTCCTTGCGCTATGGTCACGAGTTCCTCTTTCGTCATTTGCCCCCGGGATGCGGCTCGAACCCAGTAGCGCTGGCCGTTCTCGGTCCAACTGACCATCATCAATACCAGGGCCGGATCGCTGGCCGAGACACTTTCGGTGGTGATCAACGAGGCCGAAGCGCCTCGCACCGTCGTTTGTTCGGTGGTCGTCGGTGGGCCCGGGAAGTTGCCCCATTCGCCGAACCCGAGCCCAAGGCCGAAGGCAATCCTTTCGACCGATCCCGACGGACCGTCCAGGACGATGGTGTACCGAGGTCCATCGTCTCCGAAAAGACCACGAACACACGCTTCCAGCAGCACGGGCGGCCCAAACCCGTCAGGCATTCGCTCGGGACGCAACACCTGAACATCGGCGGGCAATCTCGCTCGGGCGCGCAGCCATGCCTCGCTCGGCTCTCCAGGCATAGGCGGAGGGAGGGCTTCGTTCAGGCACGGCGCCACCGTCCGCGGCGCAGAGCGACAACCGCTATCGACGAGCGGCAGTTGGAGGTGTTTCGGATTAGGAATGCCGAGTTCTCGCTGGTCGACTTCTGCGCGATAGGTCGTTGGGGCCGCGAGAAAAGCCGCCTGTGATGCCGTATCAATCTGGACCGGTCCGACTACGACCAGGGTTGGATTGTCATCCGGTACGCGCGATTGGCAATGGGGGCCGCTGAAGTAGCCAGATCCCATGACGTCGGCGTGCCCGACGGCCGAGCCGTCAGCAGCGAATAGGGTAACCACGCCTAGCAGAGGTCGGGGCACGAAGAGCCAAACACGCAACTTTTCGCGGTCCGGCCAGTTATCTGCCCCTTCGTCGACTGCCCAGTAGACCGCCTCCCCCGGCGGCGAAGGTGTGGGCGGGGTTGCGGTGGGAGTAGTCGGCGAGGGCGAACCCGTCGCGCTGGCGACCGTCGGAGATGCCGCATTAGGGGAGTCAGAGCACGCTGCCGAAGCGAGGGCGACCGCAACAGCGGCAACGATCGCAAGTCTTCGTGAGCGCATCGATTGCCTCTTCCCTGCAGGTTTCGTTTCCAAGGTACATCGTCGCGCATCGGCTGCGGCCAGACAGATGGGACCCGAATGCAGGGACACAAGGTCACAAACCGGACTACAGGACTGGTTCGCCAGAACAGCCAGCTCGAAACGAGTCCCTTGTACGTGAACGAGTCCTAGCGCCGGCCTTTCCGCGACCGTTATGGCGACTCTAGATTCGTGGTTGCCGAGCAGGGATTCGAACCCCGACCAA
>CAYMWO010000280.1:0-2354 GCA_964393905.1 uncultured Bdellovibrionales bacterium | reverse complement strand
GCCAACTGAGTTTATTTGCAGCTGCTTAGAAACTCTCCGTGGAATCGGATGTTGGTGGTCCTTCATTGACAGATCGGAGGGGCTGGGTGATGGGTTTGCTTTTCGTATTCCCAGCCCCCTAATTTCGTTATTTTCAATTCCCCCTAATTTTTGCTAGAAAATACTCCATAATAACGGGATCTAGGTGGTCGGTCTAAAGGGCTGGAAATCAGCGAATTTGAAAACAACTAAGATTGTCTTTTTGGATCGAGATGGCACCCTGAATGTCGATTACGGCTACATTTCGGATCCAAATAAGTTGGTGCTGTATCCAGGAGTCGCGGAAGGTATCGCCGCCCTAAAAAAAGCTGGATTTTTTGTGGCGGTAGTCACTAATCAATCAGCTATAGGTCGGGGGATTGCTAGCCTGCGGGAGATTGAGTCGGTTAATGCAAAACTGCAATTGGAACTCTTGAGAGAGAATCCCGCTGCAGTTTTAGATATTGTACTATACTGTCCCCACCGACCTGAGGATAACTGCGGGTGTAGGAAGCCGAAAACTGGGCTCGTGGAGCCGTTAAAGGAACGCATTGGACTAGATCCGATAGAGAGTTTTGTAGTTGGAGACAAGGAAAGCGACCTGGAATTCGGTGAGAATCTGGGCATTCCAGCAAATAAGAGAATTCTAATATTAAGTGGGGAGGGGGAGAACACCCTTAGGCGGCTCCGGGAAGAAAGGGACACCGAATTTATTTTTATGAAGAGCTTCGTGGAAGTTGTTCAATATATTCTTGATCAGTAACTTTTAAGTGATGGGGACCGAGAGCGGAGAAAGAGCATGCGTTCAGTAGTGACAGGAGCGGCCGGATTTGTTGGATCAAGCATAGTCGACCAACTGCTAGCCGAAGGGCATGAGGTAGTTGGAATAGACTGTTTTGTCGATTATTATCCCAGGGCCTTGAAATTGAAGAATCTAACGAATGCGTTAGATTCTTCACGCTTCCAATTTCTGGAGTCTAATCTCTTGGAGATGCCCTTAGTTGAGACTCTTACCGGAGCCGATTGGGTTTTTCACCAGGCGGCCCAAGCTGGTGTTCGAGCCAGCTGGGGTAAGAGTTTTCAGATCTATACTGACAACAATATTCTAGCTACGCAGCTGCTACTTGAAGCTGCAAAATCGCCACAGGTTAGACCAACTCTAAAAAAAATCGTCTACGCGTCTAGCTCCTCAGTTTATGGCCAGGCCGAAACCCTTCCTACCGGGGAAAACTTACGTCCGCAGCCGATTAGCCCATATGGAGTAAGTAAGCTGGCGGCGGAGCATCTGATGGGGCTTTATACTCATGAATTCGGAGTGCCAACAGTCAGTCTCAGATATTTTACAGTCTACGGACCCCGGCAACGACCGGACATGGCCTTTAATAAATTCATCCAGGCCGGACTGAAAGATGAAGAGCTAGTGGTTTACGGTAACGGAGAACAGTCTCGTGATTTCACATTTATTGACGATATCGTCCGTGCCAACATTAGCGCGGCGGCAACAAATTCAAGAGAGTTGGTGTTAAATATAGGCGGTGGCTCACGGGTAACTGTAAATGAAGTTTTAAAGAAGATCGGGGACATTATTGGGAAACCACTGAATATTAGTTATCGAGAGCGTCAGTTAGGAGACGTTGCGCATACTGGAGCAGATACATCTTTGGCTCGTAAATCCATTCAATATAACCCGCAGGTCACGCTCGACATTGGGCTGCGAAAAGAAGCGGAGTGGCTCTCCGCCCTTCTTAAAGGCTAGTGCTATTAGACTCCAATGAAGATCCTCCTTATACAAACGGGTTTTCTTGGAGATACAGTGCTTTCGACCCCAGTCATAGCAAATTTGGCGAGGCTCTATCCGGATGCCGAGATCTTCGCGTTGACTACTCCCCAAGGAGCAGAGCTGATGAGCTTTCATCCAAATGTGAAGGGGGTGATCACCTTCGATAAACGCAGGAGCGATAGCGGATTCAGTGGCTTGCTCAACATGAAAAGAAGGCTTGCTAGCTATCAATTTGATATCGCCTTCTCCCTTCATAAATCATCGCGCACCGCGTTACTGTTAGGGCTTGCCGGCATTCCGGTGAGATATGGTTTTAGGGAGGCGGCGCTTGGTTGGCTTTACACGAAAACCGCTCAGAGAAGCGATCTAAAGCATGACGTGCTACGTAATCTTGCGATCTTTAGAGTGTTGGGTCATGAGCCAGAAAATTTAACTCAGGACCTGTCTGTAAATCTCTCCAACGACGCAATTGCCGAAGCTGATAAATTGCTTAGCGGGATACGAAATCCTCTAGTTGGCATTGCTCCCGGAAGTGTATGGGCGACTAAACGTTGGA
>CAYMWO010000279.1:0-2443 GCA_964393905.1 uncultured Bdellovibrionales bacterium | reverse complement strand
AAGTAGGCGAGATGTAGTTGTATCGAACGTACGCTACTATCTTGAAGAGAAAGCTGCTAACTGATTGAACTTTCACATCCTAATTACTGCAAATTCCTTGAAAACATTAAATCAGTGGTTAAATTAATAGCACGTTGATAATCTATCATTTTTGTATGAAGAGATTTTCCTCATTTTGGAGCAAAACATAGGTTGTGAAGTATCAGGATTATTATGAGGCCCTTGGCGTTCAAAGAACGGCATCGCAGGATGACATTAAAAAAGCCTATAGGAAACTTGCGCGTAAATATCACCCGGACGTCAATAAAGAAAAGGGAGCTGAGGAAAAATTCAAAACTCTCAGTGAAGCTTATGAGGTGCTGCAGGATCCCGATAAGAGAAAGCGCTATGATGCGCTAGGTGCAAACTGGAAGTCAGGGCAGGATTTTAGACCACCACCAGGATTTGATAATGTTCGCTTCAACTTCTCCGGCGGTGGAGATGGAAACGGATTCGGAGGTTTTAGTGATTTTTTTGAGGCTATTTTTGGCGGTGCCGGAGCTGCGCGAGGTTTTGGATTTTCTGACGCCGGGGAATATTCCGCTGGGGGAAATATTTTTGAAGGTCTTTCTGGGTTTCAGGGGGGAGGCATGGGACGTGGCTCAGCTACCCATCAAGCAAAGATCAGTATTTCTCTTGAAGACGCCTTTCGTGGCGCCACTAAGGCTATCACGCTAGCAATGGATGAGATTAGTTCTGCTGGCAAGCCTGTAACCACGAAGAAAAATTATCAGGTGAAAATTCCGGCGGGAACACTTGATGGCACAACTATTCGACTAGCTGCGCAAGGAACAAATAATGCTAGTGGTGATATTTTACTGCATGTGCAAATTGCTCCGCATCGGCGTTTTCGATTGGAGGGAGCTAACTTGGTTTTAACTTTGCCTATTAGTCCATGGGAGGCTGCCTTGGGAGCTCAAGTGGATGTATCGTTAATCGATGGTCAAGTTAAGATTAAAATTCCAGCTGGTTCTCAAAATGGAACAAGGCTGCGCCTAAAGGGAAAAGGATTTCCGCAACGAAACGGTCAAAATGGAGATTGTTTTGTGGAGTTGCAGGTAGCGGTACCAAAGGTGCTTAGTGCCATCGAAAAGGAATTATTGGAGAAGTTAGCTGCGCAATCGAAGTTTGATCCGCGTGCTTAGAAACTAATGAGATTTTTGGGAGAGACTTATGGATATTAATCGTTTTACACAAAAGTCACAGGAAGCCTTACAAGATGCTCAAAATCGAGCCGTTAAGTTAGGTCATAATGAAATTGATGGTGAACATCTACTGTTAGCCTTGTTGGGCCAGGAAGGTGGTTTAATTGGACGATTATTTCAAAAGCTGGATGTTCCAGTTGAAGCATTCAAAGATGAAATTGAGAAGGAGCTTCATAAGCGCCCTAGTGTAACAGGGCCGGGAGCCGAGGCAGGAAAAGCTTTTGTCACTCAAAGATTAAGCAAAATACTGGTAAGAGCTGAAGAGGAAGCTAAGCGTCTAAAAGATGAGTACGTTTCGGTAGAGCATTTGATGCTGGCGCTAATTGAGGAAGGCGAAAGAACTCCGGCAGGAAAGGTGTTCAAGCTTTTTAATTTGAATCGAGATAAATTCCTAAACACGCTCACATCAGTGCGTGGAAATCAGAGAGTTGTTAGTGCCAATCCGGAGGCAACATATGAAGCCTTGGAGCGCTATGGACGCGACTTAGTTGAGGAAGCTCAGCGTGGAAAATTGGATCCGGTAATTGGGAGGGACTCTGAGATTCGAAGAGTTATTAGGATACTTTCAAGGAAGACTAAAAATAATCCAGTACTGATCGGAGAGCCGGGAGTTGGAAAGACAGCCATAGTAGAAGGTTTGGCGCAGCGCATAGTTCGCGGCGATGTACCAGAGGGTCTTAAGGATAAAACTGTTTTTGCTCTTGATATGGGGGCGCTTATAGCCGGAGCGAAATATCGTGGTGAATTCGAAGAGCGATTGAAGGCCGTTCTTCAGGAAGTTAAGCAGGCCGAGGGACGAATACTCTTATTCATTGATGAATTGCATACAATAGTTGGGGCAGGTAAGTCTGACGGAGCCATGGACGCTGGTAATATGCTTAAGCCCATGTTGGCGCGTGGTGAATTGCACTGTATAGGCGCAACAACCTTGGATGAATACCGAAAGTACCTTGAGAAAGATGCTGCGCTCGAGCGGCGCTTTCAACCTGTGATGGTCGATCAGCCAAGTGTTGAAGATACCATATCAATTCTGCGTGGAATCAAAGAACGCTTTGAGATTCATCATGGTGTACGCATACAGGATAATGCTCTTGTTGCAGCCGCCGTGTTTTCTAATCGTTATATTTCTGATCGCTTTCTACCGGACAAAGCAATTGACCTAGTTGATGAGGCTTGTGCAACAATTCGCACAGAAATTG
>CAYMWO010000278.1:0-2456 GCA_964393905.1 uncultured Bdellovibrionales bacterium | reverse complement strand
CTAAAATCGATGCCTGGTTGAGAGAGAATAATCATCAGCCAATTTGCCCCATCATCCTTCCTAATTTCAGACACCATGCTTCAGGTTTTGAGATGCGTTGGTATAAATACCCGTTGAGAGATTCTTACATGAATCAGGATTTGAGTGTTCAAGCTTTTAATGCTCTAATCAGCGAATGCTTGAAGTCCCTGCTCGCCTGCAACGGAGCGCCATCAAATGAAAAATAAGCGAGTCGCCACTCTGCAAGCAAATGGGAAATGGTCTGTCTATACGGATAGCGGACCAGATACCAGCATGGCTGATGAGCAGCTAATTGCTTTTGATTTGTCGAAAGAGGCTGCGGAGGAGATGGCTCGTGGGGGATAAGCAGGGAAAGCAGCCTATCTCTGGTCCGATTCTGGATAAGATCGGGCAACCGATTACTCCGGGGTGCATTATTGTCTACGGGCACGCTTTAGGGCGCTGTGCCGGTTTACGGCTTGGGAAAGTGTTAAAAGTTTCTGGTACAACAGAAGAAATTCATTATCAAGATGCGCCAAAGACAGTGCGCTTTGAGTACCGAATTTCTGTTTGGGGATTAGACGATGATTGGCTTGATCCGAATGATCCGGAGAGGGTAACTCGGCGGTTGGGCGAAGAGCGAAAAGCCAAGCTGTTGGAAAAGAGAAGCACTTTGCAATTTGCAACGCGGGTGTTAGTCATTGACATCAACTCGCTGTCAAAAGAAGTTCAGGACCTGTTTAATTCAGTAGAGGAGTAGACGAATGATGGACAAACTCGAAATTACCAGTTTGGGTGGAAATTGCCCTGTTCAGGGAGAGGGTTTTATTGATGGCTATCCGTTTTATTTTCGTGCTCGTGGAGAGAGTTGGAGTTTAGAAATTTCGAAAAGAGGCGACTCTGAGGTAGCACTTGGTAATGATGCAAAATTTGAATTAGAAGTTTGGGGCTGGTACGGAGAGCCGGGGGAGATGTTTGGCGCTGGGTGGATGGAAATCGAAGAAGCTGAAAAGCTAATTATAGAAGTGGCAGCTTTATTTGTTGGCGGGCTGCGAGGGACTCACCAATTGAATCCGGATCCCGTTAAAGATGGATTGAGAATGTTAGCCGACATCCGCTACTTAGAGGTGACTTTAAATCACGGTAATCCAATTAAAGAGCTTAATGATTATCAAGAGGTTGACGGGTTTCTGGAAAACCAGCCACCCGAGGTGGTTGAGGAGATAAATAAGCAGAAAGAAGCCTTGTTTAGAGAAATGACGAGCAAATTCTCAAGAGAGATTAACGACTAAGGGACAAAAACCCCAGAATTGAGACAAAAACGAGACGAATTGCGCGGACTAACCCCTTGACAGCCGGGAGGTTAGCTCTATTGCCTCGTTCTTAGATCCGTGGTAACCTTGGGGTTAGCCCCACACTCGGGGCGGACAAGGAAAAAGAAATGGCTGCACCGAAGAAAAAGTCTGCCGCCCCGGCGGCTGTTGCTGACGATGCTTCGAATCAGAACGCCCAGGCGAATGCGAATGTCGCCGCGGGCGTTTCTGATTTTCTGGACGATTTGGCGATGAAGGCCAAGCCGGCTGGAAAGGTGAAGAAGAAGGGCGACGAAAGCGTCCAGTTGGACGAAAAGCTCTCTGTTACGCTGGATCGCTGGATGGAGGCTGTTACCCAGTACAAGGACCTGGAGGGGGTCATTGCTGAGTGTGAGCAGGACATTTTTACTTTCGCGGAGGCGCAGCGTATTGCGAATTGCATTGCGACACGCGCTTTTCACGGTAGTCTGCGGATTCGCGGGGAGAACGCGGCTGCGACCTACATCACCAAGAACGCTTACACCGGCTGCCCGGTGGAGAATCGAGCGGAGATGATTTCGGCGGTTGCCGAATATCTCCTGAAGGGGAAGAAGGCGACTACCGCCGAGGATGCGGAGGCGAAGGCGACTCAGCTTCTCGCGTCGCGCCTGGAATGGGTTCCCAAGGTCGGGCTGGATCCGGCGGCGTTCAAGGATCCGGAGGCGATGACGGCTCTTCGTGAGCATCTCGCGAAGTACCTGATCGTTTCGAAGACGGGTTATCCGACGGAGGAATTCCACGAGGGCAGCTCGCTTTCTCCCAGCGAGCAGGAAATTCGCCAGGTGCTCATCGATGGCGGGTTCCTGAAGCATCACAAGGCTTCGCTGCGTCCTAGCAACTAGCCAGCAAATCCGAGCGCGGCAAATTTTCGCCGCGCTCGGATTCAAAAATTGATTGCGAGGTTTTGTGGGAGCGCACTCAGGTTGGAGTCACAACATGCCGCCTTCGCCAATCGCTGCTAGCGAAATTCAGATCATTCAAGAGATTGATGACCCTGAGTATGCTGCTAGGTATTCTTATCCTGACTACACCGATCGTTGGTGGAAGTGGGGATTAGGCGCGGACGGAGAGTTTTATTTCAAGGGGCAGATTTCTGGCATGAGC
>CAYMWO010000277.1:0-2521 GCA_964393905.1 uncultured Bdellovibrionales bacterium | reverse complement strand
TGGCGAAACTATCGCAGGGGGCGTTCCGAAAAGTTCGTAAGCGTTGGTTGCCGATACGGCTCCGATTGCAGGGCTATCGAAGCTAAATGCCACAAAAGGGGAGCTCTCAGAGGATTTTAATGCGATATCCTTCACCGTAAAGCCCGAAACGGAACTTCGGGCGTCTTGCAGCAGGGTTCGATTCCATTCACCACTTGTTGTAAGAGCCGCATATTCAACCCCATTCATCTCAGAGCCAGGACTTAATCTGCGATAGCGATAAGCGATTTTTGGAGTGTTTTGTTGATCGAGCGAGATGCTTGTTTGCTCGCCCGAGTAGTCGTCAGTCACTAGAGCAAGATTCCATCTCCCATTACCGGCGGTGGCTGTCTTTTTGGCATAAAAGACGGCCAGGTCCTGAGCCGTTTGGGAGCCTCGATAACGACTTCCGCTTATATGAATTGAGTCATCTGAACCAACAGCTATGCTGGGGAATACACCGAAGTTTTCATTTAAATATTGGATAGATTCAGTGCTCCAAGAATTATCGGGGTTTCGTGTTGCTACCCGTGGGCGCTTATTTGTTGCATCGTAATAGACAATCGCGGGATTCCCACTCGAATTAGCCGCAATTGCGCTCATCGAGCCAACATCAGAGGCGGAGTCCACAGTTGAAATAGACCAAGCGCCGGTCGAGCCTTGAGCAAATAGCAGGTCTTTATTCTGACCGTCATAGAAACTTATGCACAACGCTGCGCCGCAGGGTGTGACGGCAGGGGAGCCGCCACTTACCAAATTTGAAACAATGACCTCCTTGGACCAGAGAGTTCCGGAGCGATAGGCATGTAGAAGCCTTCCGCCAAAGGCGTCATAGTAAATTATGTGTGGTTCGCTTCCCTGAAACGCTAAAGCTGAGCGCGAAACGAACACCAGGGTATTATCAACGGTGACCATGCCCAAGATTGTCAGGCCGGTATCCACACTCTCGCTAGTCCAGCTTGAACCTGTCCACTCACTATAGCTGAGCGATTTATCCGTGCTTCTAAAGAAACTAAACGCGGGTCGACTATCTGAGGTAAGCGCCAGGCTTAGCCCGAGACCGTCACCATTTATACCTAGGACCTGAGAAGGAAGAACCTGTGCCTGACCTTCCGCCAAGGGGAGGGCTACTACTGCAACTAGTGAGCAGATCAGAAGCAGAAGCTTGCGCACGCGTTATACCAAGATAAACCTTTAAAAGAACCCCAGAATCGTCGGTTATTGATGCCGACAGATTCGGACTGTTTAATCTAGATGAAGTTATCGGAGGGGATGTAGGAAAGTTTAATGAAAATGAACTAAAAAGTTGGCTCGCCAATTGCTTCACGTGCGTTAAACAATGTGAAAATTAGAGGCATTAAGGGGGCTTATCGAATAAAGAGAGTATATGGTTCAAACCGCTAAAGAGGCTCGTCCTCTGAATGTTCTCTTCGTTTCCCGCAAATATCCGCCGGCAGTCGGGGGGATTGAACGCTACAGCGCAGACTTAATTGAGACTTGCGAGGCCGACAAGATTTTCTCGATTACCCTTTCAGGTTCTCAGCTGAACCTCGTCTGGTGGATTCCGTTCGCCCTTATAAAAACAATTTGGCTTACGGTTCGCTATCAAGTGGACGTGCTACACCTTACAGATTGCCTCCTGGTGCCGTTTTTTATTCCGTTTAAAACCCCCCTGAGAGTTGTAGTTGTCGCAACAGCCCATGGTCTGGATGTGACCTGGGGATGCAAAGCCTATCAGTGGTTACTACGCAAATCCCTGCCAAAAGTTGATGTTGTAGTTGCGGTAAGTAATAAAACGAAAGCCGAATGTCTTGCCCGACATGTGGAGGAGGCAAGACTCCACATCATTCCAAATGGCGTAAGAACTGCACCGAGCATTCCTGAGGATGTAGCTCGAGGGCACATCCTCGGAGAGTTCCCGAGAGTTCCCGCAAATCCATTTATCCTGCTCTATGTTGGGCGATTGGTCCCGAGGAAAAACCTTGCCTGGTTTGTTGATCGGGTCTTCCCTCAGCTTACGCCGGATTTTTTGTTACTAATTATTGGCGATGGCCCTGAGCGACTGGCTGTCGAGGCCGCCATTCTAACCCACTCTCTTCAAGACCGAATCAGACTCCTGGGGGAAGTTTCGGATGTTGAACGTAATCTGGCATATGCCGGCTCTGACGTGTTGATAGTTCCAAACAGAACGGTCTCTGGAAACCCTGAGGGCTTTGGCATAGTGACAATAGAGGCGGGCTCATTTGGATTGCCAGTTGTCGCTTCCCGCATAGACGGACTAGAGGATGCCGTGGTCGAAGGGAGAAGTGGCATTTTCGTTGAAGAAGGCGATGTCGCAGGCTTCACGGGAAACTTGCAGCACTTACAGTCCAATCCAACGCTCAGAGAAAAACTATCTCAGTCGGCTATCGATGTCGTTAGAGAAAAATTCCACTGGGAAGAACTCTCTCGGTCCTACCTTCAGATCTACGACAGTCTCGAAGCACAAAAAAAGGCCAGGAGC
>CAYMWO010000276.1:0-2539 GCA_964393905.1 uncultured Bdellovibrionales bacterium | reverse complement strand
TCAAGCTGCAGGTCGGTTATAAAGGGGAGATTGTCCTTTAAAATAATTTGAAGAAGGCCGGATTTTATTAAGTCTTCTCCTGCTATCTCTGCCAGATCAATCATATCCGGGTCTGCGACAATCTTAGTGGTAAGCACTTGCGGCATACACTCCGGCCGCGAGATAGGCAGAATCCCCTGCGGCATTTCGAGCGCCAGCTCGCCGCTAAAACTGGGCTTCAGCAGTTTGCCGGTTAACTTCCCCAATACGCGAAGCGCCAGTTGAGGACTCCCTTCAGAGTTTGAGTTAGGAGCGCGCAGCTCGGGAACTATCGCTAAAAGCGCCTCGTCCAGCACGGCGCCTTCAATATCAACTGAGTAATCCCCCTCCATCCCCAGTGTAAGGTCCCCTGAGCCGTGAACCTGGGAAACTCTACCGGCGGTTATGTCCGCGGGAGCTGAGCTTACGGGGGTAAGCAGCGCATCATCTACTCGCAATTTACCAAAACCAATCGCACCTCGAGCGTTAAGTGCGCCAAGCGGTCTCGGCGCGGTGTCCCGATAACGAATGGAGAACTTAGTCGCGCTAGCGGTTAAATCAAAAGGTTTTGCGGCATCGCTTCCTGGCTCCTCAAACCTAATTGCCGGAGCGTTCCAGATAAAATCCAGGTCATCGGTGCCAAGAATCAGCGGCGGATCATCCGTGTTTTGCCCCGTGATTGTCACATCAGTCAGATGGAAACTCCACCCGCCTTTTTTCTCTGACTTTGGTTCATCGCTATCGAAAAGAAAAAACATTGTGCGCATAAAGCCGGAGTCTTTACCTCGGCTAATGGCTCGCGCCCCTTCAAGTCGGAGATCTTTAAAGCGTAGCTCTTTATTTAACAGCCATAGGGGTTCAAACTGAATCGAGATGCGTTCGGTGGTAAAGCCGCTTTCCTGTGGCTCCCCCGGATGCCGGATGACAACATTTCGACCCGATGCGCCGAGTGGGAAAAACGAAATACGAGGGCTATGGAGCTCGACATAACACCCCGTGCCCTCACTAAAGACATGCACCAGAATTTTCCCGAGCAGGTAGTTGGAGACTACACAGAAAATTGAAAGCAGCCCGATAAGTATCCCCAATACAAGGAGCACTTTTCTCTTACGTGGTGAAAGCGCATGGGCGGTAGTCATCAGAAAACGGAAACTCTACTAATTAAAAGGGCCTGCTAAGGCTCGGGCGCACTGAAAAACCTAAAAAATTGAGGGCCTTAAGTTACTACAAGTTTCAGACGATAACATGACTGAAGAATCCCCACGAGATTCAACATCTATAATGTTGGGGGCTCCAGTTGACCGGGAAACTTAGAAGAAAGTTAAACAAAACTAAGTCGTTATACAAGAATTTATGCCAACAGAAAAAGCCCCCACTGTAAGCATCTCAGCCTTGGCTCTAACGGAGTTCAATCTCGCGGCGGTAAAATCCCTCGCCGGGGCGAGAAATGGCGTTGTCATCTTTGGTTTAGAGAAACGACACGAGGCGAAATTTTCCCCCTCTAATAGCCTTAGCCTTCTTAGAGAATTACGGCCTGATGCAAAGGCGCTTGCCGTGGATTCCGCGAGCGTCGCAAGGGATGTGTTAGCCCAAGCAGCAACTGATTTGGTTTTTGTTGGCAGCTTCGCTGAGGATCCGGTGGAAGCTATTTATGAATTTCTTGGAAATTTCACCGCCGATACTGAGTTGAGAGACAAAGCGGTGTCCCTAATTCGTGGCGCATTTCTCCACCGTAGCATCCGCCAAAGTTGTGCTGCCTGTGCCCGGGGGACGGTTATCGATCCGCTTACCGTTGAAAAACTTCCTCAGGTCCTTCGCCCAGAGAAAAACCAGAGCTACATGTTTGGTCGCGGCTGCGAGCAGTGTGGTCATAGCGCCTATTCCGGCACAACGGGGGTGGAGTCGGCGGTTGTAATTGACAGCGAACTTGCAGCGATATTAAAGCGCGGTGGCTCGACTCAGGAATTCACACTGGCAGCTTATAAAAAAGGCACTCGTAGCCTGCTGGAAGACGGCCTGGCAAAGATTTTTGCCGGAAGAACAAGCTTTGAGGGCATGTTTCAGGCGATTACAAAGATCTCCCCAGCTTTTGAGGTGGCCATAAAACAGCTTCGAAACGAGCAGCTTGCCGCCAAACACAACTCTCCAGCTGAAGTGCCCACCGGACAAAAGCGCGTGCTAATTGTCGAAGACGACCGTGACCAGCGCGGGGTTTTAGAGGCTGTGTTTCAATCTGAAGGTTTTGCAACGCAGAGCGCCGAGCACGGGAAAGAGGCACTGAGCATCCTTAAAACCCACACTGTCGATATCGTGGTCTGCGACCTGATGATGCCGGTCATGGGTGGCGCTGATTTTCTAAAAATTCTGCGGCAGGATAATACACTCGCCGATCTTCCAGTCCTAATGCTAACCGCAATAGCAACCCCTGAGGCCGAAGTTGAGCTACTAACATTGGGCGCCGACGACTTCTGTAACAAGAATGTGAGGAAGAAAATTTTGCTGACAAGAGTGGAGAGACTGT
>CAYMWO010000275.1:0-2557 GCA_964393905.1 uncultured Bdellovibrionales bacterium | reverse complement strand
GTTAATCGCACAATTTAGGACTGATATTTCTATGAGTCAGCTAAAAGAGGCATATCACCTCGACCCAGATTCGATAATTTCCGAGGATATTACGGCGGTTGAAGAGGATCTCGCTGTCGGAGGTTTACAGACCACACCTCGCGCTCAAGGCCGAGAGCAGTTCGAGTCCCTTCGTGCATTACAAAAAGGTCCCAATGCCACGCTATTTTCCCAGCTCAATATCCTGGCTGAGTTAATTGCAAATGTAACCGAAGCCTACACGGCAGCAATTTTTGTCGCTGATCCCGTAAACAGGCTTCTAAGATTGGGGGGACTACAAACCCTTAGTCGTGATTTTTTAGTGAGCACGGAGATTCCGTTCGGCTCGGGCTTGATTGGTTGGACTGCGGAGAACGCAGTGAGAATTTCTGTCTGTCCGTTCGAGCACGATTCGACCACGTTGTTATGCTATTCCCAGGATCAGGCTCTAAAGAGTTTTATCGCAGTGCCCATACTCGGGAAAAAGCGTGAATTACTGGGTGTTATCTCATGCGATAGTAAAAAAAATTACGCCTTCGCCAAGGTTACGGAGAAAATCCTTCTAGATTGCGCGAAGCAGGCCGCGATGATTATCGAATTAAATCAGGAGTTAGGGCTGGCCACTCGCACCCGCACCGAGCCCTTACCTGAGCTGCCAACATTACTTGAAAAATTACGCGAGTACTCTTCAGAAAATAGTTTACTTGCAAGCGTGGCGAGTATTCCACAGAGCATCATCCGTCGAGATGCTTTGGTGGTAATCACAACAGCCGATGGCGGGGTCGGACGTGGTGCATATTATTCCAACTCAAAGGAGAATCGCACTGAACATCGGCTTTTGGAGCTTGTTTGTAAGCATAAGCGGGTTATTTGTGGGGAGAGAAGCGTTCAAGCTTTACCTACCGACGACATCCGCCAACGCTCATTCCTCTCAGTTCCTTTTCACATCCTTAACCGCGAGGCCGGCTCCTTAAACCTCTTAAGCGAACCGCACGAAACATTCGATGTTTCGCAGATAGCTGCATTAGAGAAAATTGCACAAGTAATCGGCAAAGAACTTGAACGCATCCGATTGGCAAACACTCTTGCGGCAACCCACGACTTAACCGGAATTTTTTCGTGGAAACAGTTTGCAATTCAGGCGGAGAGCTTACTTGAGGATGCGGCAACGGAGCGCGCTAAACTGACCCTATTGCGTATTTCGTTGACCAATATTCGAGAGATAGAACTCATATCAGGTCCAGAAGTTGCGGCGCTTGTTCAAAAGAGAGTCATGCGAATTGTTGAGCAGGTTCGTAGGGCCCCGGCGGTAGCGTGTTATCTTTATGGCTCTGAGATACTGCTTTTAACTGAACGTGACGAGGCGGATCGATCAATGAAGCGAATTATCGCGTTAGTTGAGCGCCTATCGATTAGCGACATAGTACCTAATCTTATGTCCACGGGGCTTAAATTAGGAGCCGTCATTAACCAAGGGATGCAGTTTTCACACGCGCTTTATCCGGACGATGGTCAAACACTTCTATCTTTAACAGCGAAGAGCGCCGAGCGGTTGCAATTAGAATCAAGTTCCCAGGAGGTAGTACAAAATGTTGGAAATTGGGCGTAATCAGGAACATAGCTCTTTGGGTTCAGTAGATGTTACTACTGGGTTAGTGCAGCACGATTTTATTCGAGCTAGCGAAATTCCGCGGGCCCGGCCAGATCGCTTTCCGACCTTCAAAGGATTCTTTGGGGGCTGGATTGGCCAGGATATGGCGATGGATTTAGGGACCGCTAATACGCTTATCTATATTCGCGGTCGAGGTGTGGTTCTAGATGAGCCCAGTGTCGTAGCCGTAAGAGAAGATGATGGTCGACCTGTCGCCGTAGGGCGGGCAGCAAAGAACATTTATGGCAAAACCTCCAGCAAGATCCGCTGTGTCCGCCCTCTCAAGGATGGAGTTATCGCAGATTTTGAGATGACCCATTTGATGATTAAAGATTTTATTACGCGCGTTTCTAAAAGGTGGCAACTTCGAAGGCCACGGCTGATTGTGAGCGTTCCTTCGGGAATTACAATGGTTGAGAAGCGTGCTGTCATAGACGCAGCGTTGGCCAGCGGAGCGCGACATATTCACCTCGTGGAGGAGCCAATGGCTGCCGCAATTGGTTCGGGATTAAACGTTCACGAGGCAACCGGCAATATGATTGTTGACATTGGTGGTGGCACAACGGAAGTTGCCGTGATCAGCATGGGGGCAACAGCCTATTCTGAATCTGTTCGTATTGCTGGAGATGAAATGGATGAGGCGATAGAGCATTTTCTGAGGCGCGCTTTCAACCTACAAATTGGCATTTTTGAAGCTGAGAGAGTGAAGCTCACAATTGGTTCTGCAATGCCAATGTCAGAGACACGAGAAATGAAGATTTTCGGGAGAGACCTAGCCACAGGCACTCCGCGGGAGTTAATTATTGATGATACCGTCGTCCGCCGGGCGTTACGCGAACCAGTAGCTGCAATTGTTCAGGCAGTATTGCGTGCCCTAGAGAGAACCAG
>CAYMWO010000274.1:0-2609 GCA_964393905.1 uncultured Bdellovibrionales bacterium | reverse complement strand
AAACGGGGGCAAAACACACAGCACCGACGAGACAACAGGCATGAAAGCCCTCTCTCTGCGCAGACTTGATCCATAGGCCCCCAGCGGATACGCTGCGCCTCGTCTTCTGGGGTCGTTTCCCGGCTGACACGATCGGCGGTCTGTTCGAGCAGACCGCCGATCACAAAACATACTTTTCTTCTAATTCCGGCAAACACGAAGCAATGTCAAGCGCAAAAATTGATGGCCGTCATGTTGCGGCAGCCCGTGAACTACTAAAGCTGACACAAGACGATCTTGCTCGAGCTGCGGGTGTCTCTCGGCTGTCGGTCTTCAATTTCGAGAATAATAAGACGATCACAAGACCATCCACCGTCGCCAAAATTCGGGAAGCACTCGAAAGAAGAGGGATCGAATTTACAAATGGCGGAAAGCCTGGCGTGAGGCTGGACCCAGAAAAGGCGCTGATTCCAACTTGAAAATGGGTTGTCTCGTCGTGGGCACCGAAGAAGCAGAACGCGCCCGCCGTCGGGTCGAGTTTTTGCGCGGGCGTTACTCCGTCGAGCAAGCCCCGCCAAACCGGCGGAAATAACCCCGCCAAACCCCAAGCCAGCCAGCCCCCAGACCCGAACCAGACGGCCCCCAGCGCCCCGCCAAGCCCACCGCCACCGAGCAAAGCACGCAAGGTGCCCCCCGGCGCGATCCGCCTTCTGGCGGGCGGTGGAGCGCTCGCCCTCGCGGGAGTCGGCCTGCTTGCCGGAGCGTGGGCAACCAGCAACCAAGCGCGGGCCGATGGTACAAGCTATGCCGATTGGGTCGCACTCAATGACAAGGGCAGCGCTCTAAACACCGGGGGATCGTGCTTTCGGTGGTTGGGGGGGCGGTGGCGATTGGTGGCGCAGTTTGGACGATTGTGCCGAGCAGTAAAGAGCAGGCTCAACCAGAGATCGCGGAGTAGGCAGGTGTGCTTATCCAAGTCTTGGATAAGCGGGGGGAGAAAAATCGGCGGATACACTGCCGTTCGTCCGGGGCGAAGGGTTTCCCAGCGTTCCAGCGGCGTGTTCAGGTGCGCCGCTATCGCGGAAGTGGCCATGGCGGGGTGCTTAACGGAGCAGTGTAGATGGTTGGCAGTTCTGCCTTCACTACCTCCAATGGCCGACAAGGCGGTAGAGCGTTCGCAGCGGGTCGTCGTTTCACGGGAACGTCTATTTCTACTATTGAGTTCCGACGCTGCCGTCGTGACGGTCGGGAGGAGCCCGGTTGGGGCCGATCTGAAAGCCTCCTCTTGACAGCGAGCAACGTAACTTTGATTCTACCGGGATGATTACGTTTGCCCCGCCGGAACTAAAAGACAAGCTCGCAAAGTCAATGACTACCTTCCGGAATATTCTGGAAGATGTAGATATCGAATTCTATCCGATAGATGATTCGGACTTCGATCCAGCCTCCCACGAGGATGAAATCGTAACTGAGGCTACCCTAATGACACTGTACATCCCGCGAAGCGGTAATATTGAGCTAGAAGTCAAAGAATTTTTAGGTCTGTGCGAGGAGCTACCAACAGCGAAAATTATCGAAGATGTTGAATATCGTTCCTTGAATCGTAGCATAATTCGGATCGAGCCTACTAATGATAAAGCTATGGAGTACCTATATCACACTACTGGCGATGGGGCAGTTCCCAGCGTTGAGCTTAGCTTTGATCTCGGCGAAAGTAGATTTATCAACTTATCGCTCGTAAGCGGATTTTCTTACTTTGCTCTGCTTGTCGTAAAAAATGGTGATTATGATAAATACAACCCCCCATATTTATCTGAGGAACTATTCGTGCAAGCACTCTACCCGAAAAAGACCGCTCAAGCGACAATCGATCACGCCATCAATGCATATCTGTTTGAGCTCAGTACTTCCCTCGGTCTCGACTTCTCTAAGTCTCCTAGACCAGCTGAATTCGAGAGCAACGACGAGGCCTTGTTTGAGAAGATTGCCAAAACTAATCTTCGCCCCTTAATACACGACACTGCGCTAAAGGACTTGCTCGAATTGTATAACCGCGCGATTGCTCTGTCTCATGATGAAGAGTTAGAGATTTTCCTTTTTGTAAGAGTTCTTGAGTATGTGTCAGCTACGGTGGTTCGCATGAGTGCCAATGAAGATATAAGAAAGCGTCTTCTGAGTCCTAAGGCTCTCAGACCTGACGCGCGATTTATTAGTGATCTTATTGGATTGGTCGATAGCCACAGAGTGAATCGGAAGGATGCTGAGGCGCTAAGGCTAACAGTTGAGGTCTGCTGCGATGCCGTTGAGTTAGCGAAACTTGCTCCGGAGTATATTGGAGCACTAAAGCAGATTACTGAGGACAGCACCATTTTGGACAAGAAAAAAGCGCTGTCCCGCCTTGCGGCATGCTTTTCCGCTACAAGGAATCAATTCGCGCATGCCAAAGCGAACTATGAGCGGACTGGAGACGAGTGCCCTCTCTCACAAAGGGTTCAATTGGCAAACTGCGCACGTCTTGCAGCGCAACAGGCGATCCGCTGGTTCGGTACCTCTGACGCTGATCTCAGGGCATTGTAGTTGGCTCACGCTGCGCAAAGTTAGGAGGAGTATGGCAGTCCAAGGAAGGGCAG
>CAYMWO010000273.1:0-2613 GCA_964393905.1 uncultured Bdellovibrionales bacterium | reverse complement strand
AAATGGTAAGCTACGGTCTGGGCGAAATTGGATCCCAGCACTACGCCAAAATTCTAGGCGAGATGCAGGACAAGCATCCCGACTGGGCGGAGAGGATCGAGGCAGAGGAGGCGAAGCGTGGTCCGGATGCGTGGAAGAAACCCAAATACCCCACCGACTCGGATGTGATTTCCGGACGCCAACCCCAGGCTCCGGCTACCGAGGAACCGAAGGCCCCCGCCGCCGCGCCTGATAGTGGTCAGGCGACTGCCACGGCGGCGGGTGAGCCTGCGGCCGCTCCAGCCGCTACGCCTCAACCTGCCGGCTACGGTGACTCCAACAAGGTCTTCACCAAGGCGCGCAAGGACGCCGCGCTTGCCAAGCTCCGAGAGAAGCTGAAGCAGGTGAGTGCCGGCATCGACCCCGAGATTCTGTCGCTCGGAATCGAAATCGGCGGGTATCACGCCGAGGCTGGGATCCGTTCATTCGCAGACTGGTCGAAGGCGATGGTCCAGGACGCCGGGGAAGCCATCCGCCCGTACTTGCGGTCCATCTACAACGCGATCAGGACCTGGCCGGACATCGACACGACCGGGATGGATGATGACGCCGCGGTGCAGGCAGCACTCCACCCGAAGCAGCAGCAGGAGGAGCAGGAAGCAGCCATCGTGGCTCAGGCCCGGTCGATTGCCACCGGGGAAGGCACGCCGCAGGAGAAGTACGCGAAACTGGTGGCGCTGTACGAAGCGCAGCCGCGCCTTGGGATGCGGACAGGTGAGTCGAAGGTCAATCAGGCGTACTCGACACCGGCACCGTTGGCGTTCATCGCCGGCCAACTCGCTCAGTTGGAATCCGGCAAGCGCATCCTCGAGCCAACAGCCGGGAACGGGATGCTCCTGATTGGGGCACCTGATTCGGCGGAGATCCTGGCCAATGAACTGGACCCGAAGCGGCTCGAACGGCTGAAGCGACTGTTCAAGAAGGGATTCGCCGAGTCCCAGGACGCAGCCTCGCGACTCTTCCACCAACTCGCATCCAAGTTCAACCCGGACAGGGTGGTGGCAAATCCACCCTTCGGAACACGGCTTGGCGATCAGGGAAATGAGCAGTTCCAGATCCAGAACAGCGCGGTTGGGAACTCGACCACGTCGTCCATAGACCTCGCCATTGCGCTGAACTCGTTGGACTCGATGACGCCGGATGGGAAGGCGGTCGTAATCCTCGGCGCCAAGACGGGTTCGATGGCGGCCAACATAAATCAGGAGGGCCGGAAGAAGGGTTACGAACGGCGCGAGTATCTCGACCTGTTCAAGCGGTTCAACGTGACCGACTTTTTCACACTGGAGGGAGACCTCTACGACAAAATGGGCGCCGGCTGGCCCGTGGACGTCGTTGTCATCGACGGAAAGCGACCCACCCCACCGACAAAAGAGGGTGGATTCCCGCGGCCTTGGGTCCAGGCGCCACGGGTCTACAAGGATTGGACCCAGTTGGGTGAGGTGCTGAATGAACCCGCAAGAACTGATATTGAAGGTAGCCCAGGCAATCGTGGACCTGGCGGTGGAACAGGGGACGGAGAGTCTCGGCCATCTGGAACTCCTGACCGACGGGGAGGTGAACCTCAACCCGGAGGAACTCGAGCACCCGTCGCAACTGGCGGAGAAACTGGCGCAGACACAAGCGTTCCAGCGAGTCGACCTGAAGCGAGCCCAGCAGTGGTCCCAGCAGAAGACAAAGGACCGGGACTGGCAGGAGCAAGCCGAGAGCCTGCTCCCATCAGCGAGTCTCTGACGGAGCCCTACGTCTCGCGCAGTGCAAACAAGCCCGCGGGACTGGTGGTGCCTTCAAACATCGCGGCCGACCAGCGTGCGGCACTCGAAACACTCGAGCGCGAAGAGGGGAAACCGGTCGACGACTACCTGGCCGAAAAGCTCGGGATGAGTCAGGAGGAACTCTATCGCTCCTTCTCCGGACCACAGATCGACGCCACCGCACTGGCCATCCGCAACATCGAACGCGGGTCCGCGCTCATCAACTCGGACCAGACGGGCACCGGCAAGGGGCGCACGGTCGCCGCACTCATTCGGTACGCCATGAAGCGGGGGCTGACGCCGGTGTTCATAACGGCGAAGAAGGCGCTGTACTCGGACATGGCCGGACGCGACCTGCCCGACATCGGCGTGAAGGACTTCGAGCCGTTCGTGACTGACAAGAACATCCAATGGATCGGCACCGACGGAAAGGAGCGTAATCAGAACCTCAAGACTGAGGATGCCAACAATGCGTTTTACGAGATCGCCAAGACCGGGAAGCTGCCCGCTGGAAAGCAGGCGTTCTTTACTACCATCGACCAACTTCAAGCCGACAAGCCTCCTGGAATGCCGAAGGAGGAACCGAAGGTGGTTGCCAAGCGGAAGAAGGAACGGACTCCGCGCACGCTCGGCCCGATCATGGCGGCGATCAAAGGACTGGCCCCCAATGCCATCATCATCATGGATGAGGCGCATCTAGCGGCCGGGGACACGGCCAACATCAATCACCAGTTGGTCGAGGACACCGGGAACGGATCCATCATTGGGAAGGCCAAGGGCGTGTACTACGCCAGCGCGACGTTCGCCAAGCGCCCCGACAACC
>CAYMWO010000272.1:0-2643 GCA_964393905.1 uncultured Bdellovibrionales bacterium | reverse complement strand
GCTTGAAAGATTATTTCCAAATGTTGAATCAGAGGGAATCTTTTTAGATGCTTTTTGGAATATTGCTCTTTCAGCAATCGCCTCTTGATCTCTGCCAAGAGCATTAAGCGCGACGGCGCGGGTAAAGTGCCACATCGCTGTAGAAAAAGGCAGCGTTATACGAGGAGATGGTTCTCTCAGGATCTCCTCCCACTTTCCAAATCGCATCAAAACTTCGGGCACAAAAACTAAAAATCCATCTGCTATAGGGCCATAATCTTTTAGAAACTGATCGGGGATAGCTACAACAAGCTCACGTGCAGTCGCTATCGCCTCAGCGCTTTGACCCTGCATCATAAGGCCAAAGGCCAGAAAGTGTCTGGAGTGAGCCATGTACATCGCGTAAAACCCAGGCATTGGATTAGCGCGTGCGTATGCGTTATCCGATCGTATCGCGTTTTGGTTAGATTTTGCGGCGAGATCCCACTCTCCAAGCCTTGCATAGATGTGTGCTGGCATATGACGAAGATGCCCGGAGCCTGGAACCAGAGTCATTAGTCTATCTGCTGACGCCCGCGCCTTTTCCGGGTTAGGCGAGGCTTCAACTGCGTGGATATAGAGGTGGTTAGCGTGCGGATTGTTTGGGTCTAGCAGCAGTACCTGCTCAAGGACCGATATGATCTCAGGCGTCCACTCCTTTGGCTCTCCTTCATTAGTCCAGAGATCCCAGGGATGAAGATCCATCAGGGCTTCTGCATAAAGTGCCCCCACATCGCTGTTAGTTGGAAATTCTTCAAATACCTTCTTCATCGCAGCAGCATAGGCACTATCAAGCGGCGCCCTGTCTGCCATAGGATCTTTGGTATATCTAACGTTAAGCGCGTCTATTAATGCTTTCTCAAGAGGAGATGTATTTTGCGAGAGCTCTTTGGCTTTAGCCACTGATTCAAAAGCGAGCTTTGCTTTATCAGGCGGAACAAGCGGAAAATTTATGTGTGGCCCTGAAACCAGCGCGATTCCCCACCAGGCCATAGCGCAGAGGGGATCGTTATGAGCGGCACTGCGAAATTCACGTTCGCTTGCGGAGTAGTTAAACCCATAAGCAAGAGCTACGCCGCGCTCAAAGTCCTCAGAGGCATCGCGGGTACAGGAGACCTTTTCGAAGCGATGTGTTCCTAAATGAAGATCTTCATAGCTGGAATTTTCGTTGCTGGTAAGGTACGGAATAGGGCGTTTAGCACCACAACCCGAACATATTAATAACAGTGTCGATAGTAGATTAACTATTCTCATAGAGTAGATGCCAATATCAGTAGCCTATCGCCAGTGAGTGGAGCAATTTTTCAAAATTTTTGAGATTTTTTCAAGAAGTTTTGTCATAAGTAATGGTGCCACTAACAATTTAAGCAACTTTTTGCTTCCAGCACGCATAGCTTCCGTATTGCCCCAACATAAATTCTCAGTGACCCTGTGGTGGCCGCCAACTATTATAAAATTAATACCTTATTTAGTGAGAATATTTACTTGGCTTGATATGTTGGTAGGAATGAAAACGAAGTAATTTTAGGTGCTATGCGCTTTGAGTTAAGAAATAAGATTTGTAATTTTTTGATACTTTAAGATAGCTGTCAGCGGAGTCTTGAAGTTCCTTGAATTCACGTTCTGTAAGCTTTCGAACCGCCTTAGCCGGGGAGCCAAATGCCAAGTGCCCTTCAGGAATCACTGTATTCATAGTTACAAGCGAATGTGCGCCTATGATGCAGTTTTTACCAATGTTAGCTCCATCCAATATGACAGCGCCCATTCCGATAATGCATGAATCATTTACAGTGCAACCATGTAAGATAGCACCATGACCAATTGTTACTCGATTTCCAATAACGCAATCCTGCAATCCTCGTGACGTGTGAATAATACAGTGCTCTTGAATATTAGTTTCGCTGCCAATAATAATTTTCTGAATATCACCGCGTGCCACGACGCCGAAAAACAAAGAACTACGTGCACCTATCGAAACTTTTCCAGTTACCCAAGCATTTGGAGCAATGAAAACGTCCTCTGCAATTTCAGGAACGAATTCCAAATATGGGATAACTGGCATCTATCTTGAGCCTTCTAATATTTTTCGTGCTTCAGCGAGGCAACGTTCTTTTGATGGCAAAACGACGGCCTCAAGAGACTTGGAATAGGGCATAGGTACCTCTAAGGACGACACTAAACCAACTGGAGCATCTAGTTCGTCAAATATCTCTGTTGAAATAAGGTGACTCAAATAAGCCCCGTAACTTGCAACTTGATGTTGTTCTTGAATAATCAAAGCACGATGTGTTTTAGCAACTGAATTCAATACCGCCTGCTTATCTAATGGACGAAGTGTTCGAAGGTCGATTACTTCAGCGGAAACGCCTTCCTTATCCAAGGCTTCAGCTACTTCTAAAGTTAAAAATACATTTTTTGACCAGGTTATAAGAGTAATGTCGCTGCCTTCGCGTTTGATATCTGCAACTCCTATTGGAATAAGATATTCCTCTTCGGGAACTGGACCTTTTAGGCTGTAAGTCAACTCAGATTCCAAAAAGACAACAGGGTTATCATTTCGAATACAGCTTTTTAATAAACCCTTCATGTCATGAGGCGTTGAGGGTGCTACTACAATTAGGCCTG
>CAYMWO010000271.1:0-2661 GCA_964393905.1 uncultured Bdellovibrionales bacterium | reverse complement strand
TAACATCAACGCGGAATTCGTAAGGGAAAGAACGAGCCAACCTTGAGCTACCTGTTGAATCCAAGTTCCAACAAGAGAGATTAGCTGACTTCCAAAAAAAAGCTGGTAGTTGCGGTGCCGAAGTGCGGGCAAAAACCGCAATAAATGTCGAGCGGAAGCGGTAATAGGCTCTATCCTCGCGCAGTTCTTAATTTTCTTCTCTCTTTTAGGCCTTCCACGACTATTCGGCAACTGTCGCTACTTCCGATTTTCGTAATGTTAGAGGCTGGTTTTTGCCTTGATTGGGAGACTAATTTAAGAATTTTCCCGGCGCATCAAAGAGAGCTGTTAATGAATAGCTAACGCATAATATTTAATTGATTCGCTGGTTGACTGAGATCTTCTCAGATGGAATAGTGCTTGAACCATGATGGCTAAGACTTTTACAAGCGGATTTTCTTTTTTTGTCGGAGGACTACTTCCGCTTACAACCCTTATTTGCGTGGGCCTCAATCACAAACGGATTGGGCACCCAGTCAAAATGGGCCAGGTAAAAGTATAGTTAGCAGTTAGGGAAATTATACAGACGCCGGCCCAGGGATAAAACCAGGGGCCGGCGTTTTAGTTTCCGGCCCCAGAAATGCCTTAAGCCCGTGTTTGCTGGTTACATATTAAAGAAACTTTTCGGTATTCGGGAGGGGCGATGTCTCGGCAAATAAATCAGGTTCGACTAGCACTACCAACGGGAAGAGCACTTTCTGGGGTGCTTGAGCTCTTACGACAATCCGGCGTCGGGCTTGTTTTTGAAGAAGGAGAGCACCGCCCTCGGGTCTCGATTCAAGGACTCGATGTTAAACTGTGCTCTCAAGAAAATATCTTCGAGATGTTAGCCCTCGGATCCAGAGACTTAGGCTTTTCCGGGTCTGTCTGGTTTACGGAACTTGTTCCGGATGCTGTTGAGATACTAGATACCGGAATGGACAAGGGGAAGGTAGTAGTCGCAGCACATCCTTCCGTGCTGACCAAGGGAGCGCTCCCTCGTAGACAGCTACTAATTGCCTCTGAACTGGAAAATATCACCATACGCTGGATTAAAGAACGCGGTATTGATGGAGTATATGTACGATCGCACGAACGACCTGAACTTTTCCCCCCAGAAGACGCTGATTGTATCATCGATAAGACTGTCACGGGAATTACACTAAGGCAAAAGGGGTTAAAGGTCGTTGAAACTCTCCAAGAATCCTCAACTAAGCTTTACGCTAGTCGGTTAGCGATGGAGAATCCACTTCGCCGTCGAGCGATTGAGGGGTTTGTAAATCGTATTCGTGGTGTGCTTGATGTTCACCGCGAAGTGGTATTTGAGGTTAATGTCGCCCGTGACAGACTGGACTCCGTTATCGCCATCATGGATCAGGTTCGAGAGAAAAGTGTCTCTAGATTGCAGGGAGGAACACTCTATTCCGTTCGTGCTGAAGTGCCACGAAGTAACTTGCCCGCGCTGATTACCGAGCTGAAACGGAGGGTTGGGGCTTATATGATTGTGAGTCCTGCAATTGGCAGAGAAGAGCGAAATAGGGAGGAGAGGACTAAGGGGGATGTTAAAGCTGGCCTGGCATTTCCAGGATTACCGCTAAGGGATCTTTCGCACTTCGATAGCTGATATCTTGGCGTTGTCTTTCACGGCTGAAAATCCAATGTCGAGATAGCCATCGCTGACGGCTTTAGTGTAGGTCCGAACAAGCGGCCCATTCGAGCCGATAAGGGCCCAAATGTCGAGGTTTGAGGCGACCAGTGATCCTTCGATAGTTACATTGAATACCCGTTTCCCAGCGGCGGTAAAGTAAATCTCGGCAAAGTGTAAAATCACTTCGTAGTTACCGTTTGCTACTGGTAGCCGGTAGGATAGTGATGTCCCATATCTTTCCGTTTGGTACAGTATATCGTCTGTTGTCCCGGGGATGTTAGCGGTAGTTGAGTATAGTGCCCCGCCGGTGAAATATGAATCCGGCAACCACTTCTGACCAATGGCATCGGAGAACGCCGCTCCTCCTACGTTAATTCGTGTCGTGATGGGTGGGGCTGCGGAAACATCGATTGCCGCAATTGATGCGGACCCTATTTTGCCAATAAAGGAGATATCTAGTGTCCCGTCGCTAACCGTCGTGGTGTAAGTTTTTACCAGCGGGGCGTTTTTACCGACGAGCTTATAAATATCAAGTGTGCTAATCGCAGTTAGCCCTTCAATCGCTATGTCAAATACCCGTTTCCCAGCCTTAGAATAGCTATTTTCAGAGAAATATAGGTTAAGCGCATAAGTTCCGTTGGGCACGGGTAGCTTATAACTGAAGAGCGTACCTCCACGCTGCTTTATGTAGAGAGTGTCGTCGATAGTCCCTTTGATATCTGTTGTGACAGAAGAGATTTTTCCACCGGCAAACCCCTTATCGGCGCTCCAGGCCTGCTGTAGTTGGTCGGTATAAGCGGCTCCTCCAGCATTAATTCTAATTGCTTGGAAAGTGCCCCCTCCGCTTGAGCTCGAAGAAGAGCTCGACGATGAAGATGATGAAGAGGACGAGCTTGAGGAGCTAGAAGATGAACTTGAGGATGAACTTGAACTTGAAGAAGTGCTTGAGGAAGAACTAGATGACGTAGAACTTGATGTGCTCGACGTCGAGCTTG
>CAYMWO010000270.1:0-2674 GCA_964393905.1 uncultured Bdellovibrionales bacterium | reverse complement strand
CGTGCCGGAGGATCTTATGCAGAAGCGTATCTTCTCCCTTGACATGGGAGCGCTGATTGCTGGGGCTAAGTTCCGCGGGGAGTTTGAGGAGCGGTTAAAGGCCGTGCTGCAGGAAGTTAAGCAATCAGATGGTCGGATAATTCTCTTTATCGACGAGCTCCATACAATAGTCGGCGCCGGAAAGGCTGACGGCGCAATGGATGCTGGAAACATGCTAAAGCCGATGCTGGCCCGTGGAGAGCTGCACTGTATTGGGGCGACCACGCTTAACGAGTATCGACTACATATCGAAAAGGACGCCGCACTTGAGCGTAGGTTTCAGCCGGTCGTCGTAGATCAGCCGACGGTGGAAGATACAATTTCGATTTTGCGGGGCATTAAGGAGCGGTTTGAAACCCATCACGGGGTGAAGATTTTAGATGCCGCGCTTGTTAGCGCCGCTGTGCTCTCGCACCGCTACATCACCGACAGATTCCTTCCGGATAAGGCGATTGACCTGATGGACGAGGCCTGCGCGATGATTAGGACTGAGATTGACTCGATGCCGGCTGAGCTGGATGAAGTTACCAGGCGCGTGATGCAACTTGAGATTGAAGAGGCAGCGCTGAAACTTGAGACCGATAAGGCGAGCCAGGAGAGGTTGATAGATTTACGAGAAGAGCTGGCGGAGCTGAAGGATAAGACTGCCACGATGCGTGCGCAATGGGATGCAGAGAAGGGTGGAATTCACCGGCTACAAGCTCTTCGCAAAGAAATTGAGGATATTCGCCGAGATATTGAGCGCGCAGAACTGGCTTATGACCTAAACCGCGCGGCAGAGCTTAAGCACGGGAAGTTGCCAGAGGCTGAACGACGACTGGCGGCGGAAGAAGCCAAACTCAGCTCTGACCAGGGTGGGAGTCGGTTGCTGCGCGAGGATGTTACCGAGGATGAGATTGCGGAGATTGTTTCACGCTGGACGGGCATTCCCGTCACCCGCCTAATAGAAGGCGAGCGTGAGAAACTTTTAAAGCTCGACCAGACTCTGCATGAGCGGGTTGTAGGGCAAGAGGAAGCGGTTTCGTTGGTGGCAGACGCCGTAATTCGTGCGCGCTCTGGTATCAAGGACCCGAAGCGGCCGATTGGTTCGTTTATCTTTTTAGGGCCTACTGGAGTTGGAAAGACCGAGCTCGCTCGGACATTAGCTCAGGCGCTTTTTGATAGTGAAGATAACATGGTGCGCATCGATATGAGCGAATACATGGAGAAGCACTCTGTGTCCCGCTTAATCGGAGCCCCTCCTGGGTATATTGGTTACGAAGAGGGTGGGCAGTTAACCGAGGCCATCAGACGAAGACCGTATTCGGTAATCTTGTTCGATGAAATCGAGAAGGCCCATCACGATGTGTTTAATGTGCTGTTACAAATTCTAGATGACGGCCGGGTAACGGACTCGCAAGGCCGGACAGTGAACTTTAAGAACACCGTGATAATTATGACCTCAAACATCGGCTCGCCGCTCCTATTGGAAGGGGTTTCGGCGGATGGGGAGATTAAGGAGAGTGTCAGGAAGTCGGTGCTCTCGGAACTACGTCAGCATTTTCGTCCCGAGTTTTTGAACCGTGTGGATGATATTATTCTGTTTAAGCCGTTACGACTTGAAGAGATAAAATCGATTGTGCGGTTACAAATTGCGACACTACAACACCGGCTCTTGGACCAAGGGATTAAGCTTGAGCTTTCAGACGAAGCGGCGGCGCTCATCGCACAGACGGGCTACGACCCGGCGTATGGAGCTCGGCCATTAAAGCGCTATATTCAGCGAAACCTGGAGACCCGACTGGGAAGAGAGATAATTGGAGGGACTGTCGCGGACGGCTCGGTGGTGAAGATTACGGTTAGGGATGGTGAGTTAGCGTTTGAGGTAAAAGACGGAGCTAGTAAGGGGCATGTAAATGGGCATGCTAAAGGGGCTTCGGTTTAAGCCGGGGTTACCCAAGATAGTTGGGGCCCTGGCTAATTTTCGTGGCATTCATACTAATACTCAAACACGATAACTTCGCCATCCAAGCTATATTTCAATTCAAAGTCTAGGTCGTGGCGGAAGTTAAGGCTGAAGCCGGCTAGGTCATCCATACTTTCCCGAGCAACTTCGGCAACGATTTTCCCTTGCACCATCACCAGTACAGTTCCTTTACTAGTCGGAACCATTCTGACCTCAGCGCCGTTTCTAACGTCATAAGATGTATAGCTAGAGCTGATGATAGCGGAATCTGTCGGGTTTAGAACCGGGTCGGTTTTAATGGCCTGAGCTGTATTTACGGCAATGGCACTTAGCATTAAAGCGGCTATGACACGTTTCATGGGACACTCCTTACAAGTGGTATAAATCTCAATTCCTGCAAATAAGCTTTCGACATCCCTTGTGAGTAACTGGGGTACCTTTCGGCACATGTTGGGAGTGCTTTAATTCAGCCCCCCCAACAAGGAATCACATCCCTTACGAAAAAGGGCGCTCCAAGTCGCGCTCTTTTGGAGTTCCGATATGTTCCGCAGCGTGACTTAATCAGTCAGATTGAAGAAACGTCCTCGTTTGGAAGCCTAGTTTCTTGCGATTATAGATGTCGGAATAGGGTAAAAAGTGGGTTTTGAACGAGGCTCTTCAAATCCGCACGGCTGTGTCAGAGAACTTAAG
>CAYMWO010000269.1:0-2682 GCA_964393905.1 uncultured Bdellovibrionales bacterium | reverse complement strand
AGACTGTGAAATTCGGGCTTAGTCCCGTATAAATCCGCTATGATATTAGCTAGTTATGTGTAGAAAATAAATTTATAATAAAACCCAATACTAGTGTATAGTTATATTATTACGCTAAAATACAAACTATTAGTTTATTTTGAGGCGTATATCTATAAGTATATTATGGTAACGCGTACTAAATTAAAATCATTGCTTAAGCTATGGCCCAGAGGTGCGGTTTTAACCACCCCTCACCTCCACAAGCTCGGCTACTCTGATGACCAACTCGCCAAATATAAGCAGTCAGATTGGCTGGGCGCTGTTGGGCACGGCGCGTACTTCCGCACGGATGATGGTCCACCCGCAATAGAAGCCGGAATAGCTGCTATGAGAACTCAGCTTGGACTTATGCTGCACGTTGGTGGGCGCTCGGCGCTTGAGCATACCAGCTCCACGAACCAAGTACCGTTTCGCCAAGTTAGCACTCTTTATGGAGCACCAGGAACTCGTCTACCAAAATGGTTCAGGACATTCGAATGGAGTGCTCCTCACTATTATTACACAACTAATCTCTTTAACGGTGACGAGGAGTCCGCAATAACGTGGGAGACAGATTATTCTCGCTCTCCAATAGCTTTCCCTTGTTCAACTCGAGAACGCGCGATGCTTGAGCGGTTACTTCCGGTAAAGGATGAGGTTGATCTCGAGGACCGGTTGAACGACATGTATCTCCAGAGCGAGTTTTCCCCCGCTGTGGTCCAAGCACTTCTGGAGAAATGTACTTCCGTAAAAGTCAAAAGAGTCTTTCTATTCCTTGCAGATCAGGCACAACAGCCCTGGTTTACTAAGCTTGACCTCTCTCGAATAAATCTCGGTTCGGGCATACGGCAAATAGCCAGGCGTGACGGCATGGTAAATAAGCGTTTCAAAATAACAGTGGAACGGCCTATACCTTTTGCGGATATACCCTAGTGGACGACCAGAAACTAAAAAATCAGAGCAAGCTCATTGCGACCGCGCTCAATGCTCTTAGCAATCAAGAGAACCTGGCCTTAAAAGGGGGCATAGCGATAAATTATTTCTATCGCGACTTCCCCCGCTATAGTGTTGACCTGGACCTAACCTATCTTCCTCTCCAAACTAGGCTTGATACCCTTAACGGCATAGCCGACTCCCTTCAGCGCGTAAAAGATGACCTTAAACTCCAGGACTCCAGCATAAGTGTCACTCCAATTACTCTTCCCGAGACACAATTCCCTACTTCACTCACTCTCAAAAAAGGTCACGATGACATTCGCCTAGAAGTTAACTACATCCTTCGAGGGTCCGTTTATCCGAATCAAAGCCGGAAAATCGCAAAGGCGGCAGGCGAGGAATTGGGAACGGCAATAGAGCTCTCTACTCTTTCCTTCGAAGATACCTACGCCGGAAAACTCTGTGCCGCACTTGGCCGGCAGCATCCACGAGACTTTTTTGACGTGAAACTGTTACTCGAAAACGAAGGCATCACCCCCCAATTAAAAACGGCTTTCCTAGTCTATCTCGCAAGTGGAAACCGTCCCTTCCACGAATTGTTATCCCCCTCTCCCGTGGATATGGCCGAGAAATTCGCTAATAACTTTATCGGTCTCAATCGAATTCCTGTAACTCTTAATGAGTTAGTTGAAACCAGACGCCATCTGATTACTGAAGTCCATAAGGCCCTAAATGATAAGGATCGAGAGTTTTTAATATCAGTCTCCAATTCCGCTCCGAAATGGGAGCTGCTTGACGTGCCCCATGCCAAGGACCTTCCTGGAATCAGGTGGAAGCTGATGAATTTGGAGAAAATGGACAAGGACAAAAGAAAGTTGCAGACTAAACAGCTCGAGCAGATACTTTCTGGCAAACAAAAGACTAACGGGATTGAACGCTAGTGCTTATATTTGGAAAGTTCCTTCTGGTCTTAGTAATCTCTGTTGCGACCCTGTTTATTGGGCTCGCAATTCTCGCGGCTGCCTACAGCCTTGCTATGTATCTGCTCTACTATAGTGTCTGCCTAATCATTCAATTGCTTGTGCACGCGTTCGTGTATGTTGCTTATCTAATCATAATTCCGTTTGATGAACTCTATCTTCTTGGACGGAGAGTCTTTGGGTATCCGGAACTGGGGAGCGAGCAAAGAAAAGATGGACGGAAGGGAGCGGATTCTAGGCCGAAGCTTAGGCTTGTTAAGGGTTAGGGATTTCTGTGCCCCTCTAATCCGCTCTATGTCATTAGCCACCTTACCAGTCGTCGCATAAGGACTATTGCTTGAAGTGCACTGCAACCCACACAAGCGCTGACCCCAGAACAGTTCGGTCAGATTATGAGGCAGGTTCGTCCATTAGAAGCTATTTCCCGATTGTGGTTTCGTTTTCTATAGAAACGCGTTGCATGTAGCTAGCGGAATTCCACATATTATCAATTTGACAGCAACAATAGCGAACTGTAGAAACTGCTGATACCTATCTTCTCAATAAATACACTTTAACATGAACACATTTGCTCAGAAGCTATCAAGATTCTCTTTAGCGTTTCGATTAAAGATGGCCTATGCAAAAGTACTCGGCCTCAAGCGAGGAGGGTACAAACGCGTTTGGGATAAAATAAGCGTCGATCATGATCTCGCAATGATCGGAGTTGCCGGAACTGCCTCGGCAAATGAATTCTTCGAATCAG
>CAYMWO010000268.1:0-2684 GCA_964393905.1 uncultured Bdellovibrionales bacterium | reverse complement strand
TCCAGCACGTTCCGCCAACTCTTTGGATCCAAGGGCCGCTTTTACATCAGTTGCGATCTGTGCCTTATCTGAGTGCATATGGCTGGCATAAATATTGAGCTTCTCAATGATTCCTTGCTTGGGCTTCTCACCCGTAGCTACTTGCTGAAGAATCCCTTGCGCAACAGCTCGTTCTGGTTTGCAAGGATTAGACCATGGCAAGAGTTCGCTTGGCGGACCAAGTTGCAGGTAACCGCTATCGAGCACTGCAGCCAGGTACGAGTCTAGCTCCTGTCTAAACTTTGTTGCTTTGACGTATTTTTCCTTTTGCTCAACCGGCAATTCGCGAAGATTAACTTTCCCTCCTGATACCTCGTGTGCCATCCGTATTAACTCTTGTTCTTCCGGACGCATATGCTTGAGCCCATGGAAAATGGCTCCGGCATTGGTTTTGGTTAAGCGCAGGCTGTCGTCAATGACTTCGAATATGGTGCGCTTGCAACGTATCTCAGCAGACTTGAATGAGCGGTCGATAAAAAATTGCCGGGCCTCCAAATCTTGAGATAGCCGCTGACCCTCCAGCCAGGCAGGTCTTCGTGGATCGTACGCGGCCAAGCTTACGTCTGCTCCCAGTTGCTCATACAGCCGAATTGATCGAAGCATTTCTTCAGTGATATCTGCCGGTCGAAGTTTTGAAAAAATATTTTCGCCCTTTAAGTAAAGGATCCTTTCCTCCGGCTTCATGCGGTTCAGGTCAGATCTAACCTCACACTTTCTCCTTACAAGATCCAGGCTTCTAGACAGCTCGCTTTTAGGATCGTCGATACTTCCATCCGCAAACTCTGCGATTGCAGTCTCTACCTTTTCACGATAATGGTCGTCGCATCTCAGTCGCTCGAAGTCATCGATACTCATATTCTCAATAGCCGACATGAGATCTTGGGTTGTGGAATCATATCCTAGCGTCCCATTCATTTTGGCAATGGTACACAGCAACGAACCATCCTTGCCCAAAGCCAATTCTTCCCATCTGCAGATTTCGGTGAATTCTCCTGCTAGAGTCAGAGACTCATGTATGGATTTATATCGCTTCCAAGCCGGCTGATCTTCCTCTGTCAATCCTTTACCATCAGGGTTGGAACGAAAGAGTCTTTCGCCCTGCACAAAGAGTTGACGCTCTGCTTCTTGCATCCCCTGCATGGCTACATCAATCTTTTCTTCTTCATCGCCATGGTAATGGCTGGCTTCACGCACGAACTTATCCGCGCCAATATAACCGAGTTCAAGGACATCCAATGCTTTCCCTGCGTCCAAATAGATTCCACCCTTAGCCAATCTGTCCAGAATTGTTCCTGGAAAGAGTTTTTCCAGCTCTCGCTGTGGATGTTCTTGCAGATACGAGTCTCGATATTTCCTATCACCTTCATTCGGTGCCACCTTCCATGTCTCGATGAACATGTCGATGTCCTGATTGAAGATTGCCACTTTTGAGAGAAAACAGAAGTCTTGGTAATCCAATTTGTCAACACCCTTCAACAGGAGCAAGCACACGTCCCTGTCTGGATGGTTTAATCGTCCAACGGCATCTTCAAGTGATTTCACCGGCAGACCGGCTTTGTCAAGTCGCTTTCTAAAATCGGAGTCAATCTCCTCGATTTCGGCAGCGGACCGACCTATCAACTTTGTTCGGATTGCTTTAACAGCTGCTCTGTTGCTATCCCATGGTTGACCGTATTTGTGCAAAGCAATAGCAAGATCACCGGCATCGTCTGGCGCATCATCAGGTCGCTCCAGTGCATTGACGACTTTCAGTTTGTCGGTTCCAGTGAATCGTTGAGTGATACTATAGCCCCAGCGTAGGAAGAACTCTTCTTTGATCGCCTGTCTTTGCTTTTCTGATCTTCCTTCGAGGATTCGCTCGACGACACTGACATCAACATTAACTGCAGCGTCCATAAGCGCCGTTAGGCATTCACGGAGATCTTCGCTCTCCAGTCTGTCGCCCCTCTTGTCGGGGTGCCAATAAGATCGGCAGTCTTCAGAAATGGCACAGTAGGCTCCCGTCTTCTCATCGACTGACATAGTCCCGTGAAAATATTCTCCGCTGTCCGACACCCATTCGAGATCCTCGTCCCATGTCCAGGTGACACCATCCGGTCCGGTCAGTTGCTGGAGCTGCCCTGCTCGCGGCTGGAAGAACGGCGGATTCCATTTCATTTTGTAGGTTTCGCCACTACTCAGATTGGTCATCATCACCAGGCGGTCGTTGGCATTATATTTGCGAAGACCGCCTTCTTTACTCAAGTACTCATAGCTTCCATCGAGGAAAGAACTTTTGATAGCACCATCAGGCAGTTTTTCCCTCTGAATTACTATTACTTCTCCAGTACTCGCATTAACGCCCGCAGCTACTTCAACTCCTTCTCCCTTTGACCCTGGCACCACACCTGATACTATACGGGGACCTACTGGACATTCCTTGGCATAAGCAGATGAGAAAGGAATATCATCATATACGAACTTCGTAACGACACCTGAAGCAGTTCGCACTTCGACGACTCTTCTCGTCTTCTCGTCAAACCTGGCAAAGGAGCCGTCTTTATTGGTTATCGAGAGAATCTTGGAAGGATCATCTGGGGAGTATTCGTAAATTGCACCACCTGGATGAGCAAATTGGTGCTCGAGAATTTGCTCTCCAATACTCT
>CAYMWO010000267.1:0-2735 GCA_964393905.1 uncultured Bdellovibrionales bacterium | reverse complement strand
AACTTGGATAATATAGCGGAGAGCAACAGAGATATTTATCGTCAATGCTCTCTGCACAAGCTGTGTGTCAGAACTTAGCCGACTTAGGAGATCCCCCACACGAGAGCGATCAAAGAATCCTATCTCTTGAGAGATAATTGCCTTGTAGAGCGCGGTACGAAGCTCTCCCACAAGTTGGTAACCGACAGCCCAGAAGCAATAATGGCGGAAATAGAAGAACACCGACTGCATGACAAACAGCCCTATGAGAAGCCCGACCACCTTCCCAAGATCCTGTTCTAAGGTAAACCCCATGTGGCCGTTTAGAATCTCCTTAATCAGGTAGGGGAAGTAAAGGTTAATTCCGCTTCCAAGACCCAGTGCTAACAGCCCGCCCAAGATCAGCCCCAGATGTGGGCGAGCTAGGCTGATTAACCGAGGGGTAACTCGCTTAATTTTTTCGCCGTTAAACGGTATGCGCTCTCTATTTTCTTTATTACGACCCATGCTCTCAGCCCATTTTTGTCGGTCTTACTTCCGGGGGAGGTTCTACCACAGAATAGGGGAGATGAGACAGTTGGAGGGATTTCCTGTGGCAGGCCTTAACGCTTTGAACCGCCCCGGCGAAAGAGAGTAAGGATACGTCGCAATAACCCGCTTAATCGGCCCTCTCTCTCGGCCCCTGATTTTGAAGCTCGTTTTTCGTCATAAGGGATTTTTCTATCGGCCATCCGCTCTCCTGGTCGGGTGCCCTGATGAAGGCTTACGTTGTGACTACCTGCGACAGAGCTTCCCGACCGTAAGATTATGGAGTTAGGTAACTGAGGGAGCGATTCTTGAGGGGCGGAGTAACGCATGTCATCTGGATTTCGATCCCTATTGACAAGCGTTTTAACACTCTGACCAAATTCAGAGAGAGAGTCCTTAAATCGCTCGACTAGGGTAGCAAATGGCGAACCGAGCTCGACTTCCAATCCTGCGACCTTTTCCAGATGAACCCTTAATTGAGGATCAGAAAGCCAGGCTAAACTCATTACGGAATTATATCGCTGACCAGACTCAATTGTTCCCCCGGTTTCAATCACAAATGGTTTTAATACCAAACTCTCAATTGCAGTCGCGGCTGAATCAATTTTAAAACCTAAAGAAACTCTGATGTTTTCTAGGACTCCGCTAAGACTATAGAGAAAATTTCCAACGTCCTTAAATTGCTTACGTTCCCCCAGAGCTTCATCACCGACAATCTTCTCAGCTGGAAGCTCTAAAAAGCTCTTAAGACCCAGAGGCGCGCCACCCCGCAAAACCGGAATTCCAACGCCGCCCTCAGTAATTGGTCTATCCAAGAGCCCTCGTCCAGCGGACGGCACTTCAAATGAAATACCTGAGATACTCATCTAATTGTCCACCCAAAATTGGTTACCTACCCTTATTCTCGACCAGGAATGGGCAAACATTTCTCGTAAAAAGCTGCGGGAAATTCAGATAATTAGAAAAAAATGTATCTGGAACCTTTTTGGGCTAGCTCAGGTCTTCTAACCGCATAAGGCAGTTATCGCATTTCTTGTTCTTGTCCTCGATGGATTGGAAAAACTCCTGGCATTTTACCGGGGTTAAAGCTCCTCCGAAATTCAAAGCAAATAGATTCTCACAGGGCTGGCAAGTTCTCCCTACATGCACAGCGTAGCAGTGATCGCGGACGCGGAATTTTTCGTTAGCGTATTTCTTATCTATATAGCAGTAACGATAGATTCCGTCCTTACATCCATCTTCGCATGCAGGGGTTTCCCACTTCTGGCAGTTAGCTATGGTGTTAGGGGAATACTCCTCCCGTGCTGGTTCGCGGCATGCAGTGAGTTGAATGAATAAGAGGCTACCTAGAACATATATTAACCGGCACGTCATTCGGGATCCTTTTCCTGTAACACCTCTCCTTGCTTTTTAAGATTGCGTTCTTCAAGCAGAGGCTTTTCTAGATCTCGCTTATCTTCTAATTTTTCGGGAGCTGAGCTAGGACCAGAAAGTCCAAGCCCTCGCAATATTCCGCTAGCAGAGAAATCAAAGCCATCTCGTTCTGGCTCTTCATTAGAATGACCCTTACTCCCCTTAACCACCAAATCCTCCCCCTTTAAGCGTCTCTCAATTTCACTTGAGAGAGACTCCCTCTCTCCGGCAGAGCCCTTTTTCTCACCACCTCTACTTATTTCATGAACCGGGCCCTTTTTAGAAATTGAGCCATCCTGCTTCCAGGATGTCCATTCGCCGCTCTCCTTGCCGTTTACAAATTCGCCAGCAGATTTTTTAGTGCCATTTGGGAAATAAGTAATCCAAAGGCCATCTTTAATGCCTTGATGATAAACCCCTTCTTGTTTCTTGGCACCGGTAGCAAAATACTCAACAAATTTACCGTGAGGAATATCTCTAAGATACTGAGCCTCGAGCTTTAGTTGGCCGTTTGGATACCAACTCTTAAACACTCCGTTCTTCTTCCCCTCTTCCCACTCCTCCTCGCTTTGACGCTGCCCAGTTGGATACCAGAGCTGCCACTTCCCGTTCATCTTGTCTTCAACATAATCTCCACTAGATAGCTGCTGCCCGGTTTTCGCCCAGATACCCCAGTGTCCAACCCGTTTGCCGTTAGCAAACTTTCCCTGTGCTTTTGGCTTTCCGTCGGGAAAGCGCACGAGAAAATTCCCACTAGGAACTCCATCAAGATAACCCCACTCTTGGATTTTCATTCCCTTGGCTGTCCACTCCAC
>CAYMWO010000266.1:0-2737 GCA_964393905.1 uncultured Bdellovibrionales bacterium | reverse complement strand
CCACAGAAGCAATATGCAAATAGAACACCAGCTCATTGCGTAGAAGGACCTAGCGGGCGCTGGGAGGCGGAGAACCGCAAATGGAAGACGGGAACGAACCGTATTTGGGGCAGAAGCTAGTGTCTTACATTGCAAATCACGGGCCAGCGCAAGTTAGCAATTACTTAGGTACCGTTACAATCGCATTGGAGGTCTTTACTTCGATATATCCAATGGCGGAGCTAGTCAATTCTCAAATGCAACACTATGTGGATATCTACAGAGCGGCATGAACAAACTGGCGATGCCCTAACAATGCGCCAACATTAAAAAGTAAGGCGAGCAAACCCCGCTTCGCGGGTTCCATGTTCTTTTCTCTGTGAGATATTCGCACAAACCAGCGATTTGTTTCGACCGTAGAGCACCGGTTATTCGCAAATATTTCGGCGCAGAAGAAGCTGGAACCTCACGGCCAGAACCTCACGGCCGGCGGCTGCTGTGTAACCGGTCACCGGGCAGCGTAGTTGCAGAACAGATCGGAGCGCAAAGGGTTGTCTTTGTGGTTGAGTTTCCAGTTTCGAGGGATGAGTGAGGTGAGGTCGCTGTGCGGTTGAGCGGAGAGCCTCAGCATTATATCGATGAGATAAGTAAAAGGGTCGACACCTCGAAGTTTACAGGAGCAGATCAAAGATTGAATGATGCCTGTATAGACGGCGCCGATCTCGGCCCAACAAAAGAGCCAATTTTTTCGACCTAAAGGTATTGGCCGAATCTGTCTTTCGAGGGCGTTAGTATCAAGAGGCAGGGACGGTTCTTCGAGAAAAACTTTAAGCTGTGCTTCCCGCTGCAGCGCATAATTTACCGCCTTGGTAAATAGGGTGTCGGCCAGCATCGCCTGCGAGGCTGAGATCTGTCGCAATCGCTCGAAGATCAGCTCCACTAACGGTCGGGAGCATAGCCCGCGCTGCTCCAGTATCTTGCTCGGATCCTTCAACTGATTACAATCTGCTTCAACGGCGTATAGCGCTCCGATTATCTCAAGCAGCTCTGCTGCTAACGCTGGCTCGACCTCAGTGGCTTCAATAAAGTTTCTGCGGGTATGCACCCAGCATTGAGCATGGGTAAGGGACTCCGTCTTTTTGGCGTAAGAAGCGTAAGCTTCTAAACCATCCGTCAGTAGTACTCGCTGCTGATTACCTTGGTCCGGTGGTTTCCAATGAGAAAGGATCTTATCGATCTCTTTTTTCCCCCTAGACTCGCAGAAGATAAAAACAATCTCATCCTGCTCACCATAGACTGGCCAGAACCACCCCTTCTTCATCCGATGTTCACCGTGCTCCACTCCGGCTTTGATCGGGGTTTCATCGACCATCAAAATACGGCTATCTAAAACTGACCGTTCTAATGTCCGATATAGGGGGGCCAACAGTTCAGCCGAATCCTGAACCAGATTGGTTAGTAAAGAGCGGGAGAGGTTTATCCCGGCAGCTTTCATCCGTTGATGCTGACGGTAGAGGGGAAGATGAAACTGGAATTTATCAACCAGGATTCCGGCAAGCAAACTGACGTCGGCGATACTGCGCGATTGCGGCAATACAGGTGCCGGCGCTGGGACTGCAAGCAGCTTATCTAGTAATTTAATGACCGGACGAACGTATTTTATTAATACATATGCCGCCGGGCGCTGCGCTAGTCGCAACGTCTCTTTGGCTCCAATAATCTCGTAGTCTTGTCCTTCAACCAGGTCTCTTACTTCGGGGGGAAGTAACACGATCGTTTCGGTGGGCACGTTTTCATCAAAGCGAATAACTTCGGTATCAGTGCTAGGTTTTGATTGTTTGCGCCTATGGGCGGGAATTTCAATTTCGGCAGCACCTTTTTTAACCTCAGCAAGCTCTCCTAGCGCGAGCTGCGAGGCGGGGATATCAAATCTTTTCTCGGATTTCTCCCCAAAGACTTGGCGCTTAAACCATTCAAGTTGAGACTGGAGCTCTTTGTTGCGTTTTTCGATTTCACGATACTGTGTAACGAACGTCACCCGAGCATCAAAATCACTTAAACTTTTCGCTTGCTCTTCAATATTCACGCCGTAGCTATAGTACGGTTCTCGCTAGATTGCACGTTCTTTTTCAGCATTCCGTCCAGTAATAAGTAAAATTCTTGTGCCGTTAATTCCTGGCGTAGTTGCGAATCACGGAGTTGAAAACTTGCTCGACTGACACGCTTACCCAGCACACACCACCCAGTTCGATCCCACCATAGACATTTTAGTATCGTTCGTTCGCGGTTGATAAACACAAACAGATCTCCCGACAACGGGTCACCATTAAGAACCTGACGAACAGACCCAATCAACCCGTCGAACGATTTACGCATGTCCACCGGTTCCGCGCAGGCGTAGACCTTACGCCATCGACCCAGCATCACAGCACTCTTAATATCGTGCCGTCCGAAAAACTAACCTCCACCTTCGCGCGGGTGCTGACCATCGATGGAAGTTCGATAAACTTCCGCTCGACGTGACTGCCACTCACATATTTCAAGCATCGCTGCAAACCGCTTACCGAGATGCCACGCGCAGCGCAGAATCCTCGCTGATTCAGACCGCTACTTTGATACTCTCGCACCAGCTCTTCACGAAATTCCGCACTCCACACTCGACCTTTCATCCGCTGCTCCTCCTTACATTTCAACACCTCCTCCTAGTCTCATATTTCAACGCTACCTGGTATAACGCCGCTCACGGACCGGTTACGCT
>CAYMWO010000265.1:0-2785 GCA_964393905.1 uncultured Bdellovibrionales bacterium | reverse complement strand
GAGAAAATTGCGCTGAAAGTAAGCAGTAACGGAAAGCAGTCCTTCGTCAGAAAGCGCGCGCGTTGCGGTGTTTGAAATGCAATCCTCCGCACGGGTTATTCCACGCGTTTTCCTTTGAAGGGTTTTCTGGTAAGTTCTCTGTCAGGTGGCGCGCGGCAAGTTGCGTGCTGAAAAAGAATAGAAGGGGAGTTAGGTTTTGCAACAGTGCCACTTTGTAGCGAGTGCCTCGCTTACGCATAACAAGTCGCTCAAGCTGACCGCCTCAAACGGCGCTGCTTCGCAGTATTGCGCCGTTCTCGGTTCCCTTCGCGCTGCGCGCTTCGGCGGCAGCTTAGCTCTGCGTTAAACTCACAATCTGGAGGAAAGCATGGAAATTATTATTATTTGGATCGTAGGCTGCTTTATTGCAGGATATATAGCAGACAAAAAAGGGAGATCTGGCGGGTGGTTTTTTCTGTTGTCAGTATTATTAAGCCCTCTCATTGGTATAGTTGCGGCTCTAACAGTAAAAGAAAATCGACAAGCTTCTGAAGAAAAAACCCTAAAAGAAGGAGATTTGAAAAAATGCCCGTATTGTGCGGAGCTTGTAAAAATCGAAGCCATAAAATGTAGGCACTGCGGCGAATCATTAAAATCATCTAATGAATCTGTACAAAATAGCAATTCAGATGGCCAACCCAAGAAGAAATGTAGGGCTTGCGGAAGCCTAAATGTATTTACAGCTAAAACATGCAATAAATGTTCAGCAGATATGTGAGTTTAACAAGGCGCTCAAGGCGTTCGCTGCGCTCACTGGGACAGTCCCAACCGGCGCTGCTTCGCAGTATTGCGCCGGTTTGTCCTGCCCCTTAGCTTGGCGTTAGGCATCAAAATGCACCAGCAATGTAGGCAGAAGGGTAATGAATAAGACGATAGGATGGATTATTAGATCACCATTAATTTTAATAGCAGTTGGTTTTTTGTTTTGCGAGGTTAATAAGGCGTATTGGGATCATCAGGTGAAGCTGATGTGTCATAAAGATGGAGGAGTTGTGGTGTATGAGCATATAGAGTTAACGCCAGATGAGTTCAAGAAACTCGGCGGGAATGAGTATGGACAGATTCCATTGCCAGTAGAAAGACTAACCAAACAAGAACATCCATACTATTCAGAATATACCGATATTTTGCTTCATGCAGGAAGCTTAAAAGTCTATAAGTATGTGGGGAAGGTATTTAGAAAAAGTGATCGTAAGTTACTTGGGCAGCTGATCACCTATGGAAGGGGAGGAGGAGATTTTCCAACAGGAATAATGCACCCATCATCATTTTCTTGTAACAATATACACGGGTTCAATTCAAAAATTGAACAAGCTATTTTCACTACTAAAGAATAATAATGCCTAACAAGTCGCTCAAGGCCGCTTCGCTGGACAGCCCCAACCGGCGCATGCTTCGCATTTTATGCGCCTTTTGTGTCTGCCCCTTAGCTCAGCGTTAGCCCTGTATAGTGATGAATAAATATCTAGAGCACAGTGAATATATTGACTTCAATCATCCGCTGGTTGCGAGCAAGGCAGCGGCTTTAGCTATGGGCACTTCTAGCGAACTGAACGTAGTTAAAGCGTGTTTTGAATTTGTGCGCGATGAGGTTCAACACAGCTGGGATTTCAAACAAAATCCAGTGACATGCAAAGCATCGGATGTACTCACCCATGGCACAGGCTACTGCTATGCCAAAAGTCATCTCCTCGCCGCCCTACTTCGCGCAAATGGCATCCCAACAGGCATGTGCTACCAGCGGCTGTCTGTTGGTGACTCAGGTCCTCCGTACTGCCTGCATGGCCTTAATGCAGTTTACCTGCAGGAACATGGCTGGTATCGCCTTGACGCACGGGGAAATAAGCCTGGTGTATCCGCTGAGTTTTGCCCTCCACACGAGGCGCTGGCATTTCCCATTCGAGAAAGCCAAGAACGTGATCTCCCTGAAATTTGGCCTGAACCGCTTCCTCTTGTAGTCTCCACACTTGAACGATTCACTGATGTGGCGGCGGTTCATGCCAACTTACCAGATGTGCCCGTAGCGGGCTAACAACTCGCTCAAGTGGGACGTCTTTGGCTACGCCAAATCCGCCCCTTAGCTCCAACGTTAGAGGCAGAGATGCAACCTGATCTCCCGGAGCCAGAGTTCAAGCCAGGACAGCCAGTTGATGTGGTGCTTAATGAGAGCAACCACACGGCTCGCGCTGGCACCATTGCTCGAGTTATCTGGCATCACAAAGATAATTGCTACAACTACTACCTCGAGGCTGACGGCAAGAAAATCTCTAAGAGGTACCTTGCCAGAGATTTGCGTTCAGCCTCTAACAACTCGTTCCAGGGCTGACCCATCGTCAGGCTTCGCCTGTCGCCGGTCACCCTGAACTCCAACGTTAGGTGCTTTCCGAGTAAACCCATGAAATTATTCAAGCGCATTACAACATCACTGTTTGTCATTTCAATACTTGGTCTGATATTTGCCATAATGTATAGCGGCGTAATTTTAGAAATCACGAATAATAGCCAAGCTACTATAAAAGACGTTTCTATTAACTACGGCAGGGGAACTTACTTTTTGCCAGAAATAAAGAGTGGGGAAACGGTAAAAAATAGAGTTGGAAAAATCGGAGAAGGTGCTAACTTCGAAATAGTATGGAAATATGGAGAGAATAATGTGGGTAACGTAACTTATAACGTCTACTTCACAGACATGCTCTCTCCAACAAGAATATCAATAATTTTTCCAGACGAAAAATCAGCATTACTA
>CAYMWO010000264.1:0-2788 GCA_964393905.1 uncultured Bdellovibrionales bacterium | reverse complement strand
GCATATCTACCGATGTTGAAGTCCCTTGATTTAACATTACCACTAGAAGCTCGTCGGCACTCTCTAACTCAAGCTTATACGGATGCTCAGATTCCAGCTCTACAGCTAGCAGCCGCACTATCATTAGATACAGATCACCCGGAAGATTTTGTGCCGGTTTTAAGACAACTTCTTACAGCTGAGCTAAAACGCGACGATCTTGGCGATAAGAGCTTCGGTGTATTAGTCCTATCCCATAATGCTCTCTCAACATTCTTTGACCAGGACTTGGCGGGAATGTTGCAGAAATTCTCACCTGGTGACCTGGCATTTGCCCTTTCTCAGTTAGCGGCAAACGATAGCCCAATGCTTTTTGAGGTTGCCAAAGAAGTAGTGGATCGAAAGATTGTCCCCCCCTTTCAGTCGGTGTTTATTGAAGCGCTGATAAGAAGCGATCATTTTTCTGTGCCGAAGGCGGTAAAAGTTTCGCTTGTAAGAGCGGCGCGAGGAGAGATCTCATCCGATGATGTTACCGCAGTCGGTAGATGGTTGGACCTTGCCGCCGAACCGGTGCTACTGGCGATGTCTGCACTGAGTAAGAATCAAAAAGTGGCCGTCGAAGCCTTTGATACATTAGCAGCCAGAAGCGTGGGCAGTGAGCCGGCTCGCAGCCTAGTCGAATGGGTTAAGTCCGGATTCTGGGAGTATCGACAAAAGATGGTTAAAGCGATTGGAATCTTAGGACATTCAAAAATAGCTTCTGACGAGCAGATTTCGTATGCCTTTGATGTCTTAATGCCGTTCTCAGGCAATGGAGACCTAGTTAAGGTGCTATTGGCTTGCGATGATCCAAAGCTAATAACCGTAGCAATAGGTAGACTTTCGGAAATTTTACCAAGTGAAGACCTGCTGGCACTTCTCGATCATCAGAACAAGGATGTTCGTATCTCGGCAATTATGGCCCTTAAGGGTCGGAATCAGCTAGTGGTTTTACAAGGGATATATCGAGCTTACGAGCGTGAAAAGGATGAGGAAGTTCGAGAGATCTACCGACGTGAGCACTGGGTAACTCAAGATCGTGAACGGGCACCAGCTGTGCAGTAACTCCTGCGCGGTAACATGGAGCAGTTTTGGATGTAAGTTCAAAGAGAACTTTTACCGGTAATTAGCAATTGTCTTTGAGAATTTATGTTTGCTTTAGAAATCGATTTTCATGATGGCGTAAGTCCCTCTGAGGTGTTGTTGGTGCGTCGCGCTCACGCAGTGATTGGCGCTGGAGACTATGCGCATGTTGTGATTGAAGGCGGAGCTTCTAGTGTTGCCGAAGTTAGACTCACTCGTGGGCTAGGGCGAGAGTTTCGTTGTCAGCCGCTGAAGCGACCCGGGGCTGTTTCGGCACCTGCGAGTTTCTTAGAGGGAGAGTATCCAGGAGAGGCCGAGTTAGATCTCGGTGATGTAACAACCTTCATCACCGCGCTAGACGTTGATCTACAGCCCTTTTCTGAGCTGCCCCCAGACCGCGCTGCAATTAAGACATTGCGCCGAGCTCTTACTAGCCCAAGTCCAAAGCTTCCAGCAGTTGCCTTGCATGGGCAGATGCCGGTTTACGTCTCATTTAATCCGGCACAAGGACTGCTTGTCGGCCGGTCGAGAAAGTGCGCACTTCGGCTTGATGCTTCAGATGTATCTAGCGAGCACGCTAGAATTGATTTTGAAGACGGAAAATTTTATGTCGAAGACTTAAACAGCACCAATGGAACATTTCTAGTGACTTCTAGAGGTAACGAGAAGATTACTGGACGAGTGGAAGTTCCTCCGGGGGATAAAATTTCAGTCGGGGAGGGTTTTAATCTTAGTTGCGTATCTTCGGTTGAGGATATTAATAAGCTGAACTTAAGCCTCTCCTCGGATGTAATTTCTCCGGAAGTGCGGGTCTATCCTTGTGTGATGTCTTCCTCGGAATTTGTTCGTCCTTCGCAGCTCGTACTTACGCCTGGAGGTAAAGTTTCAATCGGGCGCGATCCGGCAAACGATGTTTGGGTAGGGGCTCCACATATTTCCCGACACCATGCAGATATTATGCTCGATCATAACGGTGCGGTGAGAATAGTCGATCACTCCAGTAATGGTACCTTCCTAAATAGCGAACGGCTTGAGTCAGAGGTCCCTGTGCGGCTCCTACCGGGAAATGCAGCCATCGATCTTAGTAGCGGAATTTCTATTGTGGTCTGCTTTTCCAAGGATGATGAGTCAGCGCTTAATAGCACTGGATCTGGTGAGTTATTCGAGCCGAAAATACCGCTTAGTAGTCTCAGTAAAGTGACAGATCATAATACTCCCCACTCTTTGGCCTCTGTTTCTGAGGATCAGTTGACGGGTCGTTTCCCAGCTCAGGAAGGTTATCGCAAAGGCGATAGATTCCAAGAGGGCGCAGCTATCTCACCAATGCAGGTTGAATCTGACTCTCCGGTAGCTAGTTCACTGGGAGCCTTCTCGCGATTGGCAAGTAGGGAAGGGAATAGAATCGGCGATGCGCAAGTAGCCCCCGAGCAGGTGGAAAAAACGCCGCAATTCGCAATCAAAGGTGGCCGCAAGTCCAAAGGGAAGTTTGCTGAGTCGATCGATGAGTTAGAGGATTTTTCGAATGAGGAGGCGGTGGGTACTCGCGGGCTGGGAAGATGGTTATTTCTCTTTTCAATTATTGCACTACTAGGTGGTTTTATTCTGGTAGCGCTTTGGGTTTTAGGTGGCACGTTATTCGGTTAAGGTTAGAGAAGATCTAAAAGGTAGGTTTTATGACAGCAGATGA
>CAYMWO010000263.1:0-2800 GCA_964393905.1 uncultured Bdellovibrionales bacterium | reverse complement strand
TAGACTCTCGCTAAACTCATACTCCCACAACTTAGCGTATTTCATAAAGGTGTAAAAACCTTCAGCGACTGCCACTATTAGCCCAGCGACCCCCTCACGATATCCCTTCTTGAGGAAATAAAACTTAAAGGTCCGGAGAATTGGGTTAAACACCAGGCGCGTCAGGGTCACCCTTCCACCGGCAAGATATTCTTCCTTTGCCGCAAGCGAGGAGAAGGTGTGGAGCCTCAGAAATTGGTCGTCCATATTTTCGTAGGTATAGTGTTCAATCTCCCCTGGAAGAATTACAACCTTACCGCGAGGAATTGGCTTTTCGTGTGGGTCAGTACCGCCCCAGGTGACTGCGCTTTTTCGAAAAAATCTCAGTCGAAATTCTGGATACCATCCACCAAGCCGCCACCATCGTCCAAGATAAAAGACAACTCGACTAATTTCGTACCCAACTATCTCATTTGAATTATGAATATTGGAGGAAGTTGTCTTCTTATACTCCTCCGCAAGAACGCGTTGAATTTGCCGAGACAATTCGGGAGAAACACGCTCGTCGGCATCTAAGTTTAAAACCCATTCGTTGCTAGTAGCACTTAGCCCAAATGCCTTCTGATCTTTATAACCAGTCCAAGCGCGCTGAATAATCTTTGCGCCAAGGCCTCTAGCGATCTCAACTGTTCGATCTGTCGAAAAGGAATCTACAACGATTATCTCATCACAGAACTTTAAACTTAGCAGGCAGTCAGCAATGTGCTTTTCTTCATTATAGGCGATAACGAATGCTGAAAGCGGGAGGCGAGACTGAGAAGGATCCATAATTTTTGACTCGGTTTCTCCTGTCGGGGTTCCGTGCCAGAGAGTATTTCAGCAGTCCCTAATCAGTGAATCGATACTTTATGATTGTCCAAAGGGCTTCAAAGCCGTCCCGCATACCTATTTTCTTGCCCTCTTCATAGGTCCTGCCAGCATAGCTAATTGGGACTTCGTATATACGCACCCGCTGCTTGGCAACTTTTGCAGTTATTTCCGGTTCAAAATTAAAGCGATCTGATCGGATAGTAATACGCTGCAAAACGCTGCGCTTAAACAGCTTATATCCAACCTCCATATCTGTAAGGTTGAGATTAGTGAAAAGATTTGAGAGAAATGTCAGGCCCCGATTCACAAGATAATGCCAGAAAAATAGCACTCTATGCGGTCCACCAAGAAAACGTGAGCCAAAAACGACATCCGCCCGACCTTCGAGAATTGGCGCGAGCAGGCTCGGATAGTCCCTCGGGTCGTACTCCAGATCGGCATCTTGCACCAGCACCAGATCTCCGAGGGCTAGGTTAATTCCGGTTCTAACTGCGGCTCCCTTGCCTGCATTCTTTTCATGAAATTCGATCTGCAGGTCAGCCTCTCCTCGCTGAGCTAACTGTTCTAGAACTTGCCGCGTTCCATCTGAAGAGCCGTCATCAACCACAATAATCTGCTTAACCAGGCCGGTCTGCCGTACGCGCTGGATAATCTCTGTGATGGTAATATGTTCGTTATAAACTGGAATTACTACTGATAGTCCGTTCGGTGCAATTTCCCAATTTAACTCCCGCTTATCCATCTGCAACTAACTCATTCTTCAGGTTTCTAAGATCAATGCTTGAAAGGCGACAAAGACTACTTAATTCCAGCACTTTTGGCCATAATCAAACGAGTCTGCGCCAGAATCGCATCAGGAGGTATAGCATACATGCATAAATTCTCTAATCCCGGGCAGTTACGTCGGTAGCAAGGGGAGCATCCAATAGCAGATTGGAGCACATAGGCTTCGCTCCCGTATGGAGCAGATCGTCGAGGACTAGTTGAGCCCCACAGAGAAATGACGGGCAACCCGATTGCAGCAGCGATATGCATTGGACCTGAGTCTGGCCCAACGGCAAACTTCACCAGTGAAAAAACAGCAAAAAGATCGCTAAGCTTTGTCTGTCCAGCAAGATTAATCGCCGGAAGGTCCCCCATAACTATACGTTGTCCAAATTCCCTTTCCTCCGGGCCACCCACTAAAATTGAAATCAATCCATATTTTTCAAAGAGATCTCTAATCAACTTCTGGTAATGTTCTACAAACCACAGACGACTCTTCCAGCTTGAACCTAAAATTAGTGCTACCCGAGAACTTGGTCCAAGATCAAAAATACCTTGTTCGTTCAAGCTTCTGGCAATGCGCTCTTCCATAAGCTTGAGAGCATCCGAACTTACCGTCAATCCAAACTCTAAGGGATTAAGAGGATCAAGCCTTAGCTTATCCCCAAAAAGCTGATAGTGTTGAATCTTTGCGGAAAAGTTCTCCACTGCGGGGATATACTCATTGCTAAAGAGCCAATTGAACTCCTTTGCGTTTTTAGGACCAAACCCAATTCTTCTCTTAGCCCTGGTTGAAGCGGTAGCGACCCCGCTTTTGAAGTGACGCTGAAGGTCCAAAACCAAGTCAAATTTAGCACGCCTTAACTGCTTAATGAATTGCAGAAAACTTAAGAACCCACCTGGCCGATCGAATACAATAACTTCATCAATATATTGATGTCCCTGAACCACCCCAGAGGAACGTGGTTCAACTGCCCATGTCAGATGCACATTAGGCCACTGACGTTTAATTCGCACGGCAAGAGGGAGAGCACGGGTTACGTCTCCGATGGCACCCATTAGAACTATCAAAACTCGCTGCGGCCCAAAGGCAGCTGAACTAGTATTAATGTTATCCATCTCCGGTAATTCCATCACGAAACGGCAAAATCGCAAGTTCTGATACTCTATGTTTTTCTGCTGAACG
>CAYMWO010000262.1:0-2866 GCA_964393905.1 uncultured Bdellovibrionales bacterium | reverse complement strand
CCATCCTTAGGGTTTCCGCCTCGCTCTCCTTTATTGTTGGAAAGGGGAAGACGTTCTCCTCGAGTATCTTACCGAGAAAAAGTGATTTTGCCGGACTTCCGCCTAAAATGAGTCCGTTGGTATTCTTCGTGCTCTCTTTCATAGCTTTACCGTTACTTTTTTCTCTTTTTCTCTTTAACTCGCCCGTTTGCTTTCTCAGGCTCACCCCAGGCCTAATCCGATATCAGCCTGTATATCTAGCCAGTTACTATAGGTAACGGCCGATAAACCGCATAGCATTAGTTTGGCCGGGAACCCGTGAATGGTCAAAAGAATTAATAAAATCCAGTGCTTTTAGTCCCACTTCTGGACGTGCATAGGAGTTTTCAGGTAATAGTTCTTAATTCAAACGGTAAATTACCAACCGAGTGTTCTCGCTATGAATATCGACCCTTACATGCTGCTACTTGTTAGCGTCCTAATAGCTGCGGCTGTTGGGAGCGGGCTCGTGATTTCAAGAATCCTCTGTCTCTATTATGTCAGACCAAAGAACCTCAAAGAAAAGTCCGGGCATGTTGAAGAGATGAGGAAGAAGTTTGGCTTTCGTGCCAACTCCCACTTCCATCCAGTGAAGTATTGCTCGGAAGACCGCTTCAACAAATTCTTTAAGCTTTTCCCTTGGGAAGCCTCCGGAGTTTTAGCAGTCAGCGACTCGCACATCGCCTTTGGTGGACGTAACATTGATGGCGGGGACATGGAACTAGAATTTAGTCGGTTTGACGCAACCGTAACTTATCTCGACCGCAAGTTTATTCGCGATGGCGGGCTTTCTTGGTTTCGGATAGGCGCCATGTCACCCGGTGATGACGCACGGGCCCACTATTTCACATGCGGCATCTCGAATCCTGCCCTCGGGCCGATGACTACCACTACAGGACTTTATGAAGTCCTTTCCGAGGAATATATCGCCACCCACACAGTCAACATGAAGGCTCGCGACTAAGGGCTGACTAGCTCTTAAGCTCCTTTACCATGGCGCTTGGATCCCAGTAAGCGCGCAGTTCTTGAATTCGCCCCTCAGAATTAAACTCAAACACGTCAATCCCTTCAAACCTAACCTCGCGATCGTTCTGCCCAATACCGTGCCCGGTCCATTTCACCGCTACGGAGTTGCCTGCCGAGAAAATCGAGTCCTCGTTGAGCTCAACCTTCTTAAAGAGTGAAAACGTGCCCTGGAAAAACTTCCTTATTGCAGCGTGTCCTACATGAGGCGGAGCATTAACGGGATCTAAGCTCTGCCCGTTAGCAGCAAAGGTTGCCAAAATTCCATCGAGGTTCCCCTCGCGGATGGCCTGAAAATAACTCTTAACGAGCGTTACCTGATTACGTGTGTCCATGATAATCTCCTAGCGTAAGGTTGGGCCTGCCTCGAAAACAATATACGATGCCTGAAGATAAATCGACTACCAGCGCTCTCTTCAAGAATCCGTCCCTTAAGGCGGCGGTATATGACGCGATGTTTGCCGCGATTATGGTTGGCGCGGGGGAGAGCTATATTAGCGCCTATGGGATTTTCCTCGGGGCAACCACGGTGCAGATTGGGCTTTTGGCCGCACTCCCTGCGTTAATGGGTGCATTAGCTCAGGGAGTTGGTGTCTGGTGCGTCGAGCGTTTTCAAATTCGCAGAAAATTAATCGTCCCCGGGGCCGCATTCCAGGCTTGCCTATGGCTACCCACGGCGGCGCTTTTTCTCCTTTTCGGACCAGGGACAGACACCGTCTCCAAACTTATCGTCCTAGTCGCCCTCTATCACATAAGCGCTAACTTAATTGCGCCAGCTTGGAGCAGCCTGATTGGGGAGCTTGTCCCCGTCGAGAAGCGCGGCCGATATTTTGCGCTTAGAAGCCGACTTTCAGCCGTCTTTACCTTCACTGCGCTAATACTTGCTGGCGGCACGCTGCAACTCTCCAAGGATGCTGGATACGGTTGGCTGGGCTTTGCTGTCATCTTTCTCGCGGCATTTCTCGGCCGCAGCTGCTCGACTTTTTTTCTGACGCGCTACGAAGACCCACCATACACGACCAAGCCCGAGTCTTATTTCTCTTTCTGGCAGTTTATCCGGCGTTCACCGCACTCGAACTTCGCGCGGTTTGTTTTCTTTGTTGCGACTATGAACATGGCCGCTGCTTTTTCTGCGCCATATTTCACCGTCTATATGTTGAGTGACTTAAAGTTCACCTACTGGCAATTCGCTTCGATTGGAGCTGTGACAGCGATGGTGCAATTTCTGACGCTCGGCTATTGGGGGGCGCTCGTTGATAAGTTTGGCACGAAGAAAATTCTAAATGTCTGTGGCTGGGGCGTGTCTCTGTGTCCGATTTTGTGGCTCTTCTCCGCAGAATATTATTTCATTCTAGGACTGCAAATTTTTGTTGGCATAGTTTGGGCTGGCTTTAACCTAGCCGCTGGAAATTTTATGTACGACGCAGTATCGGGGCCCAAGCGGGCCCGCTGTGCCGCTTATCAGGCGATGGTAACCTCAGTCTTCATCTTCATCGGCTCAATGGCAGGCGGATATGTCGCCCATCACTTACCAGGACCACTAGCTCCAATCGCCCTAGGCGAAGTCCGCTCCCCCCTACTAACCGTCTTCCTAATCTCTGGAATCCTAAGACTCCTAACCACCGCCTTCTTCCTCCCACTTTTTCAAGAAGTAAGAGAAGTAGAGCCCATCTCCCACCGAGAACTAATCTTCAGAATCACCGCCCTCCGCCCCATAGCCGGCGCCACCTTCGCCCTCTTCACCGGCCGCACCGACCCCGAAGACGACTAAAGCACCTCTCCCCCACAAGGGATCACATTCTTTTTCTTTCTTCCAACCCGCACC
>CAYMWO010000261.1:0-2894 GCA_964393905.1 uncultured Bdellovibrionales bacterium | reverse complement strand
AAACAGAAAAGGCAGGAGGCAGGGTCTTTCTGCTCTAACTGAATCTGAATCAGATCCATCGTGACCGGCCCTTCTGATTTTTGATAAATCTGAGTCTGAACTTTTATACCCTCGGGAGCGAGCCCCGAGCGGCGAAGAAAATCTGTCGCGGTTAGGTTACTTACGCACTCAAGCGAGTTGTATTTTACGCAATCCGTAGTTCCTTTGGGGGCGGATTTTGGGTTGTAGCAAGCTGGCTTTTTTAACGAGTAGGATGCCGCAACCCGCGCCGCTTCTCGGGAGGCGTTGGCCAGGGTGCGCTTATCGCGAAGTGTCATGCTGACGCTAATAAGACCACCGACAAAAACCAGCACTACTGGTATGGCGAGCGCTAATTCAACAAGCGCAATTCCGCTCTCTGAGTGTCGGCTCTGGTTTCGAACTCTAAACAGCATAGATAAATTAACCCTTAAAAAATCCCCTCTCCAATATATCCGCCGGGTTAGCCAAGTTGCTCCTTAAAATCTTTAACGCCTTGAAGATACTTAACTACTTAGAATTACCAAGTAAATTGTCCCCACCGGATCCCAGTTATTGCCGGGCTGTGTTATAAGGCGGGCCTGGTTTTGGGCCTCGCCATAGAAAGGCGCAGATTGGAGGGAATTTGCCGGTATTGAGTGAGCTAAACAGGCTGGGAGAGTTCGGGCTAATTCGGCAACTCACGGCTCCGGGGAAGGGGCTGCTGGGTGCAGGGATAATTGGAGCGGGCGACGATTGTGCGGTGATTCCGTTCTCTGAATTTGGAGAGCCAAACGCATCAGGGGCCCTTCTGGTCACTACCGATGTGCTCGTTGAAGGACGGCATTTTAGGCGAGACTTTACCTCGGCCGAAGACCTGGGGTGGAAGACGCTGGCGGTGAGTTTAAGTGATATTGCGGCGATGGGTGGGAAGCCTACTGCCGCAGTTATCACTCTTCAGCTTCCACCGGACACCTCGCCAAGTTGGTTACAAGAAGTTTATCGGGGCATATATCAGCTCGCCGAGAATACGGGGGTCAGCATTGTGGGGGGGGACACCTCTTCAGCATCTGAGCTCTCAATTGGATTTACGGTCCTTGGGAGGATTGGCTCGAGCCCCATTCTCCGAACTGGCGCCCAGCCCGGAGATGATATCTGGGTCAGCGGCGAAATCGGCGGCGCGTTTTTGGCGCTGCAACATTTTGACGGCAAGCTAGCACTCTCTCCAGACCGGGTTCTCCAACTCGCACCACGCCTTAACCGTCCCGAACCCAGACTCGCCCTAGCTCAAAATCTGGTCGGTGTTACGGCGATGATTGACGTCAGTGATGGATTGATTCAGGATCTTGGGCATATTGCTGAGGGTAGCGGTGTAACAGTTGAACTTGATGTGGCAAGGGTGCCAACTCCGGAGTGTGCCGAGCTGTCGAAATTGGTATTACTTTCCGGCGGAGACGATTACGAACTGTTGTTTACTGCGCCACCTAATTTGAGGTCAGTCCTGGAACAGAATTTGGCGATAACCCGTATCGGGCAGGTGCTTGAAAAAGCTCTCCCTCAGGCTGAGAAAGTTGAGCTTCGAATCGGTGTTGGTAAGAAGGTGTCTGCGGCAGAAGCCCTGAGAGAGCTGGGGTTAGTTGGCGGATACACTCATTTCTAGTTTTCCCCCATTAAATTCCCCTTGATCATCTGATGGCTGTTCGACTAGCCTCTCAGCTGATAGAATCCGACGGTCATTACCTTAAATGACCAGAATAATACTCGGTAACCGTTTGCGGAGACTGTATGCGAAGCCATAAGAATTCATCCCTGACACTCTTAGCACTTAGTTCAATTCTCCTTTTCGCGTATTCCGCATTTGCTGAGACAGCCTCTGGCGTAGCACCGGCAACGGCTGAGCAGGCAGTTCCAGAGGTTGCTCCTGGGGCGACTGCTACAAAATCCGCAGATGCTGCCGCGCAGCCAAAAGAGAAGGAGGCGCCTCCTCTTCGAAAGGGGGTTATCGCGAGCTCAGGAAAATTCGCTCGCACAGCTTCGGTTGACCTTAGCTCAGATGATAAAGCTGCTGGAGGCGAGGAGCCCTCACCTATTAGTGCAAGTGTGACTAGAATTAAATCGGAGCTTTGCGAAGTTACAGTAAAGAACACAGCCGAGAAGGGCTCCTACTCAATCAGCTATACTGTGGTTGGCACGAGAGCTTCCGGTTCGCAATCACTTCGACGTCCTTATTCGGCAACGATTGGGGCTGGCAAAAGCACATCCAACACCTTTTCCTGTGATAAGGACTTGAACCTCTCAGTTGTATTGAACTCTGGGCGCAAAATTAAATAGATAAAATCAATCGAGTGGATTCAGTAAAGCCTGCGCCGAATACAGCACCAAAGGGATCCGGACCCGCTAAAGAGATTATCAATCTGTTTCAGGTTGATAAGGTCTATCCACCTAACCAATCTGCTATTCGCGGTATCGATCTTCGAGTTCAGGCGGGCGAGTTTGTATTTATTGCTGGGGCTAGCGGAGCAGGAAAATCAACTCTTTTGAAGCTGCTTTTTGCCCAGGAACGCTCATCGCGCGGGCAGGTCATAGTCGGTGGCCGAAATCTGAATACAATTACCCGCGAGGCTCGCTCGCTTTTGCGGCGTAGTGTGGGTGTGATTTTCCAAGATTACAAACTTCTTCAAACTGTTTCAGTTTTAGAGAATGTGGCCTTTGCGCTGGAAGTTGTCGGCGTGCAAAAAAGAGAGCGTGAGCAGCTAGCATTTAAGATGCTAAGTGCTGTCGGTCTGAAGGATAGAATCAATGCTCTCCCCGCAACTCTCTCCGGCGGTGAGCAGCAGCGTGTCTCAATTGCGCGAGCCTTAGTGAACCGCCCACAGCTAATACTAGCTGACGAGCCT
>CAYMWO010000260.1:0-2941 GCA_964393905.1 uncultured Bdellovibrionales bacterium | reverse complement strand
AAAGCTATGGAACGCGCCGGCCGTTGTGCAGCCGTGCAACCCACTGACTTGATGGCGGAAGCAACTTTTGAACTCTTGGGACATGACATCGGGTGGATCTGGGCAATCTATTTCTCGCACAATAAACAAAAAACACATTTTGCTTTAATTCATGCTGACGGTGAAGCAATAGCTCCGGCCCTGGCCGAAAGTATTATTCAAGCTGATAAATCTGTTGAGGGAATTTTAGATACTCTAATTTATTTGCCGCCGTTAGCGGATTCATCAATTTCACATAGTCATGTTCAGCAGGCTCAAGAAAAATACTTTGAGTATTTGTCGGTTGAATGTGGCGAAATACAGTTGGAAGGACTACCAGCCGATCAAGAAGTTGGTTCACGCCGACTCAAGCTCGAAAATATTTTTGTTCCTTTAAATCTTGAACTGTCTAACGAACTTGAGCAACTTTCTTTATTTCCAGAAGCTGAAGTTCGAAAAAGAGATAAGAAAGAAAGACATCCTGTTGGTCAAGTTCTTGTTGAACATTCCCGGTTGGCGATTCTAGCCACACCAGGAGGTGGCAAATCCACGCTCTTAAAAAGATTGGCTATTGCTTATGCCTTCCCCGAAAGACGCAAACTAATTGACGATGAGCTTCCAGACCGTACTTGGTTACCACTTTTTATTCGTTGCCGACAACTTGGTGTTCTTGCAAAATCATCGATTAATGACATCTTCCACGCAATTCCAAAGCGGGCCGAAATGAGCGACAAGCAGGCAGAAGCTTTCGTGCTTCTTGTAAATGAAACCCTGCGGAATGGGATGGTTCTGCTGTTAGTTGATGGTCTTGATGAAATTTCAGATGAAGGCACGCGTATCTCCTTCGTCAACCAATTACGTATTTTTCTGGCTACTTATCCGAATGTAAGTATCGTCGTTACTTCTCGTGAAGCCGGATTCAGAATAGTTGGGGGAGCATTAAGTTCACATTGTACTCATTATAGGCTGGCCGATTTCGATAACAATGATATCCAACGCTTGACCATAGCATGGCACAAAGAAGTGGTTGGTGAAAGGCCTGAGGTAGGTATTGAGGCAAGGAAACTGGCCGAGACTATCTGTGAGTCAAATCGCGTACGGTTATTGGCTAAAAACCCCTTGTTGCTCACCACGCTTTTATTGGTTAAACGATGGGTGGGACAACTCCCCACCCGGCGTAGCGTGTTGTATGGTAAAGCCATCGAAGTACTGCTGATGACCTGGAACGTGGAAGCACATCAACCAATCGAGCAGGACGAAGCAATTCCACAATTAGCCTTTCTGGCATTTACAATGATGAAAGAAGGCGTGCAAAGAATTTCCTTGAGGAGGCTCCGGGAGATTTTAACTTTAGCGCGTAAACAGATGCCAGAGGTGCTGGCCTATGCTAGGCTCAGTGTTAGTGATTTCATCGAACGAGTCGAGCTTCGCAGTAGCCTCCTGATGTTAAGTGGACATGAAATTGAACAGGGGACCCTCTATCCAATGTACGAATTTCAACATCTTACTTTTCAAGAATATCTAACTGCACGCGCTATTGTTGAAGGATATTACCCCGAGCGAAAAGATGATGATTCTCTTTTATCTATTCTTGAGCCACACTTAGTGGAAGAGCGGTGGAAAGAGGTTGTCCCCTTGGCTGCGATCTTAGCTGGAAGAAAGGTACAACCGCTTATTGAGCGCCTAATAGAGCTTTCAAAAGTAAATAAATCCCAGAAAGGCCATTCGAAGATATCCCCTTCAAATTTGCTAGGACAATGTATATTGGATGAAATTCAGGTCTCTCCCGATTTATTAAAGCAAGGATTAGAGTGGATCGCGAGAAGTGAACCTGGGCCTTCACGGCTCATTATTGATCTTTCCAGAAGTAAGTATGGGAATATATTGTTCAACGTCATCCAGGATGCTTTCGTTAGTTCCAAAACAGATTTGGGTAACCTTGGAAGTGCATTAGGTGAGATCACTTTGGACCAAATCGGTTGGAGTCATGAACAAGACCTAAAGCCCCATCTTGTCGAAAAACTTGAAACTCTTTTAATGGATAAGAACCCAATTCAAAGAGCGGCTGGGGCTTTGGCCATTATGAATATTAATTATTTCTTCAGTTTTCCTTATGAAACTCATGATCTTCACGGTGAGACAAAAAAATTCTTAAAATATTTAGGGGATCGTCTCGTTCCAATTCTCTATTCTGAAGAGCCTTATCTCTATTTTGCAGCCTCTTGGGGTTTTGCCTGGTTAGGAAGAACCAGGACCTGGACACCAGAACATAAGCCGGAAGTGCTTTCACGGTTAATGGATATTTGGAGAGAGTCGAGCTTGTCCGACACGCAACGTCAGGCCGCCTGGGCAATTTGGACCTTACCGATAATCGACCGAGACTTAAAACCCCTTCCAGAACTTGACTCTGGATTAATTGACTTTATTACAAAACAGTTTTCAGGTGATAATAATAAAAAGAGAATAAACGAATTTAGTAAACGAGCTGCTCTAGTCTTGGGGTATTACTGCAAGGCACCCTGGACAGATGAAGAATTGGCACAGTTCGTGGTATCTGAATATAATCAGGGTTCCCCTCACAATTCCGACAAATTAATCATTGAATCTATCCTAGAAGCTCTGGGGAAGCCAGGAAAGATTCAACTTGAAATTCTAAAACAAGGGAAAGATTCGCAAGAACGTAAACTGAGAACTAACAAGAAAGAGCAGCCGACAAGGCGTCGGAAATAAAATGAGAAATCGAGAATTTTTAAAAGGCTGCACACTTCGAAAATATATCCATCTGTTGCCTTTGTCTCAGGAAAGGAACTCTCGTGAAAAAAACTATTGCTAGCATCATCGTCGTCACCCTGGTTGGCGTGGTGATCTTCAAAATTATGGGCAACAATCCGGCGGCTGAAACGCGCCGGCAAAATCTCCCGTT
>CAYMWO010000259.1:0-2954 GCA_964393905.1 uncultured Bdellovibrionales bacterium | reverse complement strand
AGAGCGTGTACTAAGCGAGAAGGGGTCAGTTGGATCGCGCGGCCCGGCACTCCCTCAGGGATGCCGGGCCGTGTCGTTTGTGGACCATTCGATACTGAAGTAGCGAACAGATCCTGGACGATGGACGGCGGATTTTAAAATGGACGAATACTCCAAGCGTCCCAAGAAAGCTCAGATGGAATGGAGTCAGAAAACTGGGTTGGTTGCGGGGAGGCGATTCGGTCACGATTTAACCCCTTGGTGGCCATCGCCTTGGTGGTTTAAATTCGCGCGTGGTGAGTATAGACTCGACGTTGTAAGCCCAGGCGTCGAACTATAGCCAAACACCGCTTAAGGTTTGGCTTTTTGTTGAACAGGGGGAGCCACGGGTCCTGTGGCGTTCATGTCCTGAAGGACTTTTCTTGCCCGATCAACGTAAAAGCCCTTCGGTTCTATCTTAAGATAGCTGACGAGGGCCTCTTTAGCCTCTTCCTTTTTATCTAAACGCAGATAGGCTTCCCCCAATAAATAATAAACGTCCTGATGATTTGGTTCCTTTTCTATGGCTAATCTCAATTGTGTGACTGCCGCAGCATACCTTCTTAGCTCTAGAAGAGCTGTTCCCAAATTGACAAGGGAGGCAGTTGAATCAGGATTAATTTCATAGGCCTTTTGAAATTGGGGGATTGAGGCTTCGAAATTATTCATTTGTGTCAAGGTTAGCCCCCATTCAAAAAATCCTTCACCAAACTTGGAATCAATCTCTGTTGACTTTTTGAATTTGCTAATTGCTTCCAATCGGTTGCCTTTTTCGCGGAGACGCCTACCCTCTGCCAAGCACAATCCCTTAATGAGTTGATAAAGTTCGGTTGCCTTCCTTGGATTTAATTCCTTGCTTTTCTCAAACTTAGCTATTGCCTCATCAAGCGCCCCTAGTTCTTTGAGTGCAGCACCCCAGTTATAGTAGGTTTCTGGGTTGTTCGGGTTTATGTCGGCTGCCTGTCGAAAGTGGGAAACCGCTTCGTCATATTCCTTTAATGCGTACAAGTTTGCGCCCCGCTTTACATGGAGCTCATCGAATCGGGGGTGGAGGCTAACGGCCTTCTCAAACTTGGCTATAGCTTGCCCGGATTCGTTCTCATTCGCCAGCATGACCCCCCATGCCCAGTACACAACGAACGACTGAGGGTCAATACGGGCTGCCTCTTCAAGTTTTGCATAGCCCTCCTTATATCGCCCTTGCCTACCCAGCAGCTGTGCCAAGTGTGCATAAGGTATAGTGAGACCAGGGGTGGCTCGTATCGCCTCTTCATACACCTCAATAGCATCTGAAATCTTGTTTTGAGCCTCTAAGACAAGTCCCAAGTTATTTGCTGCAATACTCTTAAAACGAGGGTCGGCAAGTGCCATCCGATATTTTTTTTCTGCTTCGCTGTAATTTCCCTCACTCTGTAGTAGGTTGCCCCAATTCACGTATGTCGCCGCCATCTTCGGATTTAGTTTGGAGGCCTTCTGGAATTGAAGAGTTGCTTCCGCATACTTTTCTGACCGTTGTCTACCTTCAGGAAATGTCTTGCCCCAATGGTAAAGTGCGTTGCCCCAATTCACGTGGACAGAAACTCCTTCAGGATAGAACTCTAAAGCTTTCCTGTATTTGGCTATCGCTTCTTCATATTTATTTTCTTCTGAAAAGACTAGTCCCCAAGAATTATAGGCCCAGGCTACATCCGAATGGTTGTCAGCACCCGTGCGAATGATATTTTCTATAAGATCCATCAAAGCTGATGAATTGTGAGTTGCACGATAATACTGCCCAAGTGTAATCGGATGAACAATTCGCAGCGTACGGATGGCAAGTCCTCGCAAGAGGTCGGACAATTCTGTGGACGAGGCTTGAATTGGCCGGGGATCACTGGATATGCGTACAGTTGCATTCCAAATATTATCGGTTCGCACGATATCTCCGGCGATTCGCACATCTCTGCCAAATAATGAAGCGACATAGTGGATAAGCGAGTTCAAAGATATCCCTTTGATCCTTACATCAATATTTTCAGCAGGCCAGCTGGGAGCTATATTTGGCTCTATCGAGCCTGGTCGCATAACTTCTCGTGGGAGCGTGCTAGTCCTCGTTTTGGCCTTCATCAAATTAATTTCATCTAACAGCCTTGAGGCGATGACCTGCCCAGTAAAGCCTTGACGAGCGAGATCTTCAGGTGCCCGGAAAGGTTCAATTAGGATGCTCGGGGATGTGAAATACGAATACAGAGAGATGCCAATGATCAATAAGAGTAATGTTGCAACAACGAGTTTAGAGAAATCATCTCTAAAGAACTGATAAGTACTGCTGATAGCTCGCTTCACATAGCTAAGTACTGAACGACAACTAAAAGCAGTGACTCTCTGAACGAAAAAAGTGAAGAATTTCTTGAATGTGGAGGTGATTGATCGCAGGCAGGCTTGCCACATCCAAAGCTTCCTTACTTAGGGGACTGCCAGAATCTCACGCGCCTGGAAACATCAAGAATGGCACTTGTGCTTATCTCATCAATGCCCGGTCAGGACTGCGCAATAATTGGTTGGCACCTTTTGATATCTGTCCAATCTTTGAGAACCATTGATTGGATCAACCTCTAGATTTTGTTGAAACGATTGTATTTTAGGAGGCCTGCCAATGCCGGTGCAAGGCGAATCTATCTGGGTTTGTTTTGCGAGGATTCCAGGCTGTAGCCTTGGCCAATACTGCTAGAGTCGCTTTCGGTGGATCGGATTGCTCCGCGATTCGTGCGGTCAAGTGTCGTGGTGCAGAACCCTTGTATCTGTAGATTAGGCAGGAATTACATGCGCTTGAATATGGTGCTGTTTGCAACCAGCACTACGGGAAGGAGGGTTCTCAAAAAAATTGATGAAGATACAAGAAAAGGTTGGTTGCGGGGAGAGGATTTGAACCTCTGACCTTTGGGTTATGAGCCCAA
>CAYMWO010000258.1:0-2962 GCA_964393905.1 uncultured Bdellovibrionales bacterium | reverse complement strand
TCTTCACTTCGTAAAAGGCCTCTGAATACTCCGGACTATCTAGTGCCGGTGGGGGTGGTAATCGAAACTGATCTGAGCGCTCTAAAACGAACGGACGAACCTGGGACCAAGTCGAGCCGATAATTGGCTGATTTGGGTTAAGCGGATCTTTTCGCCACTTTCCTACGGCTTGGCTCGGCTTATATGTCGGGGCGACATACGGCTCGGTGTTTTCGGATCCATCATTTTTACAAAAATTTATTGAGTTCTGAGCGGTCAGTTTCCCGAGAGCGATGCCCGCATCCTTTTCTGGGCCGTCAGGAATCTGCGCTAGGTCTTCGGCAAGAGCCGCATCAAAAATCGGGATTTGTTGTTTAAACACCTCAGCCAGGGTATCTCGCCCGGCTTGCGCAATCGCGGCCTGCATGTTGGCATTTGGTGCTGCGGCTACTGGAATAAAGGGATTAAACTTTCCGCTGATTGCTGCTACTGCGTCCCCGACTCCCACGGCCCAAATCGCAATTGCTCGAGCTGCACGCACAGGGCCGGCCTGCTCCTTGGCACCCCCAGCTGAATGGTCGCGACCACTGGCATCAACCGCAATGCGGTCCCAACGCACAATCCAAGCCGTGTCGCCATCGGTTTCAAGATTGCTATCACTTCCACCGCCACCGCTACCACATCCATTGGATAAAAGAAGTCCGAACGCTATGCTGGCGCTGATGAAAAAGCTTCGTAAGCATGCAGCGCTGGAGCTTGGTGAGGACTGGTTACGGGTGGAACCAAGGATCATTAGTTACTCTCCAAAAAAGTGAGGCGAAATGAGCAAACGCGAACTTATGCCGGGTATATGCATTTCTCAATGGGGTTCGTGACATTTATTCGGCAAAAGCCCGTATAATCCCCCTATCTCTTAATTATTAGTATTAATTAGTGGCCTAGGAGGGTATCAGCTAAATTGCGGTAAGGCTTGGGACTACCGGCATTTGGCGGTATATGTGATGGGAAACTTTTGAGGTTACATATGAGTGGGGAATCTGATCTTTTAGTTTTACTGGCCTCGATGGAGCCGGTGTTGGATGCCGAAGAGCATGTCTTCTGCACGGTCTCTCTTAAGATGCGGAGTACACTTCAGGCTACCCCCATTTTAGAGTTCCGGGAGCGGGAGGGAATCACGGCCGTAATTAAGAAGCGCGAAGCGAAAGAGCTCGGGCTCGACTTTATCTACCCCTGTAAACTTATCACGCTAAATATTCACTCCAGCCTAGAAGCCGTAGGCTTTCTCGCCGCTATTACCAGAAAACTTGCCGCCGCAGGCATCAGCGTTAATGCCGTTTCGGCCTATTACCATGACCATATCTTTGTGCCGGTGGAGAAGGCTGATGAGGCGGTGAAACTATTGCATGAGCTTTCAGCGGAGTCCTAAAACCAAGACTGGGGGAACTTGCCCCTTGAGATGACGGCCCATTTAGCAAGTAAATCCTTTAGTTTAACTAATAACGCTTGCCGATACTAACGTGATGCGTTATTATAGGCGCCAGATGATCAAGTCTTTTAAATGTCGTGAAACGCAGGGCATCTTTGAGCGTCGAAGCTCGAAAAAGTTTCGAGCATTCCAGGAGGTTGCGTTACGAAAGTTGCTGCTAATAGAAGCGGCGATGTTTCTTGATGATTTACGGATCCCACCGGCTAATCGCCTGGAGAAGTTGAAGAGAGACCGCGCAGGTCAATATAGTATTAGGATTAACGACCAGTGGCGTATCTGTTTTGAATGGAGAGCGGGCCACGCTTATAAGGTCGAAATTGTCGATTATCATTAACGGGAGAGCTGACATGGCAAAAAAACTACGAGCAATTCATCCGGGGGAGATCTTAAACGAGGAGTATTTATCGCCTATGGGGATTTCTCAGTACCGTCTTTCGAAGGATATCGGGGTATCAGCTAGACGTATAAACGAAATCGTGCAGGGGAATCGTTCCATCACTGCGGATACCGCTTTACGGCTTTCTCGCTATTTCGGTCTCTCCGAACGGTATTGGCTGAATCTTCAGGCCTGGTTTGATATTGAAACAGAAAAGGACAAGCTCGGGACCCGACTGAATAAAGAAGTTAGCCCGTTAGCGGCGTGATGAAATTTACTCCACCGCCCCATGCTGCTTAAGCAAATCCACGACTTCGGTTTTAAAGAGATTGCTAGCAAACTGCAAAGGGGAGTATCCGTTATCATCTTTCTTGTTAACGTCTGCCCCAGCGTCGATTAACACCTTCACCTCTTCAAGTGGAGCGTTTGCTACGGCGTTAAACAGCGCTGTCTCGCCTCTTTCGTTGGTAATATTGGGATCGGCTTTGGCTTGCAGCAGAATCTGAGTGATCTCCATGTTATTAGCCGCCCCTTGAAGCGGGCTTAGTCCGCCCTGAGTCGGTTAAGTTGTTTAGGTGGCGGCCTGTTTGGTAACTAGCTGAAATCACGAAAGGGCACGACCTGTGTTCAGCCACTTACGTATGAGGCTGACACCTAAGAGCACCCAACAACAAAGGAGATCGACACCTTATTGAGCCTCTTTGAGCTTCCTGAATCCCGTGCCTTTTCGCACTTAAGCTTCCTCATGACCCGCCCGATTTACCTACTCGTAGAGACGTATTTTACTGTCATGCCTGTGTTTAAATCATCTGTGGAGTCCCTATGCGAATTGAACGTGCTTTTACCCCGATGGGTTATGCTGCGATGGGGATAGTTGCCGGGTTTTTTATGCCCTGGTTTATGGGCATGTCGGCTCACGAGCTTATCGGCTTTGTTACCAGGATGTCTGGTATCGTTGGGGCTTTCAGCGGTAAGTCTGAAGGTGGCACGGCGAAAATTGTCTATATCTTGTATCTCATCCCGTTAATCGGCGTATCAACATTGAGAATGTTGGTCATTGAGGACCCGAGTAAGCAGAGCCGGGTGCGCGTGCACGCTTTTGCAGCTTCGGTCTTCGAGGC
>CAYMWO010000257.1:0-3057 GCA_964393905.1 uncultured Bdellovibrionales bacterium | reverse complement strand
GACAGCAGGAGGTACGTCGGATCAATCTACGGGACGTTCAGCTTATATCAGTGAAGCACTAATCGATCGGGCGGCAAATGTTCCCATCTTGTGCGCTAGTTTCAGCCGCTAATTGAAAATCAATCGTGAGATTGTTGACCCGAAGTTTCTCTATTACCTTCTTCAAACACTACACCGCAATGGCTATATGGCGGTGTTCAACATACAACATACGGGTGTCTCAAGATTTCAGTATACCTGTTTTAAAAAGAAAACATTTCTATCGATTCCGAAAAGAAATGTTCAATTCAGAATCTCCAATATCCTTTCTGCCTACGACGATCTAATCGAAAACAATAAGCGCCGCATCGCCATTTTGGAGAAAATGGCTGAAGAGATCTATCGTGAATGGTTTGTGCGGATGAGGTTTCCGTCCGATGGAAAGGACCAAAAGGTGCCAAGAAAAGTCGGGGGCTTGCCTCCTGGCTGGTCAGTCAAAAGGCTTGGGGAGCTAGTCAGCGATATATTGGACTATCGGGGTGTTACCCCAACGAAACTCGGCTACAGCTGGGATCATTCAGGAGAAGGAGTTATTGCTCTTTCAGCACTGAATGTGAAGCATGGCGAGCTGATAAAGCTTGATCAAGCGAAGCGGGTTTCCGCAGCGTTATATCAACGGTGGATGAGAAAGAAACTAAAGCGTTTTGATATATTGCTAACCTCTGAAGCGCCACTCGGGCAGGTGTATTTGCTCTTGAATGAGACGGAGTACGTCCTCAGTCAAAGACTCTTTGCCCTTCGTGCTGAGCCCTCACGAATTGATCCGACTTTCCTCTATCACTATTTACGATATGAGACTGGTCAGGCACAGCTTTGTTCGCGTGCTACTGGTTCAACGGTTGGAGGGATACGACAGTCACTACTCCGCAAAGTTGACGTTATAGTTCCTCCGAAAGAACTTCTTCAACGCTATTCAATGCTTGTGCTTCCCATCCTAGAGCATTGCAGCGCTCTTGCCAGAGCAAACGTAATCCTAGCAGAGACGAAAGACATGGTCTTGCCGCGTCTTGTATCCGGAAAGCTTTCAGTCCAAGAGTTAAACAGCCAATCGCTAGTCCATAAGGACCTTAGCGAAAAGGAGTTAAATCTTTTGGAGCTTGCTCATGCCTAACTTCATCTCCGAAGAACAAATTGAGAAGGCGCTTCTCTCGACTCTTCAGGATAAATATGGGTATGAACTTTTATACTGCAATACAGTTGACGCTGATGAATTGAACGACCGCTCCGCGCGTAATGACAAGCGCGGGATATATCTCCTGGATCGGATACGACGGGCTGCGCTAGCGCTGAATAAAGAGATTCCGCCCACTTCCGTCGACCAAGCGATTTCTTACTTCACTCGTAGACGTCCTGGAGCTGCTTCCGTCGCTGTAAATAAAGAGTTGTATGGACAACTTCGTGACGGAATACCAGTCGAATTCGAAGATCAGACCGGAGCGAAGAAGCAAGAGCGGGTGCGCCTTATCGATTTCCACTCGCCACAAAAAAATGAATTTCTAGCTGTTTCTCAACTCTGGATTAAAGGGGAGAGAAGGCCTCGAAGACCCGATGTGCTCATTTATGTGAATGGCATACCCCTGGTGTTCATAGAGCTCAAAGATTCAAATAAGCCGCTGAAAACTGCGTACGATGACAATGTTCTTAACTACCGACAAGATATCCCACAGTTATTTTTGCCGAATGCCTTCTGTGTTCTCTCAAACGCTATCGAAACCAAGATCGGAAGTATTACGGCTGAGTGGGAGCACTTCTTTAATTGGCTTCGCGTCGAAAACGAAGGGGAGAAAATTGATCGCGAAAAGATCAAAGCCGAAGGAACAAGCCTTGAGCGGCTGGTTAACGGATTGTTCGATCCAGCGCGCCTATTAGATTACGTTGAGAATTTTCTTCTTTTCCACAAGGGAACTCAAAAGATCATAGCTCAGAACCATCAATTTATCGGCGTCAATAATTCGTTCGAGCGATTCAAGAATAGGAAACCACTCGAGGGGAAGCTCGGAGTTTTTTGGCATACTCAGGGTTCTGGAAAGAGCTTTTCGATGATCTTCTATGTGAGAAAGATCCTGCGGAAGCTCACGGGGAACTTCTCCTTCGTGGTAGTGACCGATCGTGATGATTTGGACGGTCAGATTTACAGGAACTTTCTTAACACCGAGACAGTCCAAAAAAGTGACGCAGCTCAGCCGAAAGATAGCGAGGAGATGCGTAAGTTCCTTTCGCTGAACAAACGACTGGTTTTCACACTGATCCAAAAATTCCGATACGATAAAGGAAAGGCTTACCCTCTACTTTCAGAGCGAAATGATATTGTAGTGATTGTCGATGAGGCACACCGTACGCAGTATAAATCGCTAGCCGAGAATATGCGGGCTGGCCTGCCAAATGCTCAGTTTATCGCTTTCACAGGCACTCCACTTCTCGGACGGGATAGAAGAACAAACGCATGGTTTGGCGATTATGTTTCTGAATACACATTTCAGGATGCTGAACGCGACGGCTCCACTGTTAAACTTGTTTACAACAAACGAGTGCCTGAGGTTCTTATTCAAAACGACGACCTGGGCGACGAGTTTTATCAGATTCTAGAAGACGAAAATCTCGACGATCAGCAGCAAAGCAAACTTGAGAATCAATTTGCCAAAGAAATTGAAATTATTAAACGTGACGACCGACTCGAAACTATTGCGCGTGATATCGTTTATCACTTTCCCCGCAGAGGTTATCTCGGCAAAGGAATGGTCATCAGCGTCGATAAGTTTACTGCCGTAAAGATGTATGACAAGGTCACTCGTCTTTGGGCGGAACAGATTAAAGACCTTCTAGGCAAAGCTTCAAAATCGAAAAATGAGGTCGAGAAGGCACGCTATAAACGGCTGGTTGAATACATGCGCCATGTTGAAATGGCGGTAGTTTTGAGTGAAGAGGCCGGAGAGGAGGAAAAGTTCAAACAACGAGATCTAGATATAAAGCCACATCGAGAGCGGATGGACCGCCTCGACGAACACGGGCACGACATCG
>CAYMWO010000256.1:0-3183 GCA_964393905.1 uncultured Bdellovibrionales bacterium | reverse complement strand
AACTCCGTCATCTTGGACACGACAAAGCCTCCCCAGGCTTCAAGGGCCAGGCGAACTTCATCAAGCCAGTTGCCGAAGTCGGTTTCGCTACTCATTTGATGCGACGATACCCTTGATTACTACCGTGGTAGTGCCGTTGTTGTTTTGGGTGAGTTCGACCAAATCCTTGACTTGATCGGCTGGAGTGTAAATTTGAACCCCGGTTGTGAAGGTGATCTTTTGCCGCCTGCGCAGCTTATTCTTCACATACTCGGTGTCCTTCGTAATCGCATGGGTTGGAAACTTGCTCGTTTCCATGTAAGTCACGTATTTCGGGCCGTCCTGAGGATTCATGTGTGCGGTAGCAAAGTCAGCAACACTCACGGACTGCGTGTTGCTCCGCAGTTCGGTGCGCAGCGACTCGATAAGGTCGATGCGTTTGGCTGGGCTGAAGTTCTGCTCTCTGATGAACTTCAGCGTTTTTTCGTAGAAGTCTTGGGTTAGCCGGCGATCGGACGCAGAAACGTCGCTGCCCAGAAATTCGCTGTAGAAGTAGAAGGCGGCCTTTCGGCTCTCAGTGCCAGTCATCAAATGGTCAAAGATGTGAATGCTGTGTTGGTCTTTGGCATACTGCCCAGCCTTCTTTCCGTTACCCGATGCTGTGCGAGCGATGTAGCCGATCTTGTAGAGTCGCTGGCTGTCTGTCATGAAGAGGTTTTGCATGATCTCAAGAACGGTCTGCCCTCCTTTTTTCCCTTCCGCAAGAGCTGCCTCCATGTCGGCCTTGATGAATGCAACAAAGGGCCTCTGATTGGCAGTAACCGTTCCACTCATTGCGATCAACTTGGACGTATCAAAGGCCTTAGCTTGCTGAACTTTGGCCAAGCGCTGTGCCGATTCGCGTGCCAATGCGATGAACTCTTTGTCGGCACAGTCCATCATGGAGCAGGCGCGTTGAAACATGCTACCGGCTCCTACATCAAAGAAGTCGGCCTGAATTCCGTGTGAATGGTGGCCTAGTGACTTGCTAATACGCCCCACAACCATTTCACTCACTGCCGGATCAATATGCACAAGGTCATCCCCTCCAGTGGGTTCGACGAAAGATTTGTCTGCCGCGCGGGACGGGATCGTGTGCACGACGACCCGACTGATGGTCATCAAGTCGATTTGCAGCATTGCTCCTCCTTGGAGTTACTAAGTGCCTCAGTTCGGGAAGTGTTGGCGTAACTGTAACCTTATGCAGTGCCAAAGGTTGCGCCAAGTATGCCATGTGTGATCTAGCTGAGAGCGGGAATGTTCTCATGATTATCAATCTCAGAGGCTGTCTGTGCTACCTTCCTTGCAAGGAGCATCGAATGTGGAGCGACTCCTTATTTTCAGATGTCCGCATTGGGGACGGGAGTTCACGTTCTCCGGGTGAGAAAAGCCAGAAAGGCGGGCGACGACATTTGTGACGCCGTGATGAAAGTCCATTTGCATTATGCAACTCCGAGGAAATAGCAAGGAGCAATATATACTCAATGTAGCTCACCAAGTGAGCCACAAAGAATTGTTGAAGGTAGCTCATGTAGCGAGCCAGGCTCCAAGTATCGTGCGTCAGAGAAAGGCTAGGAGCAGAATGAAGACCTCTTATACCGAATGCTTGCTCGACGCCACTCCTCTCCTATCTTCATATCGTTAATCACGGTAAAGCAGATTGCCAGCGTGCTGGTACGCAAGGTCCAGTGCTCCTAGGGCTGCCGTAATGATGGACTCCGCTCGCGCTCAGCTGTTGGTCAAGATGGACGTGGCGAATGCCTCGGCGTCCTCCGACCAATGGTTGATGGCCTGGGCAGTGGATAAGCGATCTGCACTACACCGGCCACCTGAATCAGCTGATGCGACAAGCTGCAATGGCTGAGTTCTAGGCATTCGGGCGATAATGTCAAGAGAGAGCAGGGCAGGGGTGTTTGCTACTTCCGCTCCTCGGCCTTTTGTGGAGATCTACATAAGGCCGATTATGTAGATCGCGCGATTATGTGGAGTTGAGACGCTCCACCCTGTGAGAGGCCATCGTCGCAGGAGGATTCGGTACATCGATGGTCAACATAATTTTCAGCTCGCCAGCAAAGCGACAAATCGGTTGAGGTGACATTCAGAGACCCGTCGTTACCATAGTGCCTAGCGCTTAGTGGTCTTTGCGGATAGACAATTGCTGGCCATGCCAATCGCGAAACTGTGGTGCAGTGGAAATTATGTGTAGCTTGCGCCAAGTAGCATTTGTTGAAAGTCCCGCATAGTGCGGCATCCGAACGAATCCGCAGTCGCTGCTCCACATAATCGCGCGATCTACATAATCGGCCAAAGCGGCCGATGAGATTCTGGTGCTTGAGTGGCGTTTGTAACTCGCGTTGCTGCCCTTCGGCATTTTCCAGAGGGGCTACGGAGCTAGCTGCAAGTAATAATGGACCCTATAACAAAACATCAGCGCCGCTTTTTCTTGCCAGGCCAGGGTAGCTCCCCATACAACTCGGCTAGACCCCCATCGTCAACAACCTGTATACCAAACCGGTCAACCTCGACTTCAGGAAGATCTTCTTCCAGAAACCACAATAATGAAGTAGTCGTATCGAATTTTCGGTAGTGACGGGACATTTCCCATAAGTCCAATCCCTTTTCCCAATTCTCAAACCAGATATCCTGCGCCACCTCATCGGTCGCCGATCCACTCACACCGCTAGCGCGGAGCCGGTGGGCCACAGATCCTTGAGGGATCGGCGACTTTGGTGAAATCCATGCCCTAGCACGACGCAAAACCATCGATCTTGCGGCGTAACGTATAAATCCGCGCTCCATGGTTACAAATGCGCACGGAATATCGCTAAGTGTGGCGTAGCGGGAAGCCGCCGAAGGAAATGACGTTTTGAATTCAGCGGCCATATGTTCGATGACTTCGACTGAAGGATCCGCTTCAGGTAGTTCTTCCTTAAAGGCTCTGTTGAATTTTGAGTGGGTTAAGCGACATGCGGGTTGATCTTCGAGAAGTCGAGCTTGCCGGCGATGAGAAATACGACGGCGCGAATGGTCGAGAAGCTGCTGTAGCCGCGCGCCTTGCGCTTGGCGGCCTGGAACAGGCCGTTGATGGCTTCGAGGAAACCGTTGGTCTGGCGCGTCTGCGTCCAGGCGACGATGCCCTCCAGATGAGAGCGGATCATTTTGGCC
>CAYMWO010000255.1:0-3186 GCA_964393905.1 uncultured Bdellovibrionales bacterium | reverse complement strand
AGGAGGCCGTCGGTTCGATCCCGTCCAGCTCCACCAAAAAATCATCTCTTTCTTTCTATTCACTGTTTAGTAGCTACCTAACAAAACGCGCTTATTCTAAGCCATGCACTGGATTATCTTCTTATTTATCGGGGCCGTAGTGTTTCTGAAGAACCCGATGATCCTTGTTTGGGCGCTCGTGGCTTATGTCGTTTTTATGATGATAAAGCAGTGGGTGCAGCGTTAAGGCGAAGCGAATGAAGAGGGCTACGGTCACCGATATTCGATTACGAAACGCTGAGCGACCCGCAGCCGAGGAGTCTTTTAGAAAACTTAACGCCTCAGAACTCTATTGTCCGAACTGCAAGAAATCTATGCCAGTGCGAGAGAAAATGTTGCTTGTTTTGGGGTCGGGCAATCTTTACGATTATGTCTGCGTTAAATGTCATACCTCGCTCGGAACCAGGACCTCTGCTTAGAACTTCAGGCACGAACCGCCCGAACTCAGCTTTTGCTATTAAATACGAGGAGTTAGCTTTGATAATTAATCAACGCTATTTCTCTCTGATAGTTAAGAAATTCCTCTACATTGCCGACACTTAGTAATGGCGGCTTATCTTTCGAGCCGTCTTAATGTGTCTGCCTATTAGCGTAGTCAGCCAAATGGCTGAGTGAATTGCGATGCGGTGTTGTAAATGACCTCTGAAAAGAATGAAGCCGAAAAGAAGGATTTGAAGAAGGCGACCTTCAATCAGAACCGCTCCAATGCCTCCTTGCTTGTGGTTTGCAATAACGGCACTACCAGCAATCAAATTCGACAGGCGCTAAAGACTCTCGGCTTTACCAAAATCACCGCTGCCGCGACACATGTTACCGGACTGGATCGCATCAAAGGTCGTAACTTCCCGCTCGTAATCTTTGACGGCAAAGAGACTGACATGCCGACAGTTGACTTCGTTAAGCAGGTTTTAACGATGGATGAGAATACGACAATGATTGCGCTCTCTGGAGAGCCGCGCGTGGACGACGTGTTCGGTTTATTGCGAAATGGCGCGCGCGGGTTCCTAGCACTACCCTTTACCGTAGACTCGCTAGAGGAAGTCCTAGGTCGCGCCCAGGACGGCCCTCCGCTAAGCGACGCCGTATTGAATTCTCCGGATAGAAACGCGGCTCTTGTGGGCGTTATTCTTAATAACCTCTACCGCCTATCTGTGTTGATGCGACAGGCACGCGAGTTTGCGACCGCTAAGCGCGAATTAGAGCGGCAGAGTTACTCATTTGCGGAGTCAGTCGAACTGGCTAAGCTCTTCTGTGAAGGTGGCGATGATAATCTCTTAGAAAAGATTGTCGAAGGGTGTATCAACCGTGCGAACACGGCGGCTACCAGACTTGGACGCACCCGTAAGAAACTGAAGAAAGAGCGGGAGAAGCAGGGCGGAGACGCGCCGACGGCTGCTGCGGCTCGCTAATTTACTCGGCGGCTTGTTTTCTGAGCTGTGCGACGGTGAGCCCAAGTTTATTCAGGCAGAAAAACCCCACAAGAAAAATCGCTAACATCTGCACAGTGTGTTCAACTATGGAGAATGCCACAGAGAACTCCTGTGAGTAGCCGTAGATGCCAGTTAAGGCTGCAACGCAGCCAGCTTGAAATGTGCCAATAAACCCGGGCGCGCTCGGCGCAGCAACGGCTAAGCAGATCATAATATTGATAACAATACCGACCCAGAGCGAGGGCGTCTCCCCAAAGGCCCACATCCCGACCTGATACATCATCGATATTTCAAGCCAGACGACAAAGGATAGCACCAGCACCATCAGCAGCTCGTAGAGGCTAGAGATGGCTCGCAGTCCGGTGATAAACTCGGAGAGCATTCGGGAAAGCTTCTCGCAGAGCTCTGGGCTACGCTTTTCGAGCAAGATGCTAATGGTTTTATTACCAAGCCCGAGGATTAAATTTGGCTTTAAATAGCTCACTAACATAAGCACGGTGACCGCGAGGGCCACCATTGCTAGGGCTTTCGCACCCACACTTACCCAGTGTGGAACCACGTCTATATGCGATAAAGAGAGTCCGAGTAGAGCCAGAAGAGCTAAGACATCAAAGGCTCGTTCGGTCACAACACTAGCGAAGCAGGTGGAGAAGGGGAGGTTGTCTGTGCGGCTTAAGACCCAGGGCCGAATAAACTCTCCAGCACGTAATGGTAAAAGAAAGGTCCCTAAAAACCCAATCATTAATGCTTCAAAGAGGCTTGATGTTCGGACAGGCAGTCCTGTCGGTAATAGATACCGCCAACGTATGGCGCGAAAATAGAAGCAGAGGATCTCGAGCACGAGTATGCCCAGGAGGTAAACAGGCTGGACGCGTTGCAACTGGGCGAGAAATGTTTGCCAATCCAGCTGCCAGAATAGATACCCGATTATGGCACCGCTAACTGCCAGGCTAATAACAAACCCAAGGTTGGCGTTGGACTTTTTATGCGTGTTCATCTTAATTATTGCGAGTGCTAGCATAGGCTCTTCTCTAATGCATTAACTTTAGCGCTAAGAAGCGGAAAATTCAGGGCTATTGGCCACCGAAAAATGCACTAAAGAAATACCTGCCAGCTTACCGATTACACGGTTAAGTAGTATCCGCTTATTTCTAGCGGTCCAGGTCTTAGTAGTTCCATAGGCCGGAACATTTGATCTTGTACTGGGGTTTTAGCAGTTTATCCTCGGCCAAGAAGGTTTTAAGCAGTGTTTATCTTTAAGTTGTTCTTCTTCGTAGTTTTCGGGCTCTTCAAAGTCTTATTTATTGTCACATTAGGTTGCCTAGTTCTACTCGGGGCGGATACCGCTTTGACTGAGTTTAAGGAACAGATGGGTAACCTGACCGTTGTCCAGGTGGGAGAGCGTGTGGCGACGGAAGCCCAAACGAAGTTCAAGCAGCTACAAGGGAATATCTCAAAAGGCAACTTCGAAAGTATCGACTCACTCTATAACAAGGCCTCACAGGTCTATAGCGGCGCAGTTGACCAACGTCGCCGTGGGTATAGTGTGAAGCGCTCGAATTATCGGTTCTAAAGGGAGTTGGGCCACTCTCTGTTGCTGTAGTTAGGGCGTGGTCAAGCGTATTCGTATTGTATTCGTATTCAAGTGCCAGCCTCCTAAGTAGCCTCCTAAGTAAACTTTTCACTCGCTTAAATCTGCAGGCAGTTTTTCACGGTG
>CAYMWO010000254.1:0-3195 GCA_964393905.1 uncultured Bdellovibrionales bacterium | reverse complement strand
GGCAGCGCACTATCCAACGAATTTTAGCCATTTCATTGACGCATTCGTTCGCCTATTCTTTATATATAGAAATTGTTCTATAATCCCCTGGTGCTCAAAATTTTGATTTTGAACACTGGCTTAATGCACTATTTGAAAGTTTTTTGAAATGATTCTAATAACTGGAGGAACCGGTTTTTTGGGCACGGCGCTCTCACAGCGTCTACTTCAGCGTGACCCTCAGACTAGGTTGCTTCTGCTTGTTAGGCCCAGCGGTCGTGAATCAGCCGAGAACCGAGCTAGGCAGGTCCTTAGCACAGCTTTTCCCGAGACAAGAGCGGCGAATTGGTCCTCCAGAATAGAGATTGTCTCTGGTGAGTTAACTGAAAAAAACTTCGGTCTTGGGGATGGTGAATTTCGGCAACTCGCATCTCGTGTAAACACAATATTTCACTGTGCCGCAAGTACTGCCTTAAACCAAAGTCTCGCCGATGCGCGACACACAAATGTGACAGGGACAAAGCGAGTAATAGAATTTGCTGAGGCTGGAGTGTCCGCCGGTCGAAATCCTGTGAGACTCCATCATATATCCACGGCTTACGTAGCGGGAGATACTGAGAACACTGTTGGCCCTACAGCGCTTGGATCCTCATTTCGCAACTATTACGAACAGAGTAAAGCTGAAGCTGAAATTCTTCTTCGAGGAATTGATGCTCGGATTATTCCAACAATTTACAGACCTAGTGTCATTGTCGGCGATAGTGTCACGGGGCACACCTCGGCTTTTAATGTTCTCTATATACCTGCAAGGTTTTTAGCCAAGGGGTTGCTTAAAGCCCTCCCGGCTAAGCCCAATGCCCCATTTGACATTGTGCCCATTGATTTTGTTGCGGACGCTATTTGTGCTCTTTATCAGCTTCCAGATGCAGAGGGAAAATCCTTCCACCTATGTGCGGGAGTGGGAAGGGAATCAAGTCCATTAGAAATACTTAATTTTATTATTTCAACCTTCCAGATATACAGGCGTCGGATGTTCTATACCCCACATCTGATCCCGCCAGAGATGGCCGCACTTGCTCATTCCTCTCTAGTTGCTGCATGCGCGGGAATTAAAAGTGTAGAAAAAAGCATTGAGAAGATATTCCTGAGGCGTTTTGCAATATTTTCGCAGGCCCTTCCATTTATCCCCTACATGCTTAGGAATCCGCGGTTTGACACCTCTGGAACAACCCAGGCACTATCTGGGATTCTTCCGGAAGCTCCTCTTTTCAACCTCTATGCTGAGAAAATATTTGGGTACTGTATTGACTCAAACTGGGGGAAACTACCAAGGCCAATTCCCACCCCAGTAGGAAATTAATCAAATTTCCTACGCTGGGTTAGGACTCAAGACGCAGAAAGGTCTTCCCAATTACTATCTCATCACCAATGGATAGACGGTGTTTCTGGCCTGCTTCGAGCCGGGCACCCTTATTAACAAAAGTTCCGTTCATACTGCCAGCATCCTCCAGGGTTAAGGCCTCGCCATGGACCTCAACAACGGCATGGCGTCGCGAAACCTTGGCCTCCGGATCGTGATCTTCCAAATCAACCTCAGGTTGGAAATCAGGATCGCGCCTCCCCACCATGTTTCTTCCCTCTTTCAACGGAAAGACAGAACCAGCTGTTTGACCTCGTGAAACAACTAATTTGAATCGGATCAACCCTAACGCTGCCACACGTTCATAGCCTCTTAGAAAATTGACAACCCCATCTAAAAAACAACAATCCCGGTCCAAACCCACGGGTATTGCAGCATACCGGAAATTTTAAAGAATTCATAGTTACAAAAGGCGCATCGAAAGATTATCGATGCTCTTGGATTGTGAATAAGCCCCCCATTGGCTATAATCGGGGGCCGAACAGTGGATGCTTGACCTAGGGTTGTTGCCTGGAGATTAAGCACGTCTCCCGAGCGGATACTCAGTTAACAACTGAGAGTTAGAACGGAGACTAAATGTTGATTTTTGGAATTTGAGGGCCGGCTAAAAGGGTTTTCCCTGCCGACCTATTAGAAACGTTTTAGTAATGGAGAATTTAGGAACTTAACCGGAGACAGCGACATTAAAGCTGTGCAGGAGGCCTAAAGGATTTTCCGAGAATAGATTTTAACGGGATGGAAAGTTTGTCGATCTTTAGAAGGGAGTTGTTGACGCAAGCAGGGTGCTTAGCGGCTCTGCCCTTACACATTCGAAAAACATTAAACCATCATACCGGCCAGCATCCGAAAGGTTGAGCTGCTTGCCTGTAGTCGAGTTACCTCGTTCTCTATCCTTACGCTTCCCTGCACTTCTGGGTGTTTAATATACTGCCAATATTCCCTATTTGGGAAAATGAATTTTGAAGGAACTGTTTTGACGAATATCGCGTTCGAAATCCAAGGGGAAAACCCCTAAGAGAACTAGGTGGCCATTAATGGCTGCATAGCATCGCGCTTTTTCGTTAGGTTTCTCGCAGTTTAATCCCGCCTATTTGTCGCGTGTTTCAAAGTTTTTGAGGAGCACGTCATGACCCGTAGAATGCTGATAAACGCTATCCATCCCGAAGAATGTAGAGTTGCTATTGCTGACGACGATCGATTACTCGAACTTGATGTTGAGTGGGCCGGTCAAGTTCAACTTCGTGGAAATATTTATAAGGCCAGCATCACCCGAGTGGAGCCTAGTTTACAGGCGGCGTTTTTAGATATTGGCTCCACCCGAAATGGATTTTTACAGATCAACGATATTCACCCTAGTTATTTTAATAACTGGCCCCCGGAAAACACGAATGGAAGAATTCCTCGACCAATGATTCAGGACGTTCTCCGCGGAGGACAGGAGTTAGTCGTTCAAGTTGTAAAAGATGAGCGAGATGCAAAAGGAGCAACGCTCACTACTAACTTGTCAATGCCGGGAAGGTATTTGGTCTTAATGGTAGGAAGCCAACGTGGAGGGGTCTCGCGAAAAATAAACGACGAATCTCAACGATATCGCCTAAAGCAAGCGGTGCAAAAACTAAAAATTCCTGCTGGTATGGGGGTAATTGTTCGCACTGCGGGAATCAATAAAACCAGCGAAGAACTTCAGAGCGATCTAGATGGGTTGTTAGAGCTCTGGTACGAGATTGTGGCAAAGAGTTCGGAGCCGGGTGCGCCAAAAATTCTTTATCAAGAAAGCGATCTAGCGATTCGTTCAA
>CAYMWO010000253.1:0-3197 GCA_964393905.1 uncultured Bdellovibrionales bacterium | reverse complement strand
GATGCGCCTATACGATCCACGACCACGACTCGCATACCTGCCTCAACCCAAGTAAGCGCGCGTGCGGTTATGCCGCTCTGCAAAACGATCCGGCACCGCAACAAGGCTCATCTAATTTTTGTAGCGTCTCAACCCTGTTTGGTTTGCCAACGAACGCCTTGCGACGCTCACCATCTGAAATTTGCTCAGCCTCGAGCTCTAGGGCGTAAAGTGAGTGACGAATTCACCGTGCCGCTGTGCCGGGATCACCATGTGCAGCTGCATAAAACCGGAAATGAGCTCGCATGGTGGGCAAATTTGAAGATTTCACCGATGGAGCATGCAAGAGCCCTTTGGGCCGCAACGTCAACTCGGTCGAGCGATCGAGCCGTGGTAATTTCGAGAACTCGGATACTGTGACGGAGCGCGAGCAGACTCCGACCTAAAGTCGATGACTCCGTTCCCCTAAAACCCGTTTGTGCCAATCGAGCTGAGCTGGCCTCGGTTGCATCGTTAATGAAGTGACGAAAGACATGGTTAACGAATTCATGGTCTCTTGGGCAGCGAGATCCGGTCTTTCAGCTGCCCCGATTCTTCAGATTGCTTGATCTTGGCTTCAGGTCCTCGGGTGCCGGCAACGAGTTAAGGCAGTAAGTGGGCTGAGGTGTATTGTGAAGCGCAGTTTGTCGAGTACCGGCCAACGCAGGAACGGAGCAGAAGCTCCCCAATTGAGGCCCGCCCCGCCCCGACCGGCGCCGGGGCGGCACCGCCCTGCCCTCCAGGCGCGCGCGCCTTTGCCGGGCACCGACGAACGGCATCCCGCATGGGCTCTTCCGGCCTATTCAGCTGACTCCGAATTTCGCAGTCAGGTGCTCAATGCGCTGATTGCCGCATCGTGCGATGCTGACGAGAAACAGCACCAGCAAGCCGAACTGGCGCGCATCCGCGCCGAGGTGATGGATGTTGCCCGCGATCTCGCGGCCTTGCGGCATCAAAGTGCCGGGAGTTCAGCACACGACGCAATGTCGAACCTTGACCGGGCGGCTGGCTCAAAAAGGCACCCGGTCCGCGAACCGCGATCCAATGCCACGCAAGCGCCCGTCATTCGCGTTGAGGAACTTCTCAAGCAGAAGCAGCGCATTCCGGCAGGCAGGCGGCACCAAATTGTGGAGCAGCCGCGCCGGCACGGAAGCGCTGAGCCGGCGATCCTTGCTGCACCTACGCGCGAACAATGGCCGCTGCTGGCCATCGGCGATGACGTTGTGCAGACCCAACCGGTCAAGACGAAAACCTCGGCCAAGCCCAACGCCCTCGCCGCAAAGGTTGCCGTCAAGACCACTGCCAAGACGAAAGATGCCGCCAAGCCCGGCAGGAAGCGTCGCCTCGGCCTTGTTGCCAAAGCCGCACTGTTTGCCGCGCTGATGCTGGCGGGCACGGCCGCGATCGCAATCACGCTGCAGGGCAAGCTGCCCTTGCTGGCATTTGAGCCGTTGAAGGCATCGCGGCTGTTTGCCGATAGCGCATCGCCTGCAACGGAAGCGATCGCCGCGAAGCCAGGACAGACGCAGCTCGCCTCCGCGGCCGATCGGACCTCTGCGCTCTACCCTTTCGAGATGCCGGACACTTACGGCGTCTACGCGGTCGGCGATGGGGGACAACTGACGGCGCTCGAATCGCTGCCGATCCGCATTCCCGACGCGCGCGTCGCGATTTCCAGCGCCATTACAAAGCCCGAACCGGCGCCGGTCACCAACGGGACGCCGCTGTTCGTCGTGTATCACCGTGAACTCGCCAACAGCGTTCCCGAAAACGCCTCGGTGCGCGTGTTCGCCAAAGTCATGCGGGCCTCCACCTTCGTCGGCGGCAAACCGAAGGCGATCCCGGCGCAGGAAAGCTGGGCGGTGCGGGGCGGCGCCATCGACCTGCGCATCGCGCCGGTTGCCGCCAACAAGGAAATGATCCTGATCCGGCCCGCCGATCCGCACTTCACGCTGTCGCCGGGGCGCTACGTGATGATGTTCAAGAACCAGGCCTATGATTTCAGCGTCGCGGGAACGATCAGCGATACCGCGCACTGCCTGGAGCGGTCCGATCTGCAGGATGGGTCGGTTTATTCCGAATGCCGCGAACTGCCGGCCTCGGCCGCGAAGTCCTAAGGTCTCGTCAGGCGATCTCGACGCCGCTCTTGCTGCGCCGCCAGAGCCAGAGGCCGGCCGCGCGCCGCCGATCAGGCAAAAGCCTGCGATCATCTGCTCGCCGGTTTGCAGACCGCCACCGACCGCGGCAAACGCCAGCAAGCCCAATCCGATCCAGAACAATTTCTGCCATTGATAGCTGTCATGCTGCTTGGCGATCTGGCGGCGCTGGAACCAGATGGCCTTGGTTTCCGCTGTGAAGGGCAGCACGGCGCGCAGCAGCGCCGGGCCGACGCGCAAGGCGATCAGCAGCGCAACGAACAGCGCCAGCGCAATCCAGACCTGGTCACGGCCGCGGGCGATGATGCGGAAGACCGCTGCGATTGCAAAACCGAGCGCGAAGCGCGACACCGCGCTCCAGGCCCCGCTGATGCCGGCGGAGTAGTCGACGATGCGGGTGACATCGGACTCCGGCAGGAAGCTCAACAGATAGACGCCGCGGCCGGCGGGAATCGCGCCGGACAAGGAATTTTTCGAGACGCTGCATCGGCGCCTCCCAGGTCTTACGGTCGGGAACCGGCCGGCGTCCTAAATCCACGAATGTCATGCAGCACCGAAAATGCGAGTTGGAGAGGGGCGGTGATCCTGAAGAGTCCTGCGACCACGGCGAGATAGGTCAAAAGGCAAACTATTCCGGAAACGAGAATGCGCAGGAACGGCGAAACATCGGCAAGGAATTCGAACTCCACCAGGAAGCCGGCCGCCACTGCAATCAGCCCGCCGATGGTCTGGGGGCCGACAGCGCGCAGCACATCGCTGCCGTGGATGTCGACCGGACGGCCCGAATAGATCAATGCCGGCACGAACAGGCCGAACGTCGCAATCGCATAGGCCGTGGCGACGCCGGTGACGCCGAACGGGAGTCCGGCCGCGAGCGCAAGCAACTGGACGACGACGCTGTAGACGCCCCAGCGCATCCAGCGGTCGGCGCGTCCGGTCGCGACGTGCAGCCAGCCCATGGTACGCTCGATGCTGTGGACAATACCGCGCACGGCGAAGATGCAGAGCAGCGGGCCCGCCGGC
>CAYMWO010000252.1:0-3233 GCA_964393905.1 uncultured Bdellovibrionales bacterium | reverse complement strand
GTCCGCAAACAGCAAGAAAAGTGTCGGAGCGAGCAGGCGGGCGCCAATAGCGCGAGAGCGGTCTCGTTCGGCCCCCTCCCACCAGGGCCTAACCACCGCCGCCGCGACTACACTCCGAAAGACACTATATTTAAGAAATTCGAGCCTCTTATCCCTTTATGCCCCTGCCCGGTCCCCGATTGCGTGTATACCAATTCCCCTGATAGAATGACGCGCCTTAAACCGGTATTTTATAGAGGAAATCCTGGATATGAAGATGGAAATGATCATGCCTCAGATGGGCGAGTCGATTGCTGAGGCTACTGTCCTTAAGTGGCTGAAGGGTGTTGGGGATGAGGTGAAGAAGGACGAGACCATCCTTGAGATCTCCACCGACAAAGTCGACTCTGAAATCCCCGCTCCTGCTACAGGAACAATTATTGAGTTGCGCGCGAAGGTCGGAGAGACCGTTCCGGTAAAAAGTGTAATCGCAATTATTGAAACTGAAAAGGGTGCGGCAGCGGCGGCACCGAAAGCGGAAGCACCAAAGGCTGCGGCTAAAGAGGCACCGGCTGCGAAAGCTGCTCCAGCTGCAAAGCCTACACCTGCCCCGGCTCCCGCTATGGCAGCGCCACAGCAGAGCTATGAAGCGCCGAAGGCGTCTTTTATTCCTACTGAGGTAAACGACCGATTCTATTCTCCGCTTGTCAGAAGCCTCGCTCAACAGCACGGCATTTCCGTTAATGAACTCTCCAGCATTTCCGGCTCTGGTTCACACGGACGACTGACCAAGAATGATTTGATGGCATATATCGAGCACCGCGGTTCGGGACCTGCCCCTAGTCAGAATTATTCAAATGGCACTTCCTCCAAGGGAGCGCGCCCTGCAGACATCGCTCCCGCAACTCCACGCCCTGAATACGGCGAGGACGGCACACGCGTAGAGCCGTTTGATAACATGCGGAAACTTATCGCCGAGCACATGGTGCGCTCCAAGGCGACAAGCGCGCACGTCTATTCAATGGCCGAAGTCGATGTCTCAAACATCGCTAAATTCCGTGAAAGGAACCAAGGTGCGTTTAACTCCCGCGAGGGTTTTAAGCTAAGCTTCACGCCATTTTTCTTGGAGGCTGTAACCCGAGCGTTAGTGCAATTCCCACAGATTAACGCCTCGATTGATGGCGACAAGTTAATTCTAAAAAAGAATATCAATCTCGGCTGTGCCGTCGCACTTGGGACTAAGGGCTTGATTGTTCCGGTTATTAGAAACGCCGATCAGTTAAACCTTGTCGGCTTAGCGCGCGCGCTGACGGATATCGCAACTCGGGCACGAACTAAGAAGCTCACCCCCGACGACACTCAGGGTGGAACTTTTACCGTAACGAACCCCGGCATGTTCGGAAACATCATGGGATGCCCGATTATCAATCAACCGCAGCTTGCGATTTTGGGTATCGGTGCAATTAAGAAACGCGTCGTAGTTGTAAACGATGCAATTGCAATTCGGGATATTGTGATTCTGACCCTCTCTTACGACCATCGCGTTATCGACGGGTCTCTAGGTGGGCAGTTCTTGCAGTATATCAGCCAGTACCTAGAAGCCTGGGATGTGGATCAGAAGATTTACTAACTTTGGCCTATACGCTCAAAATAGAGAACCTGCGCCTCGGTGAATTCGACCTTGGCGGGGTTCTTTATCACGCGAACTATTTTCATCTATACGAGATGGCCCGTGAGGGACTCCTCTCCGAGAACAAACTCCCCTATAGCCAGCTCGTTGAGAACTCACAACATTTAGCGATAGTAGAATCGCACCAAACATTCCCCTCGCCTATCCTTTATGGACAGCCATTAGAGGTTCTACTTACCACTAGCGATCTTAAGCGCTCCTCAGTAGTATTTAACTATGAAATAAAGGTCGGCGGCAAAACCGTACACACCGCCTGGACTAAAAATGTATTTATCGAGAACACCGGCTTTGGCTTCAAAGTCCAGTCGTTCCCGGAAAAGCTAAAAGCTATTTTTGAACGCTACATATCCGAATAACGCCCATTATCTCCCCGGTCCGCTAGACCGCATTAAGCTCACTCTGCGAAAAACCTATGCCAACACCCTGTATCAAACAGGGATATTAAACCTGCTCGCAAGGCGAAAGAATCCACCGTGGACGATTCTGATGTATCACAGGGTCATTAACCCCGAAGAAATCCCCTACCCAATACAACCAGGAATGTTTGTCAGACCCGAAACCTTCCGCATGCATTGCGACTACCTAGCGAGTCACTGTAACGTTGTGACATTGAATGAGCTCGTTTCGCTAATTAAGAGCAAAGCAAAAATACCCCCCAAGACCGTCGCGATAACCTTCGATGACGGCTGGGCCGACAATTACCAGTTCGCCCTGCCCATTCTGAAAGACCATAAACTCCCAGCCACCGTGTTTCTCGCAACCGGCTTTATTGATACCGAGAAGGCATTTTGGACCGATGAACTTGCGCTGAGGGTAACGGCGCTGAAGGAATATTCACCCGAAAGGGAATCGATTTCAGATTTCGTGAAATTAATTCTCGACCTGCTACACAACAACTCCATTGTAACTGCCTGCGATAAGTCCGTTGAGCTGCTAAAAGCCCTCCCGCCAAAGAGCCGCGATAGCGTTCTCGCAGAGCTTGCCGCTCTCACAGACCGAACAAAACCTCCGCGTTCGTTTTTGAGTTGGAAAGAGGTCACTGAGATGGCAGAAAATGATATTACCTTTGGCAGCCATACCCATAATCATCAATACCTGACGGAGCTCTCCGTTGATGAAATTAAAAATGAATTAACTCAGTCCCTAAATGCTCTAAAGAGTCATTTAGGTGAAAAGAGTTCGAGGGTTTTCTGCTATCCCGGAGGGTATAATAACTCTGTGACGGATCGGGTTCTATTAGAGTTGGGGATTGAAACTGCGCTGACTGTTACTGGAGTGGTTGAGGTCAGCGAGAGCTTATTAAAGGTAGGCCGCCAGGGGGTTCATCAAGATATTGCAAAATCTATCTCGCTTTTCATGTTGAGAGTTTTCAGAAACTAAATGAACGAACGAACGAGATCTGGGGGCCAGTCGAAGTTGATAATGCGATTGAGCCGCCGCGTTTTAGCCTTTGCCTATTTCTTCTCTGGGGCTTTAAACCGGTTTCTTGCCAAGAAACCCTGAATGGTAAGTCGACTTGGCGAATCATCAGATATCAAAGGGTAGTAAAACCAGAAACTCTTCT
>CAYMWO010000251.1:0-3314 GCA_964393905.1 uncultured Bdellovibrionales bacterium | reverse complement strand
CTCAATTGCGACCACCTCAGACAGATGCTCAAACGGTTTGCGTGTAATGTTCCTTCGAGCATCATGCGGCTCGTCAACTTTGGCATCCAAAAACGCCCCGGGGAATTCCGGAAGAAAGCTCTGCGCGGCTTCGAGCACAGCGGTCTCTAGAGCCCCGAGATCTGTCTTGGAGTTATTATTGCTGACAAGTCGCGCCTTGGAAACCAGTCGTTTTAACTCCCCTAATCCTAGTCGATAAATACCCTGAGCAGAAAGCCTTTCGTATATTTCAGGCAGCCCCAGAGGCTCAAGAGTTAACGCTCGCTCAATGCCGATATTTAAGGCGCCTCGAACCTGAGAGAGCAAGAACTGGACATCGTGCCCCTCGTTAAGTGGGACGCCAAAATAGGTAATCGCCGCATTCGCCAACAGACTTAGTTCAGCCTCGAAGTTTTCAAACGGAGTTTTGTCCGGTGAAGCTTGAAGCTCCGCAATGAGGCTGGATAAGGGTTGAAGTCCTGTGCCAGAGTAAATTACGGGGGCGATATTGCGCCGTGCCTCTATGGTGACCGCAGATGGGTTAGCGCGAAGAAGGTCCTTGGCGGTCTGTTCTGCCATGGCGGAATTCGTTTCAGCGGCATGTGCATGACCGGGAATGCCTTCGTCCATCAAGCGCCTATCCTTTTCTTGAAATGCCTCTTCCTCAAGCTCAATTGTAGTTGTGGTCATCGGTAATGAAATGAGCTGGTAAAATAACTCTGCGTTCGTTTGGAATATATAAGCCAGTAATCTCCCGAGCATGCGAAATTTATCGGCGTCCTCAAGTTCAATTGAAATCCAAGTAAAGCCGTTATCGGGGGTATAACAATTAGGTTCGGGAGGGGCCTCTGACTGATGTTCGAGAATTGTGGCTCTTACGTAGCGCATAAATATCAGCGCTAGGAGTTTTCTATCAAAGACATTCAGGAAGCTATGTAATGGAACCAAAGAGGCCGGATCGTCTGTAGCCTGTAGCCAGCGCCAGAACCGCTCCTCTTCGAACTGATCCTTACTCCATAGTTCGAAGTCCAAAAATGCTTTGTATTGAGAGGGGGCGCAGGCCGATATCAAGTCCGCCGATGACTCAATGCCGATGGTCTGAATAACCATATAGATGATTTGCGCCGGAAGGGAGCGAATAACATCTTCGGTAATATCCCCCTTAAAAATGCTAGTCGAGAGATCCTTAAGCGAGGTGGTCCGCAAGAGCTCTGTTGCGGCATTAGAGGATATTTCGCGTTTCTCGCCTTTCACTGGTAGAATCCTGCTAAGTTTTATCTAGGAGTTTGTTGATCGAAAGTCGACCGAGAGAGAGAAGATAGCGAAAAAGCCACTATTGTCAAACCCTAAGAGCCCTTGATAGCAACGTGCTTAAGCTGACTATTACAATAGACTCGATTGATTACGATCGCGCCCTCGGAGTGCTCTATGATGAGGGGATTACCTCCTTTGTCGAAGATGAACTTGTTGAGGGCGAACAGCTGCCTGAGATAGCCAACGAGTCTCTTAAACGGCAGTTTACGGTTTACTATTCGGACCGCTACCAGGCCCGTCGCGTTGAGGCTCAGGTGCGTTTAGCTTTTTCTAGTTTTTCGCGAGTTGTCATTGAGCTCCAGGAGCAGGAAGACGACGACTGGGAGACGCGTTGGAAGAAAAATTGGAAGCCGGAGCGGATATTTGCTGGACTGGTCATTTGTCCCGGCTGGCAGGAGTACGTTGCCCGGCCAGACGAGCGGGTGCTCTATATTGATACTACGAGTTCGTTCGGGACCGGAGGGCATGAGTCCACTAGGCTGGCGCTCAAATTAATGGCGCAAGCGGTTAAGAACAATCCGCATAAAGCCAGCTTAGGCTCGCTTCTCGATATCGGTTGTGGCTCCGGAGTCCTTGCGGTTTATGGGGGAATGGTCGGCTTTTCGCCGGTGCTGGGAATCGATATCGATGATACAGCTGTGGAGAATGCGGGACAAAATGCCCGACGAAACGGGTTGCCAGAAATCGACTTTAAAGTTGAGTCTGCGATAAACGCGCCGAAGCGGTTCGATTTTGTCGTGGCCAATATGATTTCGTCTCAGCTGCTAGAAAACTGGTCCGGGATAGCACAGAGCGTTGTCCCACACGGAACTTTACTGCTCTCAGGATTATTGGCGGCTGAAGTGGGAGATTTCTGTAAAGAACTGGGTCTAATACCCACAGCTCGTGAAGTCGAGGGTGAGTGGGAGGCCGTGCTGATAGAGGATTTTAACGGGGGTGCCGCTGAACGGGCGGCATAAAGATGACGACGAAGCTTCTGTGTCGTATCCACAATATATATTTCCCGCAGGGGATCTCTTTCGTTAAGATATAAAAACTCGATGCTGGCTCTGCGCGAGCAGGTATATGCCTGAATTAAGCGCACCAAATCTAATATCCGACACGCCCCCAGTGAGTGGGCCCGCAAGGCCTCGATTAGTAACCAGTGTTTTGGGTATTCCGCTCTGAGCGCTTCCCATCTACCTGGCTCAGTCTCCGAGTTAAAACAAATTTCAGTTAGCACTTTTATTCTCTGACTTTGGTTAGACCACAAGGCTAAGGTCGACCAAACCCCTGCAATTGTTTCGCGGTAGTCAGCTAGAGAATCCACTTTGAAAAGGTTCCAGATACTTTTTCTAACGGGACAAGGTGGATCCCGCAGCCGATTATGGGAAACCGCAAGGCCTGCTCGGACGATAATAGATGGATGAGCTGTGATTGGATTCACGATGGAGGCACGATGCCGCGCATACTAAGTAGGCCTGTGTTTCTGTTAGGGATATACGGTGTTATCATCTCGACGCTTCGTTAGTTGTCTGCTTGATTTGGGCGGTTATATCGAGGCCGAGTGGGTCATTATTAAAATTTTTGGAGTTCGTATGAAAAAGTCATTGTTGTCACTTATGTTAGCGGGTTGCAGTGTTCTTTCACTTTCTGGATGTTTACTCGCTGCTGGGGCAGCTGGCGGTGAGGCGGCTTATGTTGCTACTCAGGATGACCGAACCGCGGGGCAAACGATTGACGATCAGGTGATTCATACCTCGATAAAATCCAAACTCCTTGCCGATCCAGATGTCTCGGGACTCGACATTAATGTTGATGTTAATAAGGGCCAGGTTCAACTTCGCGGATACGTAAAGACGCAGAAAGAGATTGACCGTGCAGTGCAAATTGCTCAATTGACAGATGGGGTTAAGGGGGTGGAATCAAGACTGGTCCTTGATAAGCAGTAATCCCTCTACCTTTTAAGGGGGCTCTTTTCTGTAGGAGCCCCCTTAAATTTC
>CAYMWO010000250.1:0-3335 GCA_964393905.1 uncultured Bdellovibrionales bacterium | reverse complement strand
AATTGACGCTCAGCTAAGTAAGTGCGCTCCTCCCGACTAGGCATTAAACCTGAACTTTTTTCGGCGAAGCGACTTAACTCCCGCTTAAGCACCCGACTCTCCTCTAAAGTAGAGAGCGCCAAACTAATCTCAGAACTGTTTACCTCAACATTCCACAACGCCCCCTCTCGCTTCTTCTCGGCAGAGATTCCCGCTCGGCTTAGCACCACCAGAACCTGGTTCGCTCTAAGCTCATCGAGGTCATGTAGGATAGTCTCCTCGCAACCGGAGAAAGCGAAGAGAATCAGCAGGGAGAAGAACAGATTTGAGTTTCGCTTCATGGGTTAAACCCTAAATTACGGCTTCTTTTGAGCGCCGCACACATTGCTGACTCTCGGCGACCATCATCTCTCGAAGTCGGTCTAGCGCGCGCATGTGAATTCGCGAGGCCCAACTCCGCGACAAGTCTGGATTACCTTCGCGAATCTCCTCGAAGGACTCATCTGAATAATAGCGGCGCTCAATCATCTCTTTCTCGCGCTCGGGCAGGGTCTCGATTAGCCGGTTCAAATACCTACGCGTGCTGGCCATTGCAACCTGCACTTCCGGCGTCTTTTGATTAAGATAGCTAATATCGCCACCATCAGCCTCGGCCCCGGGATGATACTTGATTCCAGCCTCCTCAATGATTGTCGCAAGTTGTGCCAGTTCAGAAGTATTTTTGGCAAACACATAGGGTAGCGGAGTGTCGTCGAGGGCACTTTTTGTGGATTCGGATACAATTTCGTTATTCTTATTTTTCTTACTCGCTTTCGTGCTCCACTCTGGGTACTTGGGAGCAAACGGTAGGGTCTCGCGCTCGGTTGTCATCCGCACAAAATGGCGCCTGCTAACGGAGCTACCTCGGCGGACAAGATCATACATAGCACCGCGGATACGAAAATAGGCAAATGTTCTAAAGTTAATTCCCTTCTTCTCATCAAAGCGCCGCGCCGCATCACAAAGCCCAAGTAGCGCCTCCCCTTCGTAGTCATCAAGACCAAACTCACAGTTGTGCCGCTCCTTGTGGAACTGCCTTGCAAGTTTGCGAGCAAAGTTTACATAGCTGGCTACAAGTTCAACTCTCTCAGGCGAAAGCCTCTTTAAGTTTTCGTTCACACTGCCTCCGTGTTTGATGGCACCGAACCCGCAGGGCGAGTTAGCGGTGGCGGGCCAATACATTGCAAGGCCATGCCATGCGCTGCTCGCCAACAAACAGAAGTTATTTTAAGGGGTTAGAGTGTGAGGGTTTGTGGCAATTTGCTTCTCGTGAGGCAAATTGCCACAGCGCTAATAGCGCCCAGAGAAGCTAGAGTGTCGCCGCAATTTCTTTCGCGAAATAGGTGATGATCATATCCGCTCCTGCCCGTTTAATGGAGGTCAACGTTTCGTGGATTATGCGTTGCTCATCGATGAGCCCCAACTTTGCCGCAGCGCGAATCATCGCGAACTCGCCGCTTACGTTATAGGCCGCAAGTGGCACGGGGAAAATTTCCTTAGCGCGGTAGATAATATCCAAATACGCCAGCGCAGGCTTTACCATCACAATATCGGCGCCCTCCTGGATATCGAGTTCAATCTCCCGCATCGCCTCGTGACTATTTGCTGGGTCCATCTGATAAGTACGCCGGTCGCCAAAGCTAGGAGTTGAGTCCACCGCCTCGCGAAACGGTCCGTAATAAGCCGAGGCGTATTTAGCCGAGTAGCTCATGATCATGGTGTTCTTTAGGTTCGCCTCATCTAGGCTCTCGCGAATAGTCCCGACCACTCCATCCATCATTCCTGAAGGAGCGATAATATCTGCCCCGGCGTTTGCCAGCGACAAGGCCTGCTTGCCGGTCTCAATTAGAGTCAGGTCGTTATCGACATCCTCTCCAACGACAACTCCGCAATGCCCATGCGAGGTATATTCACAGAAACATAGGTCCGCAATCAGAGAAAGCCCAGGCACTTCGCGCTTTATCCCACGTAACGCCTGCTGCACAACTCCCTCGTCATCATAAGAGCAGGCGCCAATTTCGTCCTTCTCGGGCGGGATGCCAAAAAGAAGTACGGCATTAATCCCCAACTGCCTTAAGGCATGCGCCTCTTCTACAACTGTATCTGCACTAAAATGGAACTGACCAACTAGTGAGGAGATAGGTTTCTTCACCCCCCGACCGGGGACGACAAATAGTGGGGCAATTAGATCCTCCACTCCCAGCTTGGTCTCCCGCACCAGAGCCCTTATTGCTGCATTCTGTCTCAGTCTGCGCGGTCGACTTATTGGAAAGCTCATAATCTATTTCTCCTTTAACAACAGCGCCCTTACTAGATAATCTGTTCGGTCTGTAATGAGAGTGGCTCATTGCCTGGGCCAAAATACTGCACGATACCTGAGACCAACGATTCGACGGATGGCTCATCGGAGATGACTTCCAACCGTAACCCCAGCTCTTTAGCCTCTTCGGCGGTCTTGGGGCCGATAACGGCTATTGGAATTGTGCGGAGTAGTTCACGACTCTGACTGAGCTCTGCATTAAGCGCTCTTGCACTGAGCGGGCTCGTTAGCACTATTAATGCGACCTCTCCTAGTGTCTCCATTAAACCCGCAAGGGCCTCGGGGCGAAGTGAAAGCGGAACGGACTCGTAAACCGTCAATCCGCAAACTAAAAACTCGGTTGCTTTCAGCCGTTCCTCAAACTCTAAAGACGCCGAGCTACCACGCATATGAAACACGTTTCCCACACCCTTCCCGAGAATGCGAGGGTTCCTTAGAAACTGGGCAAACTCTTCGGCAAACCCGCTTCCAAAACCGGCCTTACCGACAAAGCTCAGATTAAACCCACACTCCGCCGCCACGCGGGCCGTCTCCTCGGAGATAGCCGCAACGGGGACCGTTTCAATATCAAAGCTCGCTCCTAGACTCTCCTTAATAAACCGGGAGAGCTGTAACGGCGCATTGGCACTGGTAAAGACAAACCAATCTCTCTCACCGAGCTGTTTCAGCGCCGCTTCAATTGGGGCCCAATTTTGAGGTGCTGAAATCTGTAATAATGGAATCTCGATTACCTTAGCACCCTGCAGTCGAAGAAGATCAGTGAGAGCCGCAGCCTGGTGTGCCGGGCGGGTATTGAGAATTAATTTGTTATTTAGCGCTTTCAGCTTACGTCCTCAGGTTCCTGACATCGGGTCGCTATCGTAAAGAATTTTCTCAAACAGTGCAAAAAACCCGTCCGCGCTGGACTCCCCGGCCAGTAGACGAGAGCCAAGCTCTTGGTAAACCCCGGCTCGCGCTTCGAGTCACTCTTCGACTCACTCTTCGGCTCAGTGGAGGC
>CAYMWO010000249.1:0-3341 GCA_964393905.1 uncultured Bdellovibrionales bacterium | reverse complement strand
TTTTTTTCTTTTCGACTCTCGATCCTGCGACAGCCGCGATCATTTGGCCGAAAACACCATAAAGAGGCCACACTAAGGAGTAAAAGCCATGGGACGCGAGATCAGAGACACAGATCCTTCGAAATTTCACCTAGTTACGATTAGGACCGAAAACGCCACACTCTTCCTCCGCCCCGGCCGGGGGCTAGAGTCGCTACTTGGTGGAATTGTAGCCAAGTATCAAGAGGAGATGGGTATAGAGCTTTATGCCTATAACTTCCTTAGCAACCACTACCACATGCTCTGCCGAGCGCCGAAGGCGCAACTTTGGGAATTTGCTCAAGCAATTAATCGGGAGGTAGCGAAGCGGGTAAACACTTTTATCCACAGGCGCGGGCACTTCTGGGGCACCCGTTACCGTGACCAGATAGTAATAGAGGTGGCTGATGCCACCGAGGCGTTCCTATACATTACAACCAACGCCACGCATCACGGCTTGGTGTCCCACCCCAGTGAATGGCCAGGACTTAGCTCCTATTGGCAGTCCCTGTCAGAGAAGCCGATGAAATATCATTTCACTCATTACACCGAGTATTCAGCGGCAGTAAGAAAGGCGAAAAGAACTAAAGAAGCAGTGCGACTTGAGGACTACCAAACCAGTCATTTCATCACACTTACCCCACTCCCGCAGTTTGAGTCTCTCACTTCAAGACAGCGCACTAATAGGGTTAAGCTCCTAATAGATAGTCGGGCAGATAGCCTAAAAGCTGAGCGCTTAAAGTCTGGTAAGAAATTTATGGGAAGGCAGAAGGTGTTGGACCAAAGTCCTTACCAGGTGCCACAAAATGTAAAACGGTCCCCTCGTCCACTTTGCTATACAAAGAGCCTCGATGCGAAGCAGTGCTTTATGGATGAGTATTTCCCCAAGTGGGCTGATTACAAAGACGCTTCAATACGGTTTAGATCGGGAGACCTGCATACTGAGTTTCCTCCGCATACAATCAAGCCTCCGCTACTTTACCTGCTCTGACACAGTTCAGAGTCGCCGTTTATCGTGCCAAACCAATTACTGCTAGTGCGGTAACGGGAAGGCTCGTTCAATCAATCAAATTTTGCCCTATTTCATAGATTGATAGTGGGCATATTAGCCATTCGAGGGACTGATTTTGGGCGAAAAATGCTGGTCGGAGGGTTGGAGGGGGAAACGTTAGGCCGAATTGGGAGTGAAGTATGCGAATTTTTGGGAAAGTATGTGGAACCTTAAATTGGGGGGGGGTTATTGGCAGGTTTTGGTGATGGTTAGGAATTCTTTGGTTAGGCGGGGGTTGTGGGTGCGGATTAGGTGGGCGCCTTTTTGAGATAGGATGGTGGCGGTTAGGGCGGAGGCTGGGTCGCGTTCTTCTAGTTGGCCACCGAGGAAGCCTTTGCGGGAGGTGCCTACCATTAGGGGAAGGTTGGGAATGTTGGCGGTTAGTTTTTTGAAGTCTCGAATTAGTTCCCAGGAGCGGTTGTCGTCTAGGCTGATAAACTTGCCCATGCCGGGGTCTAGAATTAGTTGCTCTTTGGTTAGCCCTTGGGAGAGCGCAAAATCGATGCGGGATTTTAGGAACTCAGCAATTTCTGGGATTAGTTCCTGATACTCTTTGGGGGTGGAAGTTACATGCGCGAAATCGGCTTGTTCTTTGCTAAACATCAGCACGGCGAAGGCTTTGAACTCGCAAATGGTCTGGGCCATTAAGGGGTCGGCTCTAAGGGCCGAAACGTCGTTTACCATCTTTGCGCCCAGCTCCAACGCCCGGCGTGCGGTTTGAGCATTGTACGTGTCTATCGAGACAAACATTGAGGAGCTTAGCGCGCGCACGACAGGAGAAACCCTTTCAATCTCAACCAGGGCGGTGACAGGATTAGTGCCAAAGCCGGTTGAGACCCCGCCGATATCAATAATATGCGCACCTTCCTTTCTTAGCCGATAGGCCTGCTTAATTGCAGCCTCCGGCGAAAGAAACTTCCCGCCGTCGCTAAAGGAGTTTGGCGTTACATTTAGAATACCAACTATCCACGGCGGCGGCGCTCCGATTGCGGCTTCTAAGATTGATAGATTGAGGGTGGTCATAAGAAGATTACCTTTCGCTGACTCAACGGGCTACCACTATAGCAGCGCTTCAAACCTCTCCGCCACTCGCGTCCAGGTATAATCCTGAGCAATGCGCGCTTTGCCGCGCGCGGATAACTTGCCCCACAAGGAGTTGTCACTAAGCAGGGAGTCTACCCCGTCGATAAACCGTTGATTATATTCTGGGCTCCCCGGCTGGCCCGGAATTAGAAAACCAGCATCGCCCACTGTCTCAGGCAACGCCGAATTCTCCGACACCACCGGGGGACAGCCCGCCGCTTGCGCCTCAAGCGCCGAGATGCAGCAGGTCTCGAATACAGTATTAGGATAAATAAATACCGAACTCATCATCAGCTCGCGCGCGAGCTCCCCCTGCCGGACATTCCCGTGCACAAAAACCCCCGGCAACTTCTTTAAAATGGGAACCAACCGCTGAAACTCTGCCTGATGCGGACCCTGATAGGGCTTGTCCCGATCATAGATGTTCATCCCTGAAAAAACATGTAGTTCTAGCTCAGCGTGGGATTTCTTAAGCTCTTCATAGATTGGAGGAATAAGCCGAAGCCCTCGATACGGCGCAGAGGTATAAATCAACCGCTTTCTCTGCCTTGGCTCCGCACCCGAGAAGTCCGGTAGATGCACCCCGTTTCCAATGATGAAGGTCTTGTCCCGTGGGAACAGGCTGGCCTCACAAAGTGCGTTTGCCTGCCAAGCACTAACTGCAAGTAGCCCATCCAACTGCGCAACAACTCGCTTATCGCCCATCCCAAAATTTATGTGCTGCTCGGGGCCGTCCCCAGTCCAAAAAAATTTCTTTCGCGCCTTGATTCCATACATCACCGGCCACCACTCCTGCACGGTCACCAAAGCCTCAATACCGGCCACACTCTGTATCTGGGTATAAGGTAAATATGTCGGCGTCCCCGCAATAGGTGCACCCGGCGCATTATGCGCCGTGAAGACAAACACCTCATGCCCCCGCGACTGCAACACCTCCGCCAACCGAATAACCCCAGTCTCAGTTCCGCCTAACGGCCGCTCCAAAAGCGACCGCGCATGAATCGGCAAAGATTTTCGAGCAAGGAAAGCGATTTTCATAATTTGAGACCAAGGATAGTGAATTGCGAAGAGGGTGTAAATCAGCCAATTAAGCCTAGCCGAAGCTCACGCACGCTCACCCCCGACACCGGATGCGCCCACTCCGGCAGAATCTCCGCCAAAGGCTCCAACACGAACCCCCTTTTCGCCA
>CAYMWO010000248.1:0-3376 GCA_964393905.1 uncultured Bdellovibrionales bacterium | reverse complement strand
AGATAAGGCACGATGGCTTCAATATATTCTTTGGCGTGGTTTCCAAAGCGGATTACGTATTTTTTGTCCTTTGCGACATTCCCGTCAATCGCCATGCTGAGTAATGGAAACTTTTGCCCCTCAGCCACGGGGGCGAGTGCGGTTCCGGTGGCAGCGCCCCAATCATAAACAAGCTGCGGGTTAAATCGGGCTCTTAGATTTGTAAACGCCGAAAGGGCGGTTTTGGGGTCGTAGCGCGAGTCTTCAAAGCTGAACTGAATGTGGTTGAAAAGTTCCGGTTTGTCAGCGATGGCAAGCTCTATCCCGTTTTTTTCAGCAACGCCGTATTCGGCAAGTGGGCCAGTAAGCGGAAGGATGACTCCAACTCGGAACTTGTCATCGCTATGAGCCATCTGGGGCAAGAGGGTTATAAGCAAGGCGGCAAAAAGGGATTTAGTTTTCATAGCGATTGGGGTCCAAACTAAGGGTTGCGGGAATAAAACTTGGGGATAAAGAACAGGCTCAATAGTAGTAATAATAGCCCGGTCAGCAAGATTAGAAGTCCGTTTCTTAAGAAACTTGGCGCATACTCCAAGACTACCCGGTGTGCCCCGGCGGGGACAACGATTCCGCGCATGTTAAAGTTTACGCGGAGGATTTTGGCGGGGCGGTCATCGATTTTAGCACTCCAGCCCTCGTCGAAGTTGTCACTGATGACAAGAATCCCGGGGGCGCTGTTTTGAAGTTCAAACTCTTGAGCGGTATCGGTGAGCTTTGTTATCTGCGCTGGCGTTGGAGCAAAAATGGCGGGCGCTGTTTGGTCTGTCAGGAGACTTACCACTTGTGCTTGGTCCTTAGGATCGACCACGGCAAACTCGCGTAGGCCTAACTTGCCGCTTTCGAATTCGGCTTTGAATCCATTGTCATCTAGAACTTTGGCCTTGCTGACAAACCAGGCTCTTGGAAATACCTGTTGGTTCTCCCAGATAGTTAGGTCGTCGTCGTATGCGACTTTGAGCTTATCGGTTAATCCCTTCTTTACAGAGTTATCGGCGTAGATCTCAAACAGCAGATCCCCGTTTTTCTCATGACCGTCCTCGCTGAGCGTTCCTGTGCGGATGATATCGACCCCTTCGGCCCATTGCAGAGAAACTGGTTTGCTATTTGGAGTTGGGGTGAGTAGCTCAATCTCTAATCGGTAGAGAAAGGATGGATTAAACTCAGTCGGCGGGATGTTTACGTTTAGGTTTCCGGTGGCACCCTTCTTGGCTTCGCTCTCAGCAGACCAGAGTTGTTTTTCATCCACAAAGACCGATACCTTAAACTTAATCGGAGCAGGGGAGAGGTTTTCAGCCAGGCGCAGGGTTAGTTTGTCGGCGGTGGTGTTTGAAGGTGGTTTAAAGGTCTGGGTAAGGGTTTGTCCCGCGCCGAGTTTGATAAAAGCGTTCCACTCCTTTTGGTTGTAGGCATATTCTCGCTCTAGCCGTTTAGGGTCGCTGTTTTTAGGAACGAGCAGATACTTAATCCCCAAAGCGTCGAACAGTTCGGAGTCAACCCTGACACTTTTATTAAAGGGGAAAATTTCCTGCGTTGGTGTATGCACGAAGGCTTCGGGGTATATCAGGCGATAAAGCTCCTTAGTTCTAGCCGGGAAAAAGCCGCGCCCGCCGAAGGTTCTCAACCCAAAATACTGCGGAGCGTTTGCCAAAAACTCGCGCTCGAAGAGAAAAAGCTTGTGCTCGCCTAGGTGCTCCTTAAGAAATGTTATGCCTTTTGTCTCTGGGAAAAACCCGGCCTGAGGGACCGTCGGGTTAAATCCCTTACCCATGGCGGTTAGGTCGGCGCCGAGGATCAATAGGAGAGTTGCCAGCGCCAGAGTCTTCCGCTCTCCAAAAGCCCAGTAGAGTAGGGCTGCGAGGGAGAGAGTCAGGAAAAGTGTTTGAGTTTTTAGGTGGGTGAGAAAGTTGGCATCGGTGAGGGACGCGGAGAACTCAGTGGTTGTCAGTTTAATCCCGACTCCAAAAATAAGCAGCAGAGCGCCGATTGCCAATGCAGCGTTTAGCCGTGGAACTCGCGTCTTAAAGTCATCCAGGCCAAACGCCGCGAGCACTGAGAGCGCAAACGGTATTAGAATTATATGGTTGTTCGGCATTGAGGAGTTAAACACCGGAACATAGCGAATAACTGAGAGCAGATTGAAAAGGTTGAAGGCAAAGCTAAAAACCCAAAGTGCATAAAGGACAAAAAAGAGCCTTAAGCCGGAGCGAAAGCTTCCGACTACGCCAAAGACAGCAGCGATTAGCGGAATAAACCCGAGGTAGACGGAGTGCCTCACCCAGGCCCCAACGGTAGCCTCGCCGAAATAAAATGGCATGAGCATAGTCAGAAGCTTCGATGGGGGAAGGCTTGCTCGCCAGTACTCTACTCGGTAGCTCCAGTCGTAGGTGGCAAAGAAGTTTACTGAGGCCAGGAGCGCTGGGGCGGCTAATGCGAGGGTTATTGCGCCAAGCCAAGCAAAAAGCAGGAGGTTGGAGCGCCAGGAGGCGCGTTCCTGAATAATGCGAAACAGTCCATAGATGGCAATGAGAAATAGGTTATAGGCCGCGGTAGTTGGGTAGCCTGAGACCAAGATCTGCTCGGCGACAAAGGGCAAAATAAAAATCCAGAGCCGGGAGCGGTCTCGGATAATGCGCTCGATGGCGTAGAGTGCGACGGGCAGGAGAAAATACTGACTAACCATTGTAATCCCGAAATTTTGGATTACGTAACTGCTAAAGGCATAACTCAGAGTTCCAACCAGCGCGGCGCCAGAACTGATGTTCAGCAAGCGGAGAAAATAATAGAAGAACAGCCCACCGATTAGGAGCCTGACAATTAAAAAGAGAGTCCAGGCTACGGGGAATGTAAGGAAATAACCCAGTCCCAATAGCAGTAGCATCTTGGCTTCGTGGCGGATGACCCAGAAGAGCGGAACTCCGTTATAGAGTTTGTCAGTGTAGCTTGGAATGTGCCCGGCGCGGAGCTGGTCGATTTGGTATTTGATATTTGGAAGAATCTCGTCGAACTGGTCGGAGAGGATATTATGCTTGGGTTTTATCTTTAACGGGTTATTCAACCTCCAGGGCGAGTAGCTGTAGCACAGGTCGGCAGGGCCAATAGCCTCGCCATGCAAAAACGTCCCCGGAAAAAGCGTTCCAAGAGCTCCGAAAAGGACAAGGAGGACAAGTAAACTCTCTCTAAAATTTATCCGGGGCATAACCTAAGGAAGTTCGAATTATTAGTGAGGAATTACAACCCAACGAGCCCCAGTTGGCCAGCTAAAAATGCCAACCACCACCCCTCCTATAAAAAGGGATCACATTCTTTTTCTTTCTCTGCACCTGCGACACTACGTTGG
>CAYMWO010000247.1:0-3478 GCA_964393905.1 uncultured Bdellovibrionales bacterium | reverse complement strand
TGACTATCGGCTCTTAAGGTAAGGCCAGGCTATAGCGAGGACACTATGAAACTCTATTACGGATTACTTTCATTTTTGTTGCTATTAACACTCTCTACACAAAGCGCATCGGCAAGTCCTGAGGGGTTGCTCGAAGGGAAAACCTTTCGTGGCGAGGTCACGCAAAAATCTGACAACAGCTCTGACCCCGATGATTTCACTTTTGCTAACGGCCAGTTTTCCTCTTCAACCTGCAGCAAATACGGCTACGGCAGCGGCGAGTTCTCTGTCGAGGAACGTCTTGGGCAGACTCTTTTTAACGCAGAGACCGCAAACGAAGCCGGCGACCGTATCAAGTGGAGTGGGTCGGTTCAGGGCGATAAGTTAATCGGCGGGGCGAGACGGGTTACAAAGGCGGGTGCGACATACCTAATGAGTTTCTCGGGGACAGCTGTTAAGGCAACGGACTCTACAAATTCGGTTAAGTAATAAAGAGCAGTAATTCGAGAGCCGAAGAAGGTTAAATCCTAACAAGAGCGAACCAGCAAGCGCCCCGGAATGAAGTCAGTTGGGTTTCCCCTTCCAACTTCACCCGGGGCACTTACGAGGGAACGGCAGCTAGGTCGTCGGGGTGACCTCGGACCGCCCGTGCAGGAGCACTCGTGCGTTCTCCCGACCGCCCGCGAGGGCCAGGAAGACCTGGGCGCAGAGGCTCTGCTCACCGGCGGGCTTGTCGAGCTCCGCCTCCCCGGCGTCCCCGTAGAAGTAGTAGCAGAGGTGGGACCGCAGCTCGCGCCGCTCCCGCGCGTTCAGCGGGTTGACCATCGCCTCCATCGCGGCCCCCTTCGGGACCACGATCTTCCACACCCCGCTGGCGTGGAAGACGAGGAGCTCGTTCGCCGCCGCTCGCCGGGCCTCACCCTTGTCGAGGGGCACCACCTCCGAACCCGGCGGCAGGTACCACCCGGAGGCGAAGCCGGTCGTGCCGCCCTCCTTGCGGAGGAAGGCAACGATCAGCCTCCGGATCTTCGACCCGGCCTTGTACTTGGGCTTCCGTCCCGCCTCGGTCGACGGGTAGGGGAAGAACATCCCCTCGTCGAGCCTGCCGGGGACGGGATCCCACACCCGCTCGGTGTCGTCCGCGGACGAAACGAGCAGGATGTTCCGGATGAGGCCTCGGATGAGGTACCCCATGATCTTGAAACTTCCGTTAGCGTGACAACTACGCATCGCAGACCTCCTCGGGGCTAGGCCCCGGAGAAAACTCCCTAGCCGAAAGGGAAACGCCCCCTCCGGCACCAAACCTCTTACCTTCTTCGGTCTCTGAAGTTAGAACTCTTCCCCCCAAACGGGGAAAAACTGTCCCAATTTCAGAGACCAGAAAATCTCTCTCTACTAAGTAGCGGGGTAGTCGCGGTGGACAACCCCAAATGGAAAAGAACAGCTGTAAAAATTCGGAACTCTAAAACACCCGCTCCAAGCCTCAGTTCGCGTCTCAGGCCAATCCTCAGTCTCGCGTCTCAGGCCAATCCCCCGACTAAGCTCCAGTGCCCGCGTCCCAGGTTCCCTCGAAAAATCCCCCGAAAATGATTTCCCTGAAAATCCCGAGTAGAGCTATTATGCTGAGCAGGTGTTACCGGGTGCTAATTAACTTACCGTCATAACTACTTAATTTTATGAAACTAATGGAATTTAGTTTGTTACAAACAACCACAGACTCTATCCGCCTCATCAACTCCTTATTATTATCCATAATCCTCTTCCTCCCAAGTTCAGTCGTAGCTGAAGATCACAAATATTTCCCCCTAGCGGAGGGAATGGTCTGGACTATGCAATATCAGAACAAGATGGTTTCAGGTCCCGGACGGCCAAAGTATAACAGCTCCACAGAAGGTCGAATGATTGGCACCGCGCTCGGCTTAACCACCCGGGCAGGGAAGGAGTATCGGGTCGTACGCTGGGAGTACAAAGATATTCCTTTTGTCAGCGCACCCTCTGACTCGTTATTTCGTCAGGACGAAAGAGGAGTAATCTCAGCCAATGAAATTGAGGGAAAGCTGTTGGAGCTTCTCGAACTACCAGCAAATTCCACCGTTGGAACCACATGGGATTATAACGATGGAGCAGATTCGACCCGCAGTATCACCTCAGTTGGCGAAGCTGAGACTCCGGCAGGAAAGTATTCCGATTGCATTACGGTAACCAGAAAATTTAAGAAACCAGAGACGGAGAAGCAGTTTAAATCACAGAGCATATACTGTGCAGGGGTGGGAGAGGTGAGTTGGAATTTTAAGCAGGACTTAAACGGTTCTATTTCAGACACGGAAAAGAAGCTGCTCGGGATCTCCGGCAAGACTCCCTAAAGGAGCTATCAAGAGCTATCCAGAACTATCTAACTGGGCCTGGCGGGGTTTCGGGCGCTTTTAATATCAGACTATTGTTTCGGATTCGACGTCATGGCTGGGCTGCCACCAACTTCCATCTCCCAACCCCCACCCAACGCCTTATACAGCTTAACAATCGAGGAAAGATAAAGCTGATAGGTGAGAGACTCGCCCAACTCCGCATCAAAAAGCGAACGCTCAATATCCAAGACCTCTAAGTATGGAGCAACTCCATCATTATACCGTGCCCAGGAAAGCCTAGCGGCATTTGCGGCGGCCACTTTCTGTTCGGACCAGGCGAGATATTCCTGTTTATAGGTCTCAACCGAGGCAATCGCGTTATTTACCTCTTCCACCGCACGGATAACCGTCTCTTCATATTGCTTAACCGCTTGTTCTGCTCGCGCAGTCTGTGCCTCAGCGCGTGCTTTATTTTTTCCCCAGTCGATCAGTGGTGAGAACAGCCCCCCGCCAAAACCCCAGCTTTTAGAGTCCGCATCCAGGAAATTCGAGTCATCGCTGCTCCGCAGTCCAAGTGAGCCAAATAACGATAACGTTGGAAGTCGCTCTGCTTCGGCAACTCCAATCCGAGCATACTCAGCGCGCACCGTCTCTTCGGCAGCTTGAACATCGGGTCGCCGGGACAACAGCGCTGCCGGAACTCCCGCAGGTATCTCTAGAGTCTTAAATTCGTCGGCAAGAGTTTTGCTCCTCTTTATTTCGCCAGAGGTCTGGCCTTGAATGGCTTGCAAGGCGTTTTCCACCAAGCGGCTTTCACGCTGTAAGGAGGCGAGGGAGATTTTCGCCTGCGCCTCTTCAATTTGTGCCTGATTGACGTCAAGCATTGGGGTAATCCCTTTGCTAAACCGAGCATTTATCAGCTCTGTGGCGTTGTGCCGATTGGTAATGGTTCGCTCTGCAACTGCGATGCGATTATCCAGGTCGATTAAGCTGAAATAGAGTTGCGCAACTTCTGAAACCAGGGAGATTGTCACCGAGCGGTAGGCATACTCACTCGATTGCAGATCTCTCATCTGAGCCTCAGTTGCGTTTCTCAACCTTCCCCAGAGGTCGACTTCAAAAGAGAGGTCACCAAACGCGCCAAAGTCATTAAA
>CAYMWO010000246.1:0-3571 GCA_964393905.1 uncultured Bdellovibrionales bacterium | reverse complement strand
CAAACTCCGCTACTCACACTTCCCGTTCCTCGTCTAAGACTGAATTATCGAAATTCCGCGATACCTGAAAACAGAAAAAACTAACCGGCGGCTTGCCGCTCCAGTTTTAGGCTTTGGTTTTGCGAGAAGAACGAGGACCGGGAATCCGAGGGAGGGGTGCTGTAGATCTGCTACTGCCCCCGACCGAGGATTTCCCGAGACGAAGTTGTTCTCCAAAAACAAAGGCTAAAACTGGAGCGGGAGACGGGATTCGAACCCGCGACCCTCAGCTTGGAAGGCTGATGCTCTAGCCAACTGAGCTACTCCCGCACCGGTTTTCGCCTGCTTTTGGCCAATCTCGACGAAACGGAAACTTCTCGGTTGGGGGCAGTAGTTTATCTACAGCACCCCAACCTGCGATTTTCCGTTTCGTCGACCTTGGCTCAAAATCAGACGAAAACCCCTACGAACTAACTCACCGCTTAGCTCAAAACCTTTTTTCGTCGACATCGACTCAAATCCAGCCGCCAACCACTACCTAGCAACTCACAAAACCTATTCTCGAAACCCCCGAACTCGGCACCCATTTTTTGTTTTGAGCGAGGAGGTCGAGTTGAAATTAAACGAACGGGAATTCCGAGGACCGCAAGTGTAGCACACGCTACTCGCGGACCGGAGGAATCTCCCGTTCGTTTAATTTCAACCGAGATCCTCGCTCAAAACAAAAAATGGTGGAGGGGATAGGATTCGAACCTATGTAGACGTAAGCCAACGGGTTTACAGCCCGTCCCCTTTAGCCACTCGGGCACCCCTCCAAAACGTTTTTTGGACGGGCAAGATAATCACATCTTCTTTGCCCGACACAAACGAGAAAGAGGAATAGAGCATTTGGTAAATTAAATCAAGAGGTTATCCAATTTGACATCATTGCATCTCAAGGTAAGCTCCACCCCTAATTCACGCATGGAGATATCTATGTCCCTCTACTCAGATTCTGATTACACCGACTCCCCACTCCCTACGCGCCGTCGTAGCACCGGGCGGATATTAATGGCGCTTTTGCTGGCCGCTTTTGCGCTGTTCTCTTATTACTCAAATACCGCAGTGAACCCCGTAACTGGAGAGAAGCAGCAGGTGGCGCTGTCCGTTCCACAAGAGGTAGCTCTGGGGTTGCAGAGCGCTCCACAAATGTCGGCGCAGCATGGCGGTGAAGATCCAAGCGCAAAGGACCGAGGGCGGGTAGAAGGCGTCGGGTTGCGTCTGCTTCAAGGTTTAGGGAAGAACACCCCTTATAAATTTAATTTTCATCTATTACGCGACCCACAAACTATAAACGCCTTCGCGCTTCCCGGCGGACAGGTCTTTATTACCCGCGCACTTTACGATCGACTCGAAACAGAAGGCCAGCTTGCGGGAGTTCTGGCGCACGAAATTGGGCATGTGCTAGAGCGACACTCGGCGCAGCAAATAGCAAAGGCGCAGCTGACGCAAGGGCTGACAGGAGCCGCAGTGCTGGCGACTTATGATCCAAATGATCCACGTTCCAGGAATAGCGCGGCGATGGCAGCGATTATTGGTGGGCTTGTGACGATGAAGTTCGGTCGGGGTGATGAGTTAGAGTCAGACCAGTGGGGAGTGCGGCTTACGGCGCGTGCCGGTTATGACCCGCGCTCGATGATTAGGGTGATGGAAATCTTGGCAGAGGCCGGTGGCGGCGGGCGAACACCAGAGTTTTTTAGCACCCATCCCAATCCGGAAAATAGAATTGGAAAAATTAAGGAGGCCATTACCGCAGAGTTTCCAAGAGGCGTGCCTCAGAATTTAGAGAAGTAGAGAACTTAGAGAAGTAGCCCGGATGTCGAAATTAACTCTGACACTATTACTAATTCTGGCCGTCACCGCTGTGGCGTTAGCCGATGTCTGCCTGAAGAAGGCCGCGCAGGTGGGGACGCTTTCGCAGGCGTTTCTCTCTCCGTGGATGGCGTTAGCAATTGGATTATACCTGTTTCAGATCTTCTTCTTTACCTATCTCTTTGTCGCCGGATGGCAGCTCAGTATTATTGGGAATTTGCAGACCGTATTTTACGCACTCGTGGTCCTTTCGTTTGGCGTTATTTATTTCCATGAGACCCTGACAGCAGTTCAGATGGCGGGGATTTGCTTAGCATTAATCGGAGTCTACCTAATTAATATTCCAGGGTAGACGAGCCTTTTACTCCAGATATTATTCGATGTAGGCTAGGTCACCCTTGCTCCAGGCTCCGGACGGCAAGCCTGGGAGGGGATTACCTTTAGGAGTAACCCATGTCCCGCATCAGGCGAATTTTTTCAACACTTATTCTAGCAGTCCTTTCCTTACAGCTGCTGGTGCCACCGGCCTACGCTGACCGCTCAGTTGTCTGCGGCAGTCAAAATTACCGCTATCGCTTTTGTCGCGTTGATACCGAAAACGGCGTCTACCTTTCGCGGGAGTTTTCAAAACGTAGTTGTCAGCAGGGGCGGAGTTGGGGATCTGACCGGCGCGGCATCTGGGTTGATAATGGGTGCCGGGCTGAGTTTGTGATTCGAGAGCAGCGTCATAGTAAGAACAAAGGAAGCAATCTTGGAACCGCAATGGGCGTTTTAGGCGGAGTCGCAATTTTGGGTGCAATACTTGGGAGCCAGTCAGGACAGCAGTCTGCGCCTCCACAGATTAGTTCCTCGCCTTTTGGGGGCTACTCAAACCCTACACAATCTAGCCCCACGCAATCTGGTTCGAACTCCCACAGTGGCTATGATGGTTACGGAGACTTTGGCGCCCCGGTCTGGGCGGTTGGGAAGTTTGCCAGCTACAACGATCGATTCCGGCAAGGCTCAACTTTAAATGTTTTTCCCTCCGGACAGGTTGTTTTGCTTCAAGGGCAAACCCGGACCGAGGGGTTCTATTACGATAATCAAATCCGGCTAGATGGCGGAACAATGCTTAATGTCTTCCGGGATGGAAGCGGCATTAAACTTGAGAATCGCGATCAGCGCGGGGAAACCATATATTTTCGGCGTATCAGTTAGTAATTCTAGTTTTGGTGAATAAATGAAAACAGTGAAGTTGTTCGTAGTATTTTTGGCCGGTGTTTTATTAGCTCTTACTGTAGTGGGGTGTGCTCCGCGAAAGGGCGGTGTCGGGGGAAGTAAATCGATTTTCTCAAGTGAGCAGGAGACACTGGCTGCAGTTCGCCAGCGGGGTGTCCTGAAAATCGGAGTCGCGGTCTCTGTGCCAGGGGCGATGCGTAAAAAAGATGGGGAGCTTATTGGCTACGAAGTTGATCTAGGAAAACGGCTTGCGGAAGACCTAGGGGTTAAGCCGGAGTTTAGAGAGACCCACTGGAATGATATTTTTACTCCGCTAGTAGATGGGGATGTGGATGTAGTGATGGGCGGAGTAGGGGTCACTCCAGCTCGAGCGTTGATTGTGAACTTCACCGCGCCTTACGGCAAGACGGGTGTTTCCGTGCTGGTTAGTAAGAAGGCTAATATAACTGTGCGGACCCCAGCGGACTTAAATAAGAAAAAGGTCACTATTGGCGTGCGCGGCGGGAAGTTCCCCGAAGCCTTA
>CAYMWO010000245.1:0-3573 GCA_964393905.1 uncultured Bdellovibrionales bacterium | reverse complement strand
GATCGCCCAGGCTTCGAGCCGTTGCTTTAAAGCATAATCATGGACGAATCTCTTCAGCGATTGCTTAGAGAATTTCGGAGATCAGGTAAATCTCTAGCCGAGATTGCGGATGCTCTGACTGAGGAGCTTTCTGATCCTGATATTCACAGACTTGCCGGCATTTTGGCAAGCAAACTCAGCTATTCAGAACGTCAATTTGTAATTAACGTGGATATCAACAACCGCCCAAACGCGGATGTTATCCAAACTGGATATAAAAACGGAGAGCCTATTGTGCCATGGCTCGAAATAAATAGCCATTATTTAGAATGGAGAAGGAAGGCAGCAAATGGCTGAAAGTTCTAAGCTAAATCCCACTAATTCCCACTCGATTAAGATGATCCCATATATTGTAATTACAACTAAAGAGTTTAAGACAGCAGAAGGAGTTTTGATTCCGGCTACCACGGAATGCGTCGTCACAGAACACTTATTTGAGAAAGACGAAAATTTAGATAGCATCGACCAGCTTCATAGTCGAGTCGAGTTTATTTTGGAATTCACTATAAATGGTACTTTCTATACTGCTCAGGTAGATTCCAGCTTCGTAGTGCTTAGGCGAGATCAGGGCAAATGAGCGACGAATTCAAGCATGGCGTATTTTTGCTTCCCACTGAAGCTAAATTTAACTTCATCACTAAAGATTCAAATGGGGTTATAGCAAGAATTGCTTCTCTTCTTCCTCCCAAGAGAAGGAAATTATTAGTTTTAGACGCGCCTCTGGCAGCGCCTAGCATACCTCGACCTGAAGACCAATATGTTACCGTTGAAGTTGATTTTCCTTGGCTCTTACTAGATACAGCTCCTAATTTTTACCGATACAGGGTGTACTCATATGAAGCAAGCCCTGATTTTCCAGAAAGTCATATGACTTTCATTAAAGAACTTAGCCAGGATTTTAATTCCGAAGAATTTGCGAAGTCGAAGAAATTGTCGCTTAGACCCCCATTATTGCCTCATGTCAGCGGCAGCGGATCAATTTGTCTCTACTATGGGAGTAATTTGCGTCGTGCTAATTACCAACTCTGGACAGCTTCCTTTAGGTATTACGTTGATTGGCTAAATCCAAATTCTTCAGCTAAAATAAGTTCAAATATCCTTTGTAAAAGCAAGGGTCCGTTTTCGGACCACTGTTTTGATGTTTTTGCATTTACTGAAGAAGTTGACGGAGTGTTCTTCTCCCGAGACCCTGAGTTGTTAGAAAAAAGCAAATCTTTTGTGGTCGCGCCCGAACCAAACGAGAGTAGCGCCATCTCAATTTACAATATGAAACTTACTAACCAGAAAATTTTTACCGGCTGGACACGATTTAATCCAGAAACTAAAAAATGGATAGTCAAAAGCCATGCTGATGGGCAGATTTTTGAATTTCCTGGTGAGTTAGTTAGGACGGCTCTAACATCGCAAGGAAACATTTAATTTCCCCCGGTCCAATAATTTTCAGGCTTCTGCAACCAAAACTGGCGCATCATAACCCGTCTGAAACCCAGGGCTTACGACCTTGCCCGAGGCTTTAACCTGTGCTATAGTGCCCCGTCAAGAATTAGCCAATCAACGTTGAAAAGCGAAATTCTTGGCTGACTTTCGAAGAAACTCCACAAGGAGATTAGTTGTGACGGATTCCGCTGAGACCAAGATCATCATCGCTGTCGATGGGCATTACCTCAATGTGGGGCTCGCCCAGGAGGGGATGCGCCGCAGCGCCGGAAACCCGAACCGCGCCAAGGTGCGGTTGGATTTTCGCGCACTGAAGACGATTCTGTCTCCCGAGGCGTGGAAGTCGGGCGAGGAGGACGCACCCGAGACCGTTTTCCTCGATTACTACATCGGGTTCCCGCTGGTTCCCAACGTCAAGGGTTTTTCCACTGGCACGCTGGTTCAGTGGAATGGGAAGTTCGGGCGCATCATCAACATCGACGATGAGAGCCTCAAGTTTTTCGTTCACCACTCGGACGTGAATGTTCGGGACTGGCGGGATTTTCGGGAGCACGCGATGGTGCGGTTCCTGGCGGACGAGAACGAGAAGGGCGGTATCGCGCGTTCGGTGTATCTCGGTTCGGAGTTGGCGAAGCTCCGCGAGTCGCAGAACGAGCGCGAGTTCTTTTTGAAGATGCTGGAGGATTACGGGTACAACGTCATTCAGTGCCGCCCGAACCCCCACAACCCGCTGAGCAAGTCGCACGCGGCGAACGTGCAGATGGCTTTCGACATCGGGTCGACAGCGGAAAAGGGTGACAAGGTCATTTTCCTGACGGGCGATCCGAATTTCGCGAGCATCATTGGTGAGCTTCGCGACGACGGCATCAAGGTGATGGTGGCGGGTTTCCGTAATTCGATCTCCCACGAGCTTCTCTCGGAGCTGAAGCCCGGCGAGCTGCTCGACCTTTCGAACGTTCTGGAGAAGATCGAGTACTCCCCCGAGAACAACGTGCGTGTGGCTGCTGACGTGGGCGGCGACGAGTAATCCGCCTGGCGCCACAAAACGGTTAGCGTAGAAAATTCGCTAACCAAATCTAGTGGACTAAGCAAGTCGCGGCGCCCCCCCCCCGCATACTCACACGGGCGCCGAAATGCGGGTTCGAATCCCGCCTAGATTCTGTCTCTCAGACCTCTTTCTTCCACTCAAAGCTAAGTCAAATCCCTTGGAGGGGGATAAAAATGAAGCCGCTCTAAATTGCGGGTGACACCCGCGCTCAATACTTGACCCTCTGACGTGAAAACACTGGTGACTTCAAAACACGCAATCTCCCTGCCTAGATCCGAGACTGGCGACCGGGAAATTTAGGTAGGTCGGGAGTTTTCCAACGGTAGTTGGAATGGAGCAGAAGCCCCCGTGACTGTTATACCAACGCGCTAGCGCGGAGGTGGCGCCTCCGATTTCTGTCTAGAGGGCAGAAAAACGACCAAATCCAAACAAGAGGATGGTAACGTAGTCAGCCCCGGTTGTGTATAAACGCAGCCGGGGCTGATTGCCGTTGAGAGCAGGAGAATTTATGCCCCGAGCGGCGAAAACGAAAGTGAAGCACCCGAGGGTCGATTGTTGGCCTTCGGGACTTACCCAGGCTTTCTTCCAGAAGAAAGAAAACAGGCGGCGGGAAAAGAGTATTTGCCACGATTGTCGGTTTATGCCAGGCAGCCATCGCGCAGATCAAGACCACCTTGATTTTTTGTGCGACGATTGCCATTTCGTCAGGAATTGTCGATGCGGGCTAAAGCTGGGGCAAAATGCGGGTGGTGGCTGGATTCGCTGCGCTACTTGTGCGAAGTGGCTTGCGGTGAGGGGTGCGCTTTGGCAGGCGCTTTTGGAAGTCAAGAGCGCAAAAGACGCACACGCGCTTAGGGGCGGATAAAATGACATCCAAGTCTAAAAAGTGTCTCCCCAAAATAGGGGAAAAGTTTTGGTTTATCCCCGGGTGGGGTGGAAACCAGCTCATTGCTATCTTATGCACTATTGTCGAGGTTGAGACTCATTCTGCCGATGAGCAGTATTGGCTTTACTGGCTAGATGAGCCAATTGGACATTCTGTATCCAGG
>CAYMWO010000244.1:0-3608 GCA_964393905.1 uncultured Bdellovibrionales bacterium | reverse complement strand
GGGTGAAGGGCATGGTCAGTCTCCTGTGTCGTCGGTGTCGAGCAGGCCGAGCACCAGGCGGATGAGGGCGTTGTTCTCGCGGGTGAGCCGTGCGACCTGTGCCCGCTGTTGTGCGGCGGTCGGGGTGGCGAGGGCGAGGTAGTCCCGGTTTGCGTCGAGCCGCTGGCGTAGACGGTCCTCGATGCTGCGCCGGTTCTTCTCGCCCGGCGGCTCGACGGGCAGCCCCTTGACTTCGACGGTCTCGACCGGCTTGCCGTCGGTGTCGTAGCGGGTGCGTGTGCCGGTGCCGTCGCCGTTGTCGACAACGGCCTCACGGGTGCCGTCGGGGTTGGTGCACGTCCACGATGCCATCAGGGGGCCTCCACGCTCAGGTAGACGACGGGGGTGACGGTGCCGTCGATCGCCGCTGGTGTGTCGGGGATCGACGCCTGTCCGGTGAGCCGCAGTGACCCGTAGGTGCTGTTGGTGGCGGGGGCGGTGCCGACATTGACGTTGAGCCAACCCTCGACGCCATCGGCGCCACGGACGGCAGGGTGCGACGCGCCACCGAGGGCGAGGACGGCGACCCAGTAGTTGCCGCCGGTGGTGAGCGTGTACGGCGACGACAGAGCAGCACCGTTCATGGCCGCGCTGACAGACATGTCGATGGCGCCGACGGCGGTGGAGGCGAGCACGGTGCCCGGCTTACCAGCGGTGGTGGTGGACACGATGGCCCCGGTGGCGGTGCACGACGCCACGCCGGTCGCGGTGTCGATCCACACATGGGTGACCTCGACGTCGTGGGCGATTTCGGGGATGCGAATCCACCACACAGTCCCGCGGACCATGTCGACGTTGAAGCTGATGCGCCGGTGGAACCCGATGGCCGACGGGAGCAGGATGGTCAGCCCGTGCCGGTTCGCCCCCCACCCAGCGGCCGAGCCCGTCGAGGTGAGCACGGTCCCGGCCGCTCCGAGGGCGAGGCGCCCCGCGGTGTCGGCGGCGGTGCCGACGATCAGGTCCCCGGCTGCGTCGATGATCGTTTCGGGGATGCCACCCGACGGGACCGCCTGCCACGTCTGATCGCCCCGCAGGAACGTCCCCGACGACGCAGTGCCCGACCCGAGACGTGCCGTACCCACAGTGCCGGCGGCGAGGTAGGTCTTGCCGACCGCGGTCGCCAGGTCGCACACCCCGTACCAGCGTTGCCCGGCGCTGTCGGCCAGTTCCACCGCGACCCGATCCAGCGCCTCCCGGTTCGGTTTGCGCAGATCCATTGACGTGGCGATCGAGTCGATCAGCGCGGCGTCGTACTCGATGACCGGATGCGTCTTGGTCGTCACTGGTCCTCGTCCCCGTTCCGTTGGGAAGTGTCGATCCGTTCCGTTCTAGCCGAGCGGTGCGCCAGGTCGCGCGGCACCTTCCGTGCCCTCGACCCCTTACGTTGCGCGCGGAGGTAGTCCCCGACTCCCGGCATAAGCCCTTGAGCGACGACCACGATCGTCTCGTCGGACTCGGTGGCCGCCAAGAGGTAGTCCACGAGTGACTCCGTGAGCATCCCGTCAATCACCGCCAGCCACTGCCGACCCTTCTTCCCGGCAAACGGCGGCCGCGGCTCGAAGGGAAACCGCAGTTGGGCGGCGACGGCCTCTGCCAAGGCGCCGTTGGTCGCCCAGTCGGCCAGGACGATCACACCGGAGTTGTCCTCGAACATCGACTCGCCCACGACCAGATGCCGATACCCGCCTCCACCGCACCAATTCCGGACCACGGTCTTCTCAGTCTTGCCTGCCGCCCGGATGGCCTTGATGAGTTCCGTGACCACCTGCGCAGTCGCCGCCGGATCCTTGGAAAGGGTAGCCAGGACTTGCCCCCCGGCTGCCTTACCCTTCGCGCCTTTCGGCGCTGCTAACCCATCGAACGTCCCGTGGTCCAGCAACGCCTTCACCGTCGTGGCGGCGGCCTTTGCCGCAGCAGGGTCCATCCCCTCTGGGAGATCCCCGCCCGGCTCCTCCGTCTCGACCTGGGTGACACCGCCGAGATCACTGCCGTCCATCACCTTCGCCAGACGGGGCTTGATGAAGTCCTCGACCGTACGGCCCTCCAGCTCCACACCCACCCAGCGTCGGCCCATCTTCTGCGCCACGGCCGCGGTCGTACCCGAGCCGAGAAAGCAATCCAGGACGATGTCGCCCGGGTTCGTGGCGATCCGGATGATGCGGGCCAGTAGCCGCTCGGGCTTGGGCGTGGAGAACACCGTCCCGCCCAGGAGGTTCTTGATCTCAGCTGCGCTGTTTCGGGTGGACCCGACTTCTTCGAATGGCCACAGTGTTTCCGGCGGCCGTTTGGCGTCTGCGGTTTCGTAGATCCGGTAGTACGGATTCCACCCGTTGCGGCCGTTCACCCATTCGATCAGGTGGGCGTCGCGCTTCACGCGGTCCGAGCCCCACCGCCATGCGCCGTCGCCGCCGTCGGGCAACTTGGGGTACACCTCACCGCCGTCGGGATCGATCATCGCGTAGTACAGGTTGGGGCGGGCTGCCCGCGTCGACCCTTGACCGCCCATGCCTCGAAGCGGCTTAAGGTAATAAGCCTGGCCGTGTCCGTCGATTCGGTTGGCGTTGCTCTTGGTCGACGGCAACCAATTCAGTCGGGCAGGGCCGTCTTTGGCGTAGACGAGGATGGTGTCGTGGCGCACAGAGAAGGAGCCGGTGTCCATGCGGGGGCTATCGGTCTTCTCCCAGATCACGGTGCCGAGGTGTCGGTCGATGCCGAACAGTTCGTCTAAGACACAGCGGGCGCGATGGACTTGGACGTCGTCGAGGTGGACCCAGACAGTGCCGCCGGGCGCCAGCAGTTCCTTGATCTGAGCCAAACGGTCGCGGAACATCGTCAGCCAGACTGAGTTCTCCAGGCTGTCTTTGTAGTGCGCGAACGCTTGGCCGGTGTTGAACGGCGGGTCGATGTAGCAGAGCTTCACCTTTCCCTTGTAGGTCTGCGCGTACTCGGGGATGGCGGCGAGGCTCGTCAGGGCGTGCAGGGCGTCACCTTCGATGAGCAGGTTGTCGCCAGCATCTCCGACAACCTCGAGTTCCTGGAGGACCCTTACCTCCGAGACGCGCCAGTCCCGCGGCTCAACCCATTCGTAGGTGGAGGCGCCGTGGTTGAGGAGGCGTAGGTCCTTATTCTTCCAGGTCAGCTGTAACCGGGTGCGCTGGTTCATCGGGTGGCTCCGTCTTCCAGCGCTCGGTAGACGGTGGCCCGACTGACCTTTAGCGTCGCGGCGATGTCGGCCACGCTCTGGCCCTTGCCGCGGAGGTCGATCACGGCCTTGGCGGCTTGAGGGGTGAGCGCCTTCGGGCGGCCACCGACGCGGCCACGAGCGCGCGCGGCTTGTAGGCCGGCCGTGATCTGCGAGGCGTCGAGGGCCAGCTCGTCGGAGCCACCGTCCTGATGTGAGGCGGCGTGCGCGAGAGGGGCGACAGCGCCACCCAAAGGCCCCGACTCGGCGCCGCCCGACGTGCGGACGTACGAACCGCCAGAGCGGGCAACGAGCCGCGTGGACCCCGATGCTGGGTTGGTGGCGTCCGCGGTGGTCGGCAGGTCCACGGCACCGGATGGGACGATAA
>CAYMWO010000243.1:0-3616 GCA_964393905.1 uncultured Bdellovibrionales bacterium | reverse complement strand
ACCGCATCCAGGGGATGACCATGCTCGAGGAGCGCTTCGAGCCCGAACCCGGGAAGACCATCGAGGACTTCTTCGCGCGCTGGGAAGAGCACGAGTAACAGCCCTCGCTCCCATCCCGGGAGAAGGGGGGTTGTGGGCCGAAGCGGCATCGGCACCCGTTTGGATGGGACTCCTACTTCTGCTTCACCGCCTCGAACACCACCGTCAGGCTCACCACGCGGAGGTTTGCGACCTGTGCGTTGATCACCTCCCACACCAACTGGTTCGTGGTCATCGTTGCAGTGACCTTTTCATCCTTGAACTCGGCCCGGATCTCGTTCCAGTGGTTGATGATTGCCGGCTCGCCAGGGTTTCCGTGAGCGCCGCTTTCGTCGCTGCCCGTCAGGATCGGCCCGGTGAGCAGGAAGAAGTTGTCATGCGAAGTCGGCGGGAGAAGCCCACCCCACGGCTCATATGGCCGGGAATCGGCGACGCCCCTGCAGTACCTGCTGCCGGTCCCGTCGGCATCCGGACCACAGACCAGCGCCTGGCGCCGCTCGGGTTCACTCCCTCTCACAGGTGTCGTTTGCACCTCGAACGTGCAGGTGCCGCCGGACTCGCACTTCCGCCCGAACGGGTACAGGTCGTCTTCGTTGTAGATCTGGACGAGCTCGGCTGACCCCCCCGTCATCCGCCAACTGACGATCTGATAAACACCTTCGATGTCCGCTTTGGCCGTCGCTGTGCCGAAGTGGACGCGCACGACGTCGGTCCCTGGCATCAGTTCGTCGCCATTCAGCAGCGCAATTCGGCGGGGCGCCTTTTCGAGCTGCACGTTCACGGGGAGCGGTTCGGCGCGCGGGTCGTCGAACTCGACCGTTCCAGTGAGCTGGAGCGTGAGCGCGGCCTTACTTTCGAAGGTGTGTTGCTGATCGGCGCCGGGCTCCAGGCCGTCGTCGAACCAACTCAGTTCCTGAGCGCTCAAGATGCGCGCACCCGGCGCGATCAGGAGGACGCTGGTGTAGAAGTTCCCCGTCTTATCGCCGGGGAGCTTTTTCGCATCCTCGGTGAGGGAGAATGTTGCCGACTCTCCGTTCGGTCCTTGCAGGACAAGCTTGGCCCCGAATTCGGAGATGGGCGCATCCTCGGGGCGGCCACCCCAGACCTCCGGCGGAATCGACGCCTTCGGGATCGTGACGCGGATGGACTGGTACTGGGGCTGAGTGGCGGCGACGGAGACTGGCCAGTTCGAGGAGCCGTAGTGCTCGAAAGGCAGCCCGGAGGTGGGCTGGCTGGCACTGCGGCCCCCGCTCAGCCAGGTGGCGTGGAAGTCCGCACCCCCGGTCTTCAGGCGGAACGACATGAGGCGCTCAACCCCGGTGGGGTAGGCGCCCTCCGGCTGGGCGAGGTTGCCGGTGCCCCGGACGTGGAGCATCACCGGAGGGATACCCCCGGAGATGCTGTCGCAGCGTCCTGCGCAGTAGCCGCGGGTGCCTTCGGCAGCTTCGCGGATGGACTTGAAGAGGTAGTAGTCGGTGCCGCGGATGGCAGCGAACATCCCGACCGAGTAGGCGAACTGGGCGATGGTGAGGCCGTGCGCGGGGAGCATGCCCCTGCCCGCTTCTTTCATGAGGACGCTTTCTTCATACATGTCGAGCACAAAGCTCGTGCCGCTGATGCCGCCGGCCGAGGCGCCTTCCATCACCATGTACGCGTAGGGGTGCTCGTTTCCGGCCGTGTACCAGCCGTTGACCCAGTCCAGGATCTGGTCGGCGGCTGCAAACGCGAGGGACAGGCCCACGGCGCCGGGAATGATCCCCGCGGCAGCGAGTGCAACCGGCAGCCAGCGGACGATCCAGTCGACGTTCTGTTTCAGCCAGTCGACAATCGCCATCTGCTCCATCGCCCGGACCGAGTAGAACCGCAGGGTCCTCTGCACGGCCGTCGTGCCGCCGATGGGGTACCGGCCGTGGGCGAGTTCGTCCTTCACAAAGCGCTCTATGTCGTCCGGCATGTCCTCCGAATTGATGGCGATGTCGGCCCATTTCAACTCGCCGTAGGGCTTGAGCACGCGAATATCGAGGTCACCCAGTTGCTCCGCGTCGAGGAGCGCCTTCACGAGATCGATCCCCCACGGGGTGTAGTCGTGCATCGCGGTCTCGATCCACTGGTCGACGAAGTAGACGGAGACTTGCTTGTTCGCGTCGACGCTCTCCAGGTCGATGGTGGAGCGGAACGCCAGCCAATTCTGCTTGACCACGAAGAGCCGTTCGACTCCAGCAGCCCAGAGCTCGGACGGGCCCAGTTCCTCTCCCGTGGGGTTGGATGCCCCCTCGAAGAGACTGACCGGGTCATCGAGCCCGCGCCGTGCCGCACCAAACATCTTCAGCGTGAAGCGCATCTGGGCGCGCACCCTGTCGTACTCGCGCCAGGGATCCGCAGGCGGCTGCTGGCTGGCATAGCGAGCCTCGCTGAAGGTTCTCGCCATCGGATCGGTTTCGAGCCACGCGTCGATCTCCGCCTCCCAGGCCGCACGGTCGGTCCAGTACAGCTGTTCGATGCGAAGGTCTTCCTGCTCCTCACTGGTAAGGGCCGGCGCGGCGGCTTTCGGGGCGGCGAGCGCAAAGGTCCACGGAGCGGGGACATTGCTCACCGTCACCCGCTTGCCCGGGCGTCCGTCCTTCAGTGTGACTGCTTCGGAAGGGAGTTCCGCCCAGAAGCCCGCACCCGTGCGAACGATGACACTCGTTCCCGATTCGCCCGCAGGGAGGTCGACTGTCGCTGGTTCTGCGATGGGCACGCCAACGAACGAGACGAACTCCCAACCAAACCCACCGTGGTCCCACCACGGGTCGTCTGCCAGCTCAACGCGGCGGAGGTCCACCACGTCGCCGTAGAGCGCCGCACCCCCTGGGATCTGGGCGCTTGCGCCGCCCGGGTGGTCCAGCCGGACGCTGCCACGCAGCGGAAGGCCGTTGACGCTGTCGACCGCTCCTTCGGCGGGAGGTTCGAGCACGGTGACGGCACTCTCGAGCGGCTCTCCCTCGAGTTCGCCACCGTTTTCGGGCTTCCCGTCGCCGCGGAAGAAGAGCACCCACGCGAATCCACCGATGATAAGGAGCATGAGGGCGGCGCCAGGCAGAGCCACCCAGCGGGGCATCTTCCTGCGCGGCACCGCTCGAGGCGTTTCCGAACGCGCAGCCGATAAACCCGCGGCCGCCCCGGAGGCGACTGGCTCCCCGCACTGGCGGCAGAAGCGGGCGTTCACATCGAGCGGACCGGAACACTCCCGGCAGATCTGCCTGAGCGACCGGCCACATGCCCGGCAAAACCGCGCACCCTCGGTAGCAATAGCACTGCAGTCGGGACAGCGCAGCACTCCCGGCGATGTCCCACGTCCTCGACTGTCAGCCAACGTCCCTCCGGGGCAGCGAGCGCTCCCGTCCCGGCACGATGCCACAGCCGGCCGCCCTGGGGGACGTGCGAAGGGGCTCATTCGCGGGATCGATCGGCCCTCGGGCACCCGCCCGCGTCTCGCGTCTCGCGTCTCGCGTCTACTGTACGGCTGGCTTCGGCTGGTGTTTCACCACCAGGACGCGGTCCACGCGGCGGCCGTCCATGGCCATAACCCGGAACT
>CAYMWO010000242.1:0-3691 GCA_964393905.1 uncultured Bdellovibrionales bacterium | reverse complement strand
TGTCCAAAATCGGACCCCGAAAAATACCATCTTTCCCCTCCCCTGTCTACCCACGAAAACCAAAACCCGAGGGAGCACCTCGGGTCGGATCAGCCCAGCATCTCATCGTTCATGTTAGAATAGGAACATCAGACATCGAACGCATTTTCTGCGATATGGAAATAAACATTACCAGTAAAATGTTCACCGCAACAAACGATCGCGTTATCCGTTCAGCTCTCGGTAAATTATTGGTAAATGAACAAGAAAAGTACCGGTCAAGGGGACACAACGCTGAAATTTTCGAGGAACTAGGAATTCAACATGGCGTAGCGAGGATTGATATGGCCATTGTTAACGGCATAATGCACGGCTATGAAATTAAAAGTGATCGAGACACTCTTGAAAGATTACCAGAACAAATCAGTGAATTCAGTTCCGTCTTCGATAAGTTGACACTGGTCGTTGGTAAGAAGCATCTTTATGATGCAATCCACATGATTCCTGAGTGGTGGGGTGTGATGTTAGCAAAGTTTGATGAAAATAATAATGTCGTCTTACAAACAATCCGTGAGCCTGAAAACAACACGGCACAAGTAGGAGTTTCTATAGCAAGACTACTATGGAGAGAGGAGGCCTTGCAGATACTTGAAGAGCGCTGTAGTGCCGATGGAATTCGTAGCAAGTCTCGAGAATTTATATACGAAAAACTGGCAGCCGTATTAGATACTGCTGATCTTAAAAAGCGTGTAAATGCATTACTTGTTTCTAGGGAAGGCTGGCGATCTGATTCGCAACTAACACCAAATGGTGGTTAATTCCTGCTTCTAGCCAAGTTTTTGGATTTCCCGTTTTTTTAGTGTTAATATCCTTTGCTTTTTCGGCAATATAGGCATCTCCAGAACTGTAGTTTTCACCTTTAAAAAAATTCTTTTGATCTGCCAAAAGTTTTGCCTGTGCTGGATATTGTCTAAATCCAGCACCCTTAGGATTACGCAGCCCTTCTCCTCTGACAATTAGCCAGTCCTGTTCGAGAGTGTAGCGTATACTGGCGCTCGGGTTAGACATCGAAGTTTGTGGGCTATATACCGGGTGCTGAATTGCATAGTCCGAAAAAGAAGGCGCTCTATCTAAACTCTGTATAAGTTCATTCCATATTGTCCAATCAGTACGCAATATAGTGTGCTGGTTATGTTTTTCTAGATGCGATAGATCCCTTGGAAAAGCTCCTCCCGCAACAGTAAACGTTCTCCAACTATTTAGGTCAGGAACCTGTTTGATTTTTTGAATCAGAGATTCGCAAGAGACTTTATCATCAATAATGATAAAGTCGATTAACAAATCAACGTCTTTTGGATCCAAACCATTCTCAGTCATGAAGGATTGGATATCCTCTGACAAAGATTCTTCCTTAAAATGAGAGTCCGTAACTCTTAAACATAGTCCATGTCCACTCTGCTTGGAAAATTCAACCGCGATCTTTCTTGTTTCCTTATCCGCCTCAAATCCAATTACGGGAATTATCGATATCACGGGAATCATGAAAATATCTAGTTGCTTCCCCTGATCCAAAATACTTTTCAACGCCTCAGCCCTAATTGATCCGTCTATTAACTGGACACTTATAAAGATTGGCTCTTGACCCCAATATTTCTTCACTTGATCACCAACACCTGGAAGAGTCTCCAAAAATGCATCCACGGACTCTTGTAGCACATCTTTAGGAGATTTGGAACCATCCAGATTGCTTGATTGTGGCATGATAAATTCCACCAGGGGAGTGATGCTGGCCTTATGTTCTGATTTCAGATTTTGGAGAGCCCCCTTCTCAGCGGCTTTCCATCTCAAGATAGGCGTATAGTGTTTATGGTTGAACATACTCATTTTTAACTACTTACTCGAAGTATCGTTTCACTTTAAAACTGTTTACAATTTTGTTTAGGTAGTAGTAATTTTTGTGCTCGTGTCTCATTATTCCCGCGACTATCGCCATATGAACCCCAAGTTCATTGGCAAGGCTTTGTGCGGCCATCGGAGAAGGGATTAACTTGGCTGGACTTGCTTCCCATTTGCTAGCAGGAACTAGGGCTTCTCGCGCTAAAGCATCGGCTTCACGCTCTTTGTCGCTAATCTCTGCCCCTTTGACGCCTTCAATTTCATCGTAAAAGAGATCTATATCTTGATCGAAATGCAAGGCGATATGAGCAAGCTCATGCATTAATGTGAACCAGAAATTATCTAACCTGTCGTGTCGTAAAGTAAGTCCGATAATTGGATTGTTTTTGTTGAACAGAACCGTTGCCCCATCCAGGTAGGTTTTTTGGAAATGTTTCTCGATAACTAGTACAACCCCTATTTCTCGGAGAAGCTCTTTGATCACCAATGGGCCATCTGCTTTAGCGCTCACTTTCGCTAGCTTTTGCATAAAGCTAAGATCGATAGCGCCTTTTTTGAATTTAGGAAGATTCATTTCTTTTTGCGCCATTTTAAAAACATACTCGGCCCATGCGTCCAATGCGTGTCTACTGGTAAGAGGTGAGGATCGGTAGTGAGACTTTCGATGCATCACCGCAAGTTCCAGATGATTATTGCGTATTGAGAAGAAATTGCTTAGTAACTCAGATTTCTTACTACTCTTAATCGAGGCGCTGCCAAAATAGCCCCTCTTCTCCATTTCAGCAACAAGACGATTGTCCCATGTCTCATACTCCAAATCCTTATTAATCTCTGGTTTACGAATTAGTACTTTTGCCGGAATGCCGAGGCCATCAGAAAGTGCTCGTACCATATCAAGTGTTAGTTGGCGCTTTCCGGAAAGGATCTCTGATACTCTACTTCTGCTGCCAACGTAGGGGATAAGATCGGCAGGCTTAAGATCCGATTGTTCCATTCTAAATTTAATTGCCTCAATCGGATCAGGTAGTGTTTCAGGAAATACCCTTGATTCATAATCTTCAATGAGAGTACCAAGGAGATTTAGTTTTTCTCCTTCTTCAGAATTTGGATTTGGGTCAAAATTCATTAGTTCCTCAACTAACTTAAGAGCCTCTTGATAATCCTGTTCAGTTTTTATTACCTTAATCTTGCTCATAGCTTTACTATTGTATATTCCATTTATCGTATTCCCGATGCGTGCCAATTCTCTTCACTAGTACCACTTTGTTTTGGTAACTCACTTGCACCCAAAGCCTATACTTATTCCAACAGAAGTCGAAGACTACCTGTTTATTCTTTAGAAGGCTCGCCTTCGGATACTGCCCCCTCAGATCGTGCGGTGTATTCCACTGAGCCTCCCCGACTTCCGCCTCCCACGACTCTATCTGAGACTTGACGTCAGCATATTTTTCTTTGAAGCCACGCAGCGGCTCTTTGTTTAGAATCTTCATGTTTCGGCCTTACCAGGGAAGTAGTTACATAGTTTATTGTTCCCGTATTGGGAATACTATATGGTATAGCATTAATTGTCAACCAGGTCGTCCAGCCAGGAGCGATACACGGGGCCCCGAAATGAAAAAAGCGCCCCGTAGGGCGCTGGAACTTTATTTCTTCATCTTGCGGCGGATGAACGCCGGGATTTCGAGGTCTTCCTCCTCGACGATGTCCTTCGACTCCTGGCGGAGGCTGAACGATTTCGGCTGAATTTTCTCTTCGATGATAAGCGGGGTCGGCTCGATGCGGCGCGACGTGAAGACGTTCGGTTCCTCGACTTCCT
>CAYMWO010000241.1:0-3738 GCA_964393905.1 uncultured Bdellovibrionales bacterium | reverse complement strand
AATGGGAGAAACTTTGAAACTCATTCGCTGTCTGTGGCATCGGCACCACCCAAATTGGCGGCGACGGGCCGCCTTACTTCCCGATGGCGCGCGCGATTGTCGGCGGCTTGACTTTTTCTACTATTCTGACGCTGCTGGTGCTGCCGACGATTTGCGTGTTGATGGATGATTTGCGTGGGTGGGCGAGGGCGTTGTGAGACAGGCGAGGTAACAGGTAACCTTCGACTGTACGTTGAATCATTCCTTTGGCCATAAATAAAACCCGTGCAGTTGCTGCAAATTCATCTCGCCATGGTCATCAGCAGCAAGAACTATGTGACGATGGCCGGCGAGGTAGCTGTCGTCACTGCGACTGCGGAAGGTGGTGCGGATTGCTCTTGGGACAAAGGCCTTAATGGGTCAACCACGTGAGATAAGGTTCTACAGTATTACTGAATAACTTCAGTTGAATATCTCACGGGATGGTGATTACCACCGTGGCCGGAGGTTTTGGATCATGAAATTTAATCTTTTCAACCAAATCATGCAAGTGGAGCCGTTGCGCTTGAGACAAAATCATCGCAAGTGCTTTTGTAACGATCTAAAATTTTCACGTGCAATTTTTGTATCAGGATGATCTGGGCCCGGTTGTCTTTCCCAAATCTCAAGGGCGTGGCGCATAAGCGGCTCGGAATCAGCGTACCTGCCCTGAGAGTAAAACAATGCCGCCAGGTTATTTAAACTCTGTGCGACATCTGGATGCTCAGGCCCCAATTGCTTTTCACGAATGTTAAGCGCGCGGCGAATGAGCGGCTCGGCTTCGGTATACCTACTTTGAGTTCGAAACAAATTCGCAAAGTTATTCAAAATTGTAGCGACATGAGGATGTTCAGGTCCGACTTGCTTCTCACAAATCTTTAGTGCACGGCGATAGAGTGACTCAGCCTCTGTATACTTTCCTTGAGCATGAAACGATCTCGCCAAATTGTTTAAAATCGTAGCAACCTTTATATGGTTCGGCCCCAACTGCTTTTCACAAATCTTTAACGCACGTAGAGAGAGCGGCTCAGCGTCCGTATGTTTACCCAGATTGCGCAGCAATTCTGCTAAATTGTTTAAACTCACGGCGACATCCGGATGCTCCGGTCCCAGACGCTTTTCACTAATTGCAAGCGCGCGGCGCAAGTGTGGCTCGGCTTCGGCATATTGGCCCTGAACGCTAAACAATTCTGCCAAGTTGTTCAAACTCACGGCGACATTCGGATGCTCCAGCCCCAGACGCTTTTCTCTGATAGCAAGTGCTCGGCTGCAGAGCGCCTCTGCTTCGGTATACTTACCCTGAACGCGAAACAAATCTGCCAAGTTGCTCAAAACCGTAGCGACATCTGGATGCTCTGACTCTAGACGCGTTTCTCTAATCTTCAGTGCGCGACGATAGAGTGGCTCGGCTTCTGCGTATTTGCCCTGAGAGTAAATTAATAAAGCCCGATTGTTCAAAATCGTGGCTACATCTGGATGGTCTGACCTTAACTGCTTTTCACAAATCTCTAGCGCACGGCGAGAGAGCGGTTCGGCGTCCGAGTATTTTCCTTGAGTACTAAGCAATTCAGCTAAGTTATTCAAACTCGTAGCGACTTCTGGATGTTCCGGTCCCAGGGACTTTTCTCTTATTGCAAGCGCGCGGCGATAGCGCGGCTCGGCATCAGCGTACTTGCCCTGAGCGCAAAGCAATACCGCCGAGTTATTCAGGCTCGTTGCGACATTTGGATGCTCTGGCCCTAGGCGCTTTTCTCCGATAGCAAGCGCTCGGCTGCAGAGTGCCTCTGCTTCAGTATACTTACCCTGAACGCGAAGCAAATCCGCCAAGTTGTTCAAACTCGTAGCGACATCTGGATGTTCAACTCCTAATAGCTTTTCATATATTTCCAAAGCGCGGCGATGGAGCGGCTCGGCTTCTGCGTACTTTCCCTGATCGCAAAGTAATAACGCTAGGTTGTTCAAACTCGTAGCGACATCAGGGTGTTCCAGTCCTTGTTTTTTTTCACTACTCTCCACAGCACGGTGTAAGAGCGGCTCTGCTTCCGTGAGCTTGCCTTGATTCTGAAGCGACAATGCGAGGTTGTTCAAATCCCCGACAACAGCAGGATGATCTAGACCATAGGCTTTCTCATCAATCCTTAAAGCACGACGACAAAACGATTCTGCTTCTACATACTTTCCCTGAGCACAAAGCAATACTGCCAGGTTGTTCAAAACAGCTGCGACATCCGGATGCTTAGAGCCTAATTGTTTCTCTAAAATCTTCATTGCACGACGAAAGAGCGGTTCGGCGTCTGCATACTTACCCTGAGCGCGAAATAATTCCGCCAAGTTACTCAAACTTGCCGCGACATCTGAATTCTCCAGTCCCAGTTGCTTTTCTCTAATCATCAACGCGCGGCGATAAAGCGGCTCGGCCTCATCGTAATTGCCATTAGAGCGTAGGCAGATTGCGAGATTATTGAGCGTTTTCGCACTATCCGCACCAGCGATTTCCAAAGCAATTCTATAAGCGTCTGCGGCTTCTCGATATTTAACTTTCTCATAAAGTGATGCGCCAATGAAAAATGCAGAATTAAACCTGACATCATTTAATATCATTCCTACATTCTTTGTCTCTTCAAATACTGTTTCAAAATGTGTGATCGCGTCATCGTATTTCCCTCGGTTATAAAGAATATAACCAGACGCAAACAATGTTATATAGATCGGATGAGTAACAATTTCTGGAGGTAGATTTATTTCGCTTATATTCTGCACCAGTAATGTACGTTCCGTTTCTATAGTTTTGCGTGCATTCTCTTCAACAATAGTAATTCTTGGATAAAATTTCTTCTCTCCGACACGATTCCCCCAAATCACCAAAACGGCATTCTGCTTTTTGGCTAATTTACGTGCACGCTCATGAGCTGGCGTTAGACCCAACTTCTCCTCGCTTACCAGTTCATCATATGCAATGACTTCAATCTCCTGATCTTTGGGGCTCGTGCCCTGATTCAAGGCAGAATTTAATGCACTTACCAATTCACGTTGCAGGGAATTGTCGGGCGTATCGCCATTAATTTGTAAAACCAAAATGCCAGTGACATCCTTAAATGGAGTGCTTCCTTGTGCAAAACTGAACAACAGCCAACCGATGACAACACATACTAAAGGGACGGTAAGAGTGACCGTTACACGAGTACACTTGCTAAAACGAGGAACGAATTGAGGAGGCACAATCTGGTGAATTGGTCGCTTCGACCTAAGGACATAAATAAGTCCAGAACACAGAATCACACATAAAATAATCGCCACAACCCCCAATATTACCAGTGGACGCTTATGAAGATCGAAAAGTCCGAAGAAGGTTACAACAATAAATCCGATCAATCCTGTAGCTAAACCACCAATTATTTCAGGTACGGATTCACGTATCAGCTTTTTCATCTTTAATCTCTCAAAATACTGCACGCTACACAAGGCCTAACGCTGAACGACGCGACATTACAATACAGAAAATACAATGACGCAAGGGACTCCTGCCATCTTCGCGAAAAGCTCGGAGAGTTTTCTCTGATGACGAATAAATCCCATTGTAAAAACGAATCACCGTAACGCCACGGTAGGTTTTAGGGAAGGCTTTGATATTGCGCGTGACTAAATAATCAGCATTGACCTCTACGGCACACGCGAGAATGTGATCGTCATCAGGATCCGCACATACACGAACGGATCGTT
>CAYMWO010000240.1:0-3775 GCA_964393905.1 uncultured Bdellovibrionales bacterium | reverse complement strand
CGGTACATTCTTCTCCTCCTCGATGATGGCTTTCAACACAGAAGGCTTAAGAGGGATTTAAATCTACTATTGATAGATAGCTCAACTCCCCAGTCAGTAGAGGAATTTAACCAGGGAAGGGTGTTCCCAGCGGGTCCTTTTCGGGAGCGAAAGTGTGAGGCGCTGAAGCGAGCTGACGCGTTAATCTTCGTTCGAAGGGAAACTCTCGAACGTAATCAAGTCGCGCCCGCACTTCTGGCCAACCATATCTCACCTGCGATTGACATTTCTCTTCACTCAGATTCGCTTGTCGATCTCGTCACAGGGGAGCGGCTCGCGTTATCTGCGCTTCGGGGGAGGCAGGTTGTGGCGTTAAGCGCTATTGCCAAGCCCGATTCATTTTTTTCAGCGCTACGCGGTTTGGGAATGGAGTTGAAGTCGACGCTGAGCAAACGCGATCATGCCAGTTTCTCTAGAGAGGAGCTCGTTAGGTATGATAGCGACACTTTGATTGTTACAGCTAAGGATGCCGTCAAGCTCAGAAGAATTCGCACTGCTCCCAAAATGACTTTTATCCTCACCCAACGGACAAGTTGTGACTCAACTGAGGGAGATGTGTTGTTGACTAATCTATTGGAGCGAGTCATTGGTGCTCAGAACATTGTGGATGGGAGGCGGCATGTTGCGGGCAAGTGTTAATTTAGTATTGCCAGTTGTGGTGCTTTTTCTGCTGGCCTGTGGGAGCGGTGGCGATAATAATGGGGAAGCTGCTATTTCAGGAGAGCAGATAGAGTTTCTGCGTGTTCGGTTTCGACAAGTAGGTCCAGTAGACGGATTCAATCTTTATGTATTTTCCGCATCTGGTGAAGTTATAGACTCCACAGAATTAACCCCGGAGAATTGTGAGCTTGAAACAAGCCCCACAGCAGGTTCGCAAATTTGCACTGTTCTTGTCGATGTTTCAGGATTAGCCGCGGATAATTACCTACGGATTAGTGCCTTCAACTCCATGGGAGAAGGTCCACTTTCAGAGAGTTTTTCAGCAAATGTTTAGCCCTGAGCTAGAATGCTGATGTTTTGATGGCTACCTCTATTACCTATAACCCCGATGTCGGAGTTCCTTGTGACTAAATTATTATCTCAAACGACTGGTGCTAGTCCTAAGGCAGATTCGAATTTTTTGTTTTCCACGGGAATTGTAGTGATGTTCCTCACGGTCATTGGCGCCATATTGAGAGTAATCTTTATAGCTAAGGAGAGCTTATGGTTAGACGAAGCCACTGCGTCCTGGTTCGCAAGTGGACCCTTAGAGCGAGCGTTAAAGGCCGAGTCGACCAATCCACCACTTTATTATTTAATATTGCATTTTTGGATTAAAATCTTTGGAACAAGCGAAGTTGCGCTGCGATCACTATCGGTGATCCCAAGTGTGATGACCATTCCTTTGTTTTTTTCATTCGCAAGGCGGCTAATCTCAGAGAGGGGAGCGCTACTTGCTACAGCGATACTCGCCTTTTCTCCGTTCCATATTGCATATGCACAGGAGGCTCGGACCTTCGCACTACTTGCTTGTTTATTATTACTAAGTAGCAGCTCTTGTTTTGTCACCTTAAGTTCGAAGGAACCTCTTCGTTCAAAGGGTGAAATATTGCCATATATTGTGTGGACTGTTGCCGCACTCTACGCCCATTTTATCTCCATTTTCTTTTTGTTTGCCCAGAATCTCTATTTTGCCTTGCGCTTTGTCGTCAGCAAACGGGATCGGGATCTGACGCTTTTTTGGCCCTGGGTTAGATTGCAGCTAGTGATTCTCTGCCTCTATCTACCGTGGCTTATTAAAATGTTTGCGGCAGTACGTGGTGAAGGGCAAGTTCGAAGACACTTATTGTTAAAAATTCCACAGACCTTCTTTAGCTTCTTATTTGGAGATACGCTAATTCCGCTAGACGAAGTGGCTGTTAAGAACATTATTCCGACTCTTCTTGATAATTGGGGCCTCCTAATGGCTGCCGGTGTGGGAGTCCTCATTGTAGCCTTAAGCATTTCCCGTCGACGAGCAGACTATCATCGGGCGCTGGGATTTTTATCTGTGATGGTGCTAGCCACACTAATCTCCAGCTTTTGCGTCTCAATTAAAATCGCGTTCTTTGATGAACGTTATTTAATCGGAGTTTCCCTCTTCCTTTACATATTATGCGGTTGGGGGGTTGATGTTCTACTTGATGATGTCTCAGGCAAAGTTCGTCTTTCTAGGACGCGACTGGCCTTGGGGATGATTATTCCTGCCTTCTTGATATTATTAAGTCTAGCCAATTATTTTTTTAACCCGCGGTTTGGTAAGGAGCAGTGGCGCGAAGTAGTAGGGGAGCTTGAACCAAAGATTGGAGATGATGATCTTGTGGTGCTAGATCAGGATTTCCTGCTACCCGCATATAACTATTATTCAACAAAGTCGGTCGCAATAATTCAGCTCACCCCAGAAGCGCGAGATAAGAATGGGACCGCTTGGAAACAAATTGCCGCTCAATTAGATGCGAGACAGTCTTTTTGGCTCATAAGGTCGCATTTTAGTGATGACTTATTCCTGGAACGCATCGGGAGTTCTTTTCAAATCCGTGACGAGCATTGGTATAGAAAAGATAAGGGTATATGGGTTTATCGGATGGAGAAAAAATAGGTACTTATATTTTTCGCAGTTTAGTTCCACGAAAAACAAAGTATTTGCTGCCGATGAAATTAACCAAAGTCCCGGCAATTACCCCAATAATATTTGCCACTACGTACCACATCCCGTGTATTCCTAGTAAAACGAGTAACAGGTGCATTATGGCAACCCTAACGGAAAGCCCGATTAGGCAAATCCCAAAAAATCCCAAATAGTTTTTTAGTCCACCTTCATCACGAGCGCGGAAAGTCCAGCCACGGTTAAATATGTAGTTCCAAGTAACCGCGGCAGTAAATGCGAAGATCACACCAACCCGGGGATCTAAGCCCGCTTGCTCAACTGCGAAAATGAGAACTGCTGTGTCGATGATAAGTCCCGACGCTCCCACCAAGCAAAACTTAATAAATTGAATCAAATCAGGTAAGCGAAAGTTATAGAGCTTCCATAAGTGAAGCAGGTAATCCAGTTTAGCCTTATTATCGAGCTTGCTTTCGCCAAGTATCCTGTCGGTAAACTGAATGGGGACTTCCGCTACTCGCGCGTTTGATCGAGTAACGACTTCGAGCACTATTTTCCAGCCGACAGGGTCGAGCTCCAGTCCTTCAAGAACGCTCTTTCGAACTGCCATGTAGCCACTTGTGGGATCGCTTAGTCGCGTTAAACCCATCGCCAACACGCCCGAAGCTCGGCTAATAAATTGTCTAATTACTGGCCAGTCTGAATGACCACCGCCCGGCATATAGCGACTACCCACGGTTATATCAGACCTGTCTTGCTCAATAGGGCGAATCATGTCTGGTAGTTTATCAATTGGATGACTCATGTCCGCATCCATGACCACGCAGATTGTGCCTTTTGCAGCAGCAAACCCCGCAATAACAGCCGATGCAAGTCCGTGCTCAGTCATGCGCTTAATAACGCGGACGGGAAATTTTTTGGCTAGCTGTTCTCCGCAGGCTGCAGTTCCGTCCGGCGAATTGTCATCAACGATGATAATTTCAAAACTAGCTCCGTAATGCTGTAGGCATTCGGCAATACGTGGCACGATTACCGGAATATTTAATGCTTCGTTATATGTTGGAAGAATAACTGAGATCATTTTGAACTACTAAACAGGAAAGAAGGAAGAAT
>CAYMWO010000239.1:0-3832 GCA_964393905.1 uncultured Bdellovibrionales bacterium | reverse complement strand
TGCTCGAATTGGGTGCCGGAGACGGGGCAGGTAATTTTAGTCATGGGTTACCTCTTTGGGAGAGATTCGTTAGGGGGAATATAGTCTTTTGAGGGTTGGGATGGGAACAGGTGGAGTTTTCATATTTTTTTGATTCTCTTGTTCAAAATATTTTAACGAGAACGAGAACGAGAACGAGGATGGGGAAAGGGATGGGGTTGGGATGAGAACGAGGATGATAGGGATGAATATTGCTTTTGTAATGATAGGGGAGATGGGCTGGAGTTAGGTGGTTTTTGGAGGGCAGTGTGTGCTTAAGGATTCGTGCCCGCCTGGTCTTAAAATGACCGGGGTTAGGGGCTCGGGTTCGGGAGAACCTAAGTTTAACCTCCGGGGGATTTGATGGTGGCCGTGCGCGGGTGCGCCCGACTACCGTCCCACTAGAGCTTCGTCGTCGGCGGTGACCTTGACGGTCCGCTCGACGATCCAAGCCAGGAACCGAACGGACAGGGCGCCGAACAGCACGCCGATCCCGATGGTCGCGTAGGCGAACATCGGCTCCTCCCACGAGGAATTGGCCCACTCCCGGGAAATGACCCGGAAGGCGATCACCGACCCCGCACCCACGAAGAGCGTGGTGCGAAGGGCGAACCCGGCGCGGAAACCCCAGAGCCGCCGCTCTCGCCGCAGCTGCGCCTCGTAGGCGGGCAGGAGCAGGAGGAGCGCGGCTCCGAGGAGGAAGCCGTACTGGATGTTTGAAAGGAGAAGTTGCATGGCCACGGTCTCCGCAAAGGGAAAGGGGACGTGTTGAGAAAGGAAAAGTAACAACCTAAGGGTAAGACCTAAGAACCCGAGTCCTACCCCGACGGCATGGTGCGCGGCGCGCAACCTTCCCGTTCGAGGCAAGCTCAAAAAGCCCATCTACCCGATACCCGAACTCTCATCCGAGACTTCGAGACACACTCCTTCAAAGACCAAACACCGCAAAACCCCAGCATAACCTACTAGTTATGCACCCAACCCACAAAATGTTGATATTAAAGCCCACCCCTAACCCCTCATTTATACACACATTTCCAAAAAAAGACCGAGCCCACCCCTAACCCCCCGGATTAAACCCATCCAAAAACCCCTCGCTCTGGCCTACTCAGAGATATATGTGCTATACACACAATTACATGCACTCTACATATATTAAGGTGAGCCATGAAAAAACAAATTACCGCCCTGCGCCAGGCCTCTCGCGACACCGTTCGTGAGCTAGGCTTCTTTCAAAACGAATGTCTAAAAACAGGAGTGACACACCCGCAGAGCCATGCGCTCATTGAACTAGAAAAGCGCGGGGAGATGACAATTCGCGAACTATCCACTGCGCTCCAAATTGATCACTCAACCGCCAGCCGATTGGTCTCTGGTCTTAAGCGCGCGCGTTTGGTGCGCGCCGCAGAGGGGAGTGAGGACAAGCGCGAGAAGCGGCTTGTGCTCACTCCCAAAGGAAATCTAAAGACAACAGCTGTGCATAAAGCTGCGGAAGCCCGCGTGGAAGGTGCATTAGCGTTGCTCGATGCTCCGGCAAAGCGGGCTGTGTTGAAGGGCTTTGCTGAATATGCAGCGGCGCTTAAACGCTCTCGTATCCAAGGGGAGTTTAGAATCCGAAAGATAGAGAAGCGCGATAACAAGCAGATAGCCAGCGTCGTCCGCAAAGTCGGCCCGGAGTTCGGGCATCAAGGCCCCGGGACAGTTGTCGCAAGCCCTGAGCTCGATAGGATGTATCAGACTTTTCAGGGGCCGCGGTCGGTCTACTATGTGCTGGAGCGCGAGGGACGAGTTGTAGGTGGCGCTGGGGTTCGTGCGCTCGACGAGGGGGACAAAGACACCTGTGAACTGCAGCGGATGTATCTCCTGCCGGAGGCGCGGGGGTTTGGCATGGGAGAGCGGCTTTTAGAGCTTTGTCTGAAAGATGCCAAGCGTATGCGCTATAAGAGGTGTTACCTAGAGACCCGTGCTTCAATGACTCAAGCTCAGAATATGTACCGAAAGCACGGCTTTCGACGGCTCAAACGGCCGCTTGGTAACACCGGATACTTTGCTTGTGACGGTTTCTACGCACGAAAGCTGTAAGCTTATACCCTGAGAAGAAAATGGAACTCGTCGCTGCCAGGCGCCTGACAGGGGCCTTCTACTATCTCAATTGCTCGAACATTCTCCTTAAACCAGGCGAGAAGGGCGCTGACATCCTCTGGTAAAAAGACATGATAGTGAATCGAGTAGTCCTTTGCTTTGAGTTCGCGCGCTAACCTTAACGCTCGATTGCCTTCCTTTTTATCTACCCAGCGCGCGTAGTCCAAATAATGCTCAAAGTCCCTCTCAGTATTTGGTCGTTGAAAATCCAAGACCATATGTTCAAGGTTCGTCCGAACCCGCTGTTTGTCGAAGGTCATCCGCTTATCCGGCACGACCAGATAGATGTGGCCACCAGGCCTTACCACGCGGCACCAGTTCTTTAGTCCCAAAATAGGGTTTGGTAGATGCTCAATTAAATGTGCAGAAACCAAAAAGTCAAAGCTCCCGTCTGCTACCGTGCTCAAAACTCCACCGTCATCGATGATATCAGGCTCAACCAGCGGCAGGCCTTCAAGCTCCGGGTAGTGCTTTCTAAGGTCGACCACCGACATCCGGTCGACGTATTGAACCTCCATCTTCTCGTGTGTGTTCATCGGCCGATGTAGCGGCCCAAGTTCAAGGCCACGGCCGGTTAGTTGTCGGGAGAAGTATTCCCGCCAGTCTTGAGCTTGAACTTTGACGCCGTTGCCTGAGAGCTTTGCCTGGGGCGGCAGAACCGAAGTGGTATTAATGGCTGGCGGGAACCCCTTCTTAGAAAGGACAGCACTCTTAATTTGATTGACTCTTTGTGCAAACCCCTTAAACGGCTTGTTGGATTGTATTCCATTAATTTCCACGCCGTTTCCCAGTCTTTTAACCTGTTCAGGAATGCCGGTACTAAGACCCAACTCTAGTAACGTTCTTGCATTTTCCAACTTATTTTGTGCCACTCGTTTGGAGCGCTTTCCTGGAAACGTTCCATCTAGGAAATTAACGAGGCTTCTAAGGCAAAGGGCTAGAGGGAGTGCTACACGCAGTGCAATATATTCCCCCCTGCTTGAGTGTTTCTTAAAATAGCGAATTAAATTTTTATACCAGATTCTGTAAAACGCGCTCTCACCGATAAAATCCTTACTGTATCCGCCTTCATGCAGCGCTAGCGCTTCGGGACTTATGGCTGCGAGCCAACCATTGTTTCTTAGTCGCTTACAAAAATCGACATCTTCAAACCAGGCTGGAGTAAAGCACTCGTCAAAACCCGATACCGAATCAAATGCAGTTCGCCGAATAAGAATTGCCGCCCCTGCAGGCTGATCCACAACTAGTGGTTTGTCGGGGCTTTCGTTGGGGCGAGTTGGAACTGGAGTCTCGCCCCTAAGTAACCGAGTGATGAATTCGTCGTCCTTAAGGGTTAATCGCGAAGTCCAAGGATTACCTGGCCAAAGTTGGTGCATGTAAAAGAGCTCGGCCAAAGTTGAGCCGAGAGACGGAAACGCCCGAGCCGTAAACCCAAGTTGCGGATTATCCTCAGCATCCACCAGTACGGGGCTAATTGCGCCCAGTGTCGAGTAATTATCTAAATCATCTATGAGAATTGAAATCGATTTGGCCGGAATCTCAATATCGGGATTTAAAACCAAATAAGCATCACTCGGGTTGTGTTTTGCCCCGAGATTTATCGCTCCAGAGAACCCCAGGTTTTGGTCATTAAATAAAAATTCGAAATTTTCAATTACTCCAAAAACCGGTT
>CAYMWO010000238.1:0-3850 GCA_964393905.1 uncultured Bdellovibrionales bacterium | reverse complement strand
TGATAGTAAAAATAACTCCCTAAAGGGTACCATATCTGTTAATTCTTCTTCAGAGGCAGAACCTGTCTCCGGCGCATTGATAGCAGCAGAACGGATAAAGGGCCGCGCTTTTAAGGTTAGCTTAAAAAGTGCCCTCACCGCGCAAACTGAAACTGTGCAACTTGAAAAAGAGCCAACTTTAGTTGCCCCCGAAAACAGCGATGCAGAGCGGGGCGGCAAGAGTTTAAAATTACAACCAGCAGAAAACTCCGAGTCACAATCAGAGCCAGCTCCATTACAGGTCACCAACTAAGTTAATGCCAAATAAGACAAAAGAGCGCCAAGGCCCCCTCTACGATATTCTACCTCAGGGTTCAAACCGAAGAGATATTACCGAACTTCACGTTCACCTCGGCGGATCGGTTCCGATTTATCGGTTGTGGGAGATGGGTATCGAGCGCGGAATCCGCGGCGTAGCTGGTTCCTATGAGAGCTTTATCCGACTTCTACACCGCAGCATGGAGAACACCGGAGACTTAGATCGCTACTTGGAAATATTTGACATCGTTGAACTCATCCAGGCCGGACCGCATGCTGTGGCAGAAAGCATACGCATTGCAGTTAACGGAGCCTATCGAACCGGTGGTATGCGGCAACTTGGACCGGGTGGCGAAGGGGGGGATCCGAATCCTGTGTTTGCCATCACCAGGCTTGAGTTACGGTTTAATCCGTTAAAGCGCTCCGGAGCTCTCCTTTCAAAAGGGGGCGTCTCGGGGCTGTATGATGTGGACAGAATCATTCGCTCGGCCTGCGAGTCTGCTGAAGATAGTGAAATAGCCTATCGCGGAGCAATTAAAACCGGACTGATATTCTGTTTTGGCCGGGACATGTCCTGGGAGCTAAACAAGACTTTGGCTGAGAAAATTCATTACTGGAAGAAGAGTAATAATAAGGTAATTGGCATAGACCTCGCTGGGCCGGAATCAGCCATGACTCTCGCAAACGGCAAGGACTTGGAACAGATGGCTGAGATTTTTGAGTGCGCCGGAAGCGATTTAGGGCGAACAGTGCATGTGGGCGAGACCCAGCACATCTCAAACGAAACATTCATTGAGACAGTTAAGGCGCTTAAGCCTCACAGGGTAGCGCATCCGGTTGCCCCAGTTCGAGCTTATTGGGATAAGAAGGACTCCAGCGGATTAAAACTACTTGCTGATAGGAAGATAGTTTGCGAACTCTGCATTCACTCAAATCTTCTAACCCGGGCAATTGCAAATGCGGAGGAGTATGGCAGATTCCTCCGGACATTTGATGAGTTCGGAATTCCCTACACCTTCTCGACAGACTCCCCGGCGCTACAGATGACGACTCTTGCAGGAGAAATTGAGTATCTCCTCTTACAGAAGGCGATAACCCCTGAACAGGTTATCCGGGCATTTGAAACCGCAGACAGAGCGACCTTTATAAAGGACTAGGTGCTGGGAATTTTAAGAGACTTGAGCTTCTCTTCACTACTTAGTAGAGAGATTAGCAATAATAAATAAACTACTATGTCCAATAATCTGATTAAAATCGCCTCAAAACGGAAAACTAAGATTGTCGCAACCCTGGGTCCGGCTTCGAGTTCCCCTGAAGTAATTTGTAACCTAATAAAGGCCGGCATTAATGTCGCTCGTCTAAACTTTTCGCACGGCACTTACGAGGAACACACAAAGATTCTCAACACAGTGCGCGGGGAGGCCGCAAAGCTCGGAAAACATATCGCTGTATTTCAGGATCTTTGTGGGCCCAAAGTTAGAATTGGCGAGCTCGAAGGTGGAGAAGCTCCCCTGACCGAGGGGGAAACAGTAACACTGAGACATTTCGAAGGACAAAAGGGTAACAAATCGCTGCTATTTGTAGAGGCCTTTGACCCGGTGAAGGTGATTAAGCCTGGAGAGAAGGCACTTTTGTCTGATGGGCAAATTGAGTTAATTGCAAAATCAGTTACCGCCGACGGTGTTCAGTGTATTGTCTCAGCCGGTGGAATGCTTCGATCCCGTTCCGGAATCGCAGTTCCGGACTCAAAGCTAAATCTTAAGGTAATCACCGATAAGGATATCCGTGACGTTGAATGGGCTGTTAAGAATAAGGTTGATTACATCGCGCTTTCCTTTGTGGGCTCTGAACGGGATGTCTTGGACTTAAGAGACATCATTCAAAAGCACGGTGTAAATATCCCAATCATCGCTAAAGTCGAGCGCGCTTCTAGCCTAGACCACGTTGCCGAGATTGTTGAGGCTGCGGACGCCGTAATGGTTGCACGCGGAGATTTAGGACTGGAATTACCTCCTGAGCGGGTGCCGGGTGCGCAAAAATTGATAATTGAATCTGCTAACTATCGGGGCACCCCGGTTATCACCGCTACGCAGATGCTGCAGTCCATGGTGAAAGAGATTCGTCCAACGCGGGCTGAGGTCAGTGATGTGTTCACCGCCGTTAGAGACGGCACGGATTGTGTGATGCTCTCTGAGGAGACTGCTCTAGGGAAGCACCCAGTTGAGACTGTTCAAATCCTAGATCGAATTCTCTATGAAGCGGAAAGAGAGTTTGAGTTTGAGCAATATCGGCCTCGATTAAAAGGGGCTGACCGGGAGTCAGTGGCCGATGCAATCTGCTATGCAGCTTGCGGCGCGGCAAATAAGATAGCTGCCGCTGCAATTGTCGCCTGCACTCAGGGCGGACGAACGGCCCGTCTAATTGCCAAATATAGACCCCAGCAGACTCTCTTTGGAGCCACATCTGAACCTAGTTCGCTGGCTAAAATGGCTTTGTACTGGGGAGTGATTCCAGTATTGATTAAAGTCGACGAGGAGTTTGATACGGAAGAAGAGGTAATTCAAGCCATGACCGCTATTCGTGATCAATACGGGGCAAAGCCTGGTTCCCGAGTCGTCCTCACCGCTGGACTTCGCGCTAAAAAGCAAGGCACAACTAATCTGATGGAAATTAGGGAAATCCCTCGAGGACGATAGTTTTTGCAAATCGGAGCTCGACTAAAATCGGCCCAGGCACCAAATACCGGGGTAGAATGACGCAGCGAGCTCCGATTAAGATCCTGTACTGCGAGAATAACGCCGACGGCACGATTGGCGGTTCATATTACAGTCTTTTATATCTTGCGAGCGGCTTAGATCGCTCCACCTTTACCCCCCTTGTCCTATTTCAGTCCGATCATAAGCTACTAGGAGCGTTTCGTGATGCGGGGATTGAAACTATCATTTGGCCCGATCGCTTTGCCCCAGTTACGCTGGTAACTCCTGCAAGGGGATTGTTTAGAGCACTCCGTCTCCTCACACTTCCAATACAGAAGGCGATAAATTTTGCGACTCGGCTTCTTATTCCGGCCATAAGCCGGGCTTGGTTTTTAAAAGCCAGAGGGATAGACATTGTGCACCTTAATAATTCAGTTATGTGTCATCACCAATGGATGTTAGCGGCACGACTTGCTGGATGTAAGTGCATTACCCACGAACGCGGCATTATTCGACTCTATACGCGCACTGCGAAATACTTTGCGAGACGGCAGGATGCCATTATTTGTATCTCTGAAGCTGTTCGAGAGCGATTGCAGTCCCAAGGCGCGGATTTTGGAAACTTGGAAGTTATCTATAACGGCCTAGATCCCCGCACTTTACAAATTAACGACTCGGCTGAGTTGCTTCGTGCCCGAAACGGATTTCACCCCGATGACGTAATCGTCGGCATGATCGGCAATATCAGAGAATGGAAGGGTCAGGATTTACTGATTAGGGCAATTGATACGGTTCGGAAGAAGGTCCCAACAGTCCGAGCACTCCTTGTTGGAGCTACGGCCAGCGCGTATATCCCC
>CAYMWO010000237.1:0-3880 GCA_964393905.1 uncultured Bdellovibrionales bacterium | reverse complement strand
AAACGCCCGAATCACCGCTTCAACCCCCGCAACTGTCGCTCCAGCTAGTCGCGCCGCGGCGATTGCTCCGCAGAGGTTGAACTTGTTGTGATCGCCTACTAGGCTACATTCCGCGAGCCCATAGAATTCATCATTGCCGGCATGCCGAAAGAGAATCTCGTTCCGCTCCGGCAAAAAGAAACAGCCCTCACTAAACATTAATCGTTCTGGGGTCCCATAGCCGACAGGAAAGAACTTTCCTTGCGCTAAGCGCCTTGTTTTCTCCGCCCAAGGATCGTCGACAAAAATTATTGAGTAGTCCTTTTCCGAGTTCTGACTGGAAAATATCCGGGACTTAATCCGCAAATACTCCTCCATCGTCCCGTGTCTTTCCAGATGGTCGTCGGTTAAATTCAGCCACACCCCTATATGTGGAGAGAAATCAAACGCCCCCTCTAACTGGTAGCTAGAGACCTCTGCCACTAGTACCGGCTCGGATGCCCCACGCTGCGCAGAAAAGTCCCGCCTTCCCAAGACTTCGGGGCGAATTACACTGACAAATGGTTTACCGATATTTCCAACCGCGAGTGAGGGGACACCTGAGCGATTAAGCATGTCGTTAATCAGCGATGTGGTCGTTGTCTTTCCGTTGGTGCCGGTGACAGCAATCTTAGGCATCCCCAAAAAGGCAATTCCTAAATCCAGTTCAGAAACTTTTGGTATTTCAGCTTGCGTTACTGCACTTGATAGCCGTCCATCCAAACTCACTCCAGGGCTTAGAACAGCAAGTCCAAATCCAGTTTGCTTTAACTTCTGAATTTCCTGCGAGGTTGCCGAAAAATTCTCAATTACGCTCACTCCAAGATTAACCAACTCTTCTCTAAGTGAATCGTTTAGCGCCTTTTCGTCGACTATCGTCACGTCATATCCGGCAGACCAAAGCAGCTCGGACACGGCTCGTCCGGTAACCCCACCACCTAACACCAGAACAGGACTCCCTACCCCGCGCTCCAGTAGCTCCCGAACTCTTAAGATAGTTTCTTCTGAATCTAATACGGCTGACATAATCTTATCTTAGTTTTAATGATGCCAGGGAAAGAAGCGCTAATACAATCGAGATTATCCACGCCCGCACAATAATCTTAGGTTCTGATAGACCCTCTAATTCGTAGTGATGGTGTAAAGGTGCCATGCGAAACATGCGCTTACCTGTCAGTTTAAACGAGGCCACTTGTAATATTACCGACAAAGCCTCCACAACAAACACACCTCCACATAACGCCAATACCAACTCCTGTTTTGTGATGACTGCCAGCATCCCCAGCGCTCCGCCTAATGCCAGCGAACCCACATCCCCCATAAACACCTGAGCCGGGAAACTATTAAACCACAAAAACCCCAATCCGCCAGCGACGATAGCTGAAGCAAAAATTGCGAGATCTCCCGCGCCACTTATATGCGTAATCTGAAGATACTCTGCAATTTTGAAATTTCCTCCTGCGTAGGCGAACACACCATAGGCGAACGCCACTGTCATGACGGGCCCAATTACTAAGCCGTCCAGTCCGTCGGTTAAATTAACTGCATTTGAAGCTCCAACAATCACCAGAGTAGCAAAGGGGATAAAGAGCCAACCGAGTTCAATACTCCAATTCTTAAAGAACGGAACTGTAACGTAAGTCGGATAATCACTCGTAAAAAGCACAAGTACAGAGACAAAAAACGCGGCCAAAACAATCTGCCAAATGAATTTTGTCCGAGCGGATAGTCCCTTACTGTTTTTACCGCTAATTTTAAGGTAATCGTCAATGAAGCCTAAAGCTGCATAGGATAAGGTCAGCAGTACGACGGTCCAGACATAAATATTAGAGAGATCCGCAAGTAGCATAGTGCTAATCACTACTGCCGACACTACGACAATTCCCCCCATTGTAGGGGTGCCCTTCTTGCTTAGATGTGACTGCGGTCCATCATCACGAATCGGCTGGCCCCACTGATGTCTACGCACCCAATCGATAAAGAGAGGTTGCAACAATAAGACCAATGCCAAGGCAATAACAAAAGCCGACATCGAGCGGAACGTAAGGTAGCGCAAAACATTAAGCGCGCTAAACTTGTCTTTAAGAGAGTAAAGTATGTGGTAAAGCATCTTATTTCTTTCGTAGTAGTTCGGTAACTCGCTCCAGCTTCATTCCACGAGAGCCTTTTACCAATAGCAACCCTGGAACTTTATCGCAGTTATTAAAGGCTCGAACTGCCCTCTCGGGATCCTCAGCAACTATTCCGTTTTTTAATCCCCCCTCGTATGCCCCCTTTATTGTCTCTGGAGCATACTCTCCAATGGCAATGATAATCTTCGCGCCTAAGCGAGCTGCAGCTAAACCAATTTCCCGATGAAATTCAGAACTTTGAACTCCAAGCTCTAACATATCTCCGAGTATCGCTCCAAAGCCCTCACCTGCGGCCAGTTCTGAGGCTGTTAGCAGGGCGGATTTAACTGAGGCAGGGTTCGCATTGTAACAATCATTAAGGATTTTGAGTGGGCCAATTGTTAACAACTCCATGCGCATTGGGGGCTGGGGAGCACTAGTCAGCGCCGCGCAGATATCCCGTAAAGAGAGTTCGGGGAACTGAGTCTTCACAATCGCCGTGGCGGCGAGTGCGTTATAAATGTTATGACGGCCGAGGTGCGGAATTTCAGTCTTAACAACTTCTTTACGGAAATTTACTGTGAAAACTGAACCTCCCGATTTCGGGATTTGAATGTCATGCGCTACGAAATCCGCTTCGGTTTCGATCCCGAAGGTAACCTGCTTTAGTTTTTTCTTTAGGGATTTCTCTAGTCTCTCGATTCCGGCCCTAAGTTCAGCGTCGTCCTGGCAAGAAACGGCGGTTCCATCTGCATTTAATTTTGCGAGAAGTTCGCATTTTGCATCTGCGATGTTTGCTAGTGAGCCAAAATATCCAATATGAGCGGGGCCAATGTTTAATACTACTGCAGTATCTGGTCGGGCTATTTCCCCAAGATAGCTGAGCTCTCCAGCATGATTCATCCCAGCCTCGAGCAGTAACCACTTACTCCGGGCATCTGCATTTAGAATAGTCTGTGGAAGGCCGACATGGTTATTAAACGACTTTTCGCTCGCAGTTCCTTCACCGATTAGGGCTGTAAGAACTGACTGCGCCATCTGCCGGGTTGAGGTTTTACCATTCGACCCCGTAATGGCTATCGTTGGCAGCCCAAGCTTAGCCCTCCAATAAGATGCTAACTTACCTAGAGAGAGAGTCGGGTCCTTTACTCCCAGTAAATTTACCGGCCCCGGAACTCCTTCTCGTGTTAACGTCTGCAACCAATCTTGACCGTGGTTAGCAAGCCATGATTCTTCAACAATGCAAAGGCTCGCCCCTTTCTTTAGTGCGGCTTCTACGTAATCGTGGCCATCTCCCTGCTCACCTTTTCGAGCGATAAAGATGCCACCCGAGAGAACCTCCCGACTATCGGTCGTAACTCCGGAGAAGTCTCGCTCGCGAGCCCCGAGAGTCGAGACCTGCCCCAGAGCGAGTATATCTGCAATCTCAAATACTTTGCCGTGAAATGCCAAACCCAAACCTCCTAAATAAGTCCTCTTTCTCTAAGGACTCTTTCACATACTTCACGATCTAAGAAGTTATGCTTTACGCCGGCTATCTCCTGATAATCCTCATGTCCTTTACCGGCAATTAGAATCGCGTCATCTTTTTGCGCAATGCCGACGGCGTGACGAATTGCCTCTTCGCGGTCAACTATTACCAAGGACTGAAACCCCGCCTTAAGACTCGCTGGAGTAAATCCCCCTAAAATATCCTCGATAATCGACTCCGGCCTCTCACCCCTGGGATTATCGGAGGTGACAATTCCGAT
>CAYMWO010000236.1:0-3949 GCA_964393905.1 uncultured Bdellovibrionales bacterium | reverse complement strand
TATTGTTTTTGCTATTTTGCTATGCCTCCCGTTTTTGATAATTCCCGCGGCCTGCGCAAGTCTGTTTGTCACCTTGTTCGTTAACATCTTCCCAGCGGACAGAATCAAGGACCTTGTGATTACCTTGGCCTTTATCGGGGTTGTCATTCTGATCTATGCGGGCCACAGCTCTAATTTTGAAATTGCGATGGACAAGAATCGATTGGACACGCTTGTCTCATCGATGTTGAATGTTAAAGACCCTAACCCTTTTTGGCTGCCGTCTAAATGGGCCGCTGATATTCTAAGCGGTTTCCTTTCAGATAATCCCGGAGACCTACTTTCACGCTGGGCTCTACTGCTCGGAGTAACCGGAATTTGTATGCTGGTGGGATACATTGCATTTGCTCGGCTATTCTTTCGGGGTTGGGGGCTTATTACTCGATCTAGCCGGGTTCATGAGTCACATGGATCAAAGGCCGGAGAGCTCTTCTCTCGGCTCATCTTTCCTTTTCGCCCACAGATGAGAGCGGTGATGCTTAAAGAGTTTTCGATTTTTGTCAGGGACGCAAGCCAGTCTCTGCAGATGATAATTCTGTTAATGCTTACATTTGTTTATCTGTATAACTTTCGCGCGCTGCGAGCGATCTCCATCTTCTCTGATGAAGCTTACTCATGGTGGCAGGCAGTGTTAGCACTTGCAAATATTGCGCTCGGGGCCTGCGTTGTTTCGGCGATATGCACCCGCTTTGTTTATCCAGCCATCAGTTTAGAGGGACCAAGCTACTCGATGGTGAGATTCACACCACTTAGCATTAAGCAGATTGTTCATTATAAATTCTTTACCTGGTTTATCCCAATTAGTTTGGTCGCAGTCGTGTTGCTTGTATCTGGTGCTTGGGCTGTTCAGGCACCCATCGAGACAGTAGTTCTTTCAGCAATTACCGCCCTGGCGCTTAGTATTGGGATAGTGGGGCTCGGGATTGGAGTCGGAGCGGTGTACGTTAAATTTGATTGGGATTCCCCGACACAGGTGACAGCGAGTTTTGGCAGCTTAGTTTATATGTTTCTCGCATTTGCCGTCTCGATGATTACCATGATTCCTGTCTCATTCCTCTGCATTATCTCTTGCGTGCCGAACTTCGCCGAGCAAATTCGCCATTCCGATCTATTATTTGCCCAGGGTTGCGCCTATTTCTTAATATTCTTTGTGAATATTGCGGCGGCAAAGCGAGCTTTACGGGCGGGCTGTGAATCGTTAGCGGAATTAGAACGGTAGCTGCTAAGGGTTAAGTCTTGTTACGGTAGGGCCCGAATTTCGTAATTTTTCGGGAAGGTGACCTGAAATAGCCTTTTGGACTTGTCCCCCAAGGCAGGATTAATGCGTGGCTCCTTAAGCGTCAGCTCGACATATAATGAGCGCTTCTTAAGTTCGACCTCTACCCTTATAGGATAAGCAGAGCCTGTGGATGTCTCGGCTGCTGCATAATTGAATCTGGAGACAAGAATGGGAGCTTTCTCGTCAATTGTGTATAGCTCAAGCCCTTCGACCCGAGGAGCCGTTTGCCCATCCCAGTGAGCCAGAATGCGAAAACTTCTTCCGTCTCGCAGGTCATAATGAGCACTATAGCTATTGCTAGATAGCTTCCGAGAAACGCTACTCGCAAAAAGCGTTGCTTCTTCCTGCGGTAGGTATCGTCCCAATATCCAAAGCATAAACTCCTCTGGAAGAAGTGGAATCTCGATAAGCTTCTCTACGTTATAGGTATTGACTTCGCCCTGAAGCCCCGTGTGATTTTTTCGATCGAGGGCCTGGATTCTATCGCCATTGACGACCACTAGGGTAAGAAGCTGATTAACCCCGGGAGCAAAGGTTTCAATTCTGAGATTGTCAGGCCGTGAAAAGACTAACACTTGATTGAACTCTTCTTGACCTACAGCTTTGCGCGCCTTGACTGTTACCAGGCCACGAAATGTTTTTATCTCGGAGGCTGTTTTCTTAAGTGCCGAGTTAAATTCGGTAGCTTCCGCAGCTCCAGATTCGATAAAACCGGAGTCTGCCTTGGGGAGATTAACCTGAGGTGCCACACAGCCGGATGAACAACTGGCCAAGATAAGGATTATTGCAGTGAAAATCCGAGCGCCATCCCAGGTCAGATTTAAACCTGCTTGACTACTTTCTGGATTCACTAACGCCATTAACTCCAAGCTTCGCTTCGAGCTCCTGAATCAGAGAATTTAAACGCGGTGCTAATTCTTCATCGTCCGCAGCAGTGATGTTCTGTTGAGCCTTCTTAAGGGTTTTAAGCGCATCTTTTGTAAGCCCCTGTTGCAGCTCGGCCCTGCCTAGATGTTCTAGGATCAGCGGGTCGGCAGGGACAGCTTTAACGGCTTTCCGTAACTCGGTTAGGGCCTCGGGGAATCGCCCCATTTTAAAATAGATCCAGCCCATACTATCGATGAAATATCCATTTTCAGGATCCTCGGCCAGAGCGCGGGATACCAAGGCTTGGGCTTCGATTAGATTTCCCCCATTCTCCGCCATACTATATCCAAGATAATTGAGAGCGTTCCCATTTTTAGGGTTGAGAGCGATTGCCTTGCGCATGCTCTCAACAGCCTTATCGTTCTCTTTTAGGTCGTCATAAAAAACACCAAGGGTAAAAAGATGTTTATCATTACCTGGTTCAATCTTAATTAGCTCTTCCAGTGTTTTAATGCCGTCAGCTATGTGCCCTGCTTCACGCTGCAGTCCCGCAAGAAAGGCGAGAAGTTGCGGGTCATTCTCTTTAATTTTAAGCGCTTCTTTGATTTGGAGAATGGCTTCGTCATAACGCTTCTCCTCTTGCAATAGGAAGGCGGAAAAGGCCTTTGCTTGCGCATACATTTTATGTTCGGCGGGAACCTTTTGCAGTTCATTCAGAGCGTCTGCTGGACGTTTCAAAGCCGCATAGGCCGTCGCTAGATAATAATGTGCCCCGGCATTCTCTGGATCCTTGGCCAGCACTAGATTGAACTCGGTAACTGCTCCGGCAAAATCACGTCGTTCAAGTTTTATCAACGCAATCTTAAACCGGGTCTCGGTTGGGTCTTCCTCAAGTTTCCCAAGTTCTTCAAATTCACTTAGGGCCTGATCGATTTTATTATCCCCTAATAGCAGCTGACCACGAAGCTTTCGCGCTGAGAGATTCGCGGGTTCATTTTTCAGAATCCCATCACAAATCGCGATGGCCTCCGCGAATCGCTTTTGAATTCCCATGACTCGGGCATAGTCGAGCTGAACGCCGTCGCTCCCGGGAGAAATTTCAAGGGCCTTCTTGTAATACTTTTCGGCCTCAGGAAGATTCTGCGAGAGCTCAGACATTCGTGCGAGATAATGATAGGCAAATGCTGAGTTCGGATTTTTAGCAACTAGGCGCTCCAACGTCTTTTTAGCGGCGGGCAGATCCCCTTCTTGAGCATATAAACTAGCAAGTAAAATATAGGTGTCTTCGTTTTCGGGCTCAAGCGTGAGAATCTGTTCGTATGTCTGAATCGCTTGCGGGACCTGGCGCAGGGTCGCCAATACTCCGGCGCGAAGTTGCAACAACTCCAGGTCATTGACCTTAAGAGCCAGCGCCTTATCAATATAGCTCAGCGATTTCGTTAAATCTCCAGCCCGCACATAGAGTTGGGCTAAACGGGAGTAGAGAACTACCGGGTCCTTGGCAGGAGCAGCGGCGGCGAGTTCGAAATAATGCAGGGCTTCGTCGAAGTTTTCATTATTAATCGCCAGCTCACCGCGCATGAAATTGTAATAAGAATTCGCCTCTTGCGGAATGGTATTACTAACTCCAGAAGCACGCCCTAGCTCCTCTTCGTACATGGAGCGAGCAAGATTTGTTTCGCCACTATTTGATGAGTTCGATTTATTAGACTGCCCTCCGGAGGAGACACTGCAACCTCCAAAAAGCAGCAATAATGCGACAAT
>CAYMWO010000235.1:0-4022 GCA_964393905.1 uncultured Bdellovibrionales bacterium | reverse complement strand
CACTGGCTTAAGTCATAAAAGTGTTCCGGTGGAATATCGGGAGCATTTCGCACTTGATCATGATGCTCAGTCCAGAATGCTGGAGCGGGTATTAAATGTTCCGGGTTTAAGTGAGGCGGTAATTGTCAGCACCTGCAATCGCGTTGAGTTCTATACGGTTTGCTTAGGCGAGAGCAGCTCGCAGAGTGTTGAACGAATTGAGGCAGAGCTTTGTGAGCTGTTCGGGGAAATAGATAGCTCAGTACCCCCTGAGGTATTTGATAATATCTACCACCTTAACGGTGATGGAGCTATTGCGCACCTTTTTCGGGTGGCCTCGGGGCTGGACTCCATGATTCTTGGAGAGCCGCAGATACTAGGCCAACTTAAGAATTCATTTGAATTAGCCCGGGCATCAGGAGCGACGAACCTGCTACTTAATCGGCTTTTTCATCGCGCTTTTGGCGTAGCCAAAAGCGTGAGGACAAATACCCGCATCGGTCATCACGCGGTCTCTGTTTGCTACGCAGCAAAGGAGCTGGCGGCGCAGATCTTCGGCGATTTGTCGGCGGCCAAGGTCATGCTGATAGGAGCAGGGGAGGTAGGCACACTCGCGGCAAAGCACCTGCGTCGTGGTGGTGTTAAGGATTTCTTCATCGTTAACCGCACACTTGAGCGGGCGCTTGATTTGGCTAACTCCTTCTCCGGTGTTCCGCTTAGCTTCGAGAAAATTTCGGAATTTTTACCGCAGGCGGATATTATCGTTGGCGCCAGCTCAATCTTGCCGGAAGACCGGAGATTAATCGATGTTCATCTAGCAGCATCGGCCAGTTCTGAGCGGCGGGGGAATCCTCAGTTTTATATCGATCTTGGGGTGCCGCGTAATTTTCAAGCTGAGATAGGCGAGTTGTCGGATGTCTTTCTCTATAATGTCGATGATCTTGGAGAGGTCGTGCAAGGGAATCGAGATAAGCGAGAGCTGGAAGCCGATCGCGCCGAGCTGATTGTTAGAGAGGAGTTGGAGCGGTTTAAAAACTGGCTAAGGGAAAGGGAGCATGAACCGCTTATTAAAGAGATAGTTGAACACGGACATGAATTGGGGCGAGGGGAGATTGAAAAGACCCTGCGGCGCCTGGGAAGACTCGGCATTCCGGCAGAGCTGCTCCCGGAGATTAATTCAGCCCTGCAGGATCTATCCCATGCCTTACTCTCAAAGACCTTTCATCGCCCAATTATGGCAGTCAGAAAAGAAGCGGCCAAAGACGGCAAATTTGCTGCAATTGTCCGCCGGCTATTTCTTGAAGAGTGAGCTTTAGGCTTCGGTGTTTTTTACCAAGGTCTCGAGTCGCGAGGCACGGTCGTCATTTTTGGAATAGAAACTGACCAACTCTGCTTTCTTTTTCTTAGCCGCCTCAGTATCAACCTTCTCGCTGCCGTCGCCTGACTCAGCAGCTGGTGGCGGAACTTGGCTCGCTAATTTATCTACCAAACTTTCGACTTTCTGCTGCCGTGGGTCAGGTTTAGCAACCGGCTTTTCTTCGCTTTTGACCGCCTCTGGTTCGGGTTTCTTCGGTGCAGGGGTCGCTTCTCTTTTCTGCGCGGCGATTATTTCGTTCTGCACCCGCTCACGCTTTGGCGCTTCGGTTTTTTCTTTAACTGCTAGCGTCGCCTCTTTCTGGGCTGGCTCAGGGTTCTTCTCGACCTTCTTTTGCTCAGAATTCCGCGCGGATTTTTGCTCATCGATTATTTCATTTTGAATTGAGCTTCTTGGCTTTGAGCTCTCAGATGAGCTCTCCTGTTTCTTTGTCTCTTGTTTGCTAGCCTGTGGTAGGGGCGCAGTTGAGATACTGACCCTTACAGCATCTTCGAGAGAGACGCCGGTGTCCCCTGTATTTAGCGTGCCGTTTCCGATGGCGTTTCGGCGGTCATTATTGGAGTCGTAGGTATTCGTCCCGCCAGCGGCGCCTGCGGGCTTCGGGATTGTGAAATTGTTTGAACCCGGGCCGGAACGTTCTCCGTCACGGAGCCGTGTTTTACTTTCAAATGTTTGATTTGAACTGCTGGTCAGTTGGGCAATGGTAAGCGCCATAAATACGTCCTTTGTAAACGATTATTACGCCGTCCATTGCGTGTCCTTCCTTACGCCTTCTTGGCGCCGTCGTGCTGTTTCAGAACAGAACCGACTATAAGTGGTATCGACTCGATAGAAGTTACCTTAATAAATGGGCTCCCAAGTGCGGCCTGGGTAAGTGAGTTTTTGAGAAGTGTAAAGGATTACAAAGAGTTATTTAGATAGGTTTTTGTAAAACCCTGCTGGACTAAACAGTCCGGGGGCCAAATCAAATGCTCTTTTATCTGCCCTGGGGGAGGGTCGAACTCCCACGCGGTTACCCACACATGAACCTGAATCATGCCTGTCTGCCAATTCCAGCACCAGGGCGAAAAAAGACTTGAAAGTCAGCGCCGGAGTTTATGCACTAATTGAAAATATCGCAATTGTGGCGTGGTAGGTGATCCATAATTACCAGTCCCAATTAATTAATGACGGGAGGACTGTTGATAACTCGGCTGGTGCCCGTGGGGTTATTATATGTTAGGAGTTAGCCCGTTGGATTTGCTGATTTAAGTCAAGAGAGACCCCAAAAGAGAAACCTGTATGGCCAGTAAGTTTGGAAAAATTTCCGCCTCATTTTTAATCGGCTCATTGTTTGTGATTGTCGCCTGTGATCGTCAGTCGCGTGAGATAACGGGGAAGGCTCCTCAACAGGGAACTCCCGAGTATCAAGCAGCCGCTAACATTTATACTGTTCCAGGAAAGGCCAATCTAAAGGAGCTAGACCCGACTGCGAATCTTGGACCAGACGGGAAGGCGCTCTATACAAAAAACTGCTCGGCCTGTCATCAGCTTAACGGCCTGGGAGTTCCCGGGGCGTTCCCTCCGCTTGATGGAAGTGAGTATGTTCTGAGCGATAAGACCGATCGCATGGCTTCGATTATGCTGTACGGTCTAATGGGACCGATTACCGTTAAGGGTACGCAATTTGCCAGTGCCATGGCGCCGTTGGGCGGCACTTTGACTGACGAGGAGTTAGCGGCCGTTGCGACTTATGTCCGGAGCGCCTGGTCGAACAAGGCTGGAGCGGTAGAGGCTAAGGTATTTACAGAGATGCGCTCCAAGTGGGGTGCGCGCGGGCCGTTTAACATCACTGAGCTCGGCGAAGAAAAATAAAGCGCCCTAAAGAAAGACCCTAAAGAGAGAGTAGTTGCTGATGGTGCGAGTCCGTTTTGCTCCTAGCCCAACGGGCCCACTGCATGTGGGAGGGGCACGAACCGCACTTTTTAACTACCTTGTCGCCCGCAAAGCCGGCGGCAGTTTCATTCTTAGAATTGATGACACAGACGAGGAGCGTTCTGAGGCGACCTATGAAGCTGATATTATCAGTTCGCTCTCGTGGCTTGGTATCGACTGGGATGAGGGGCCTGATATCGGCGGTGCGTATGCGCCATACCGCCAGTCGGAGCGGCGGGAAAAGCACCTAGAATGTGTCAGGCTGCTTGTCGAGAAAGGGAAAGCCTATAAAGACTCGGGCGATGCTGTGCGGCTTAAATATCCGTACTCCGAAGTCGTTGTGAAAGACATTGTCTGTGGCGAATGTAAGTTTTCTCCTCAGTCACTTGGTCCAGAACCTGTGCTGCTTCGATCCGATGGAAACCCGACATACCATCTGGCCTCGGTCTCAGATGATATCGAAATGGGAATTACACACATTATCCGCGGCCAGGATCACCTAACTAACACCGCCAAGCATCAGCTGATTTTTGAGGGGCTGGGGGTCAAGGTGCCACAGTTTGCGCATTTGCCGCTTATCCTCGGCGCGGACGGCACAAAGCTTTCAAAACGGAATTCCGAGGGCCTAAGCGCCGTCTCGGATTTTCGTGTCGGAGGATATCTTCCAGAGGCCTTGGTAAACTTTCTGATGCAGCTGGGTTGGTCACATCCTGAGTCAGAGGATTTTCTTACACTGGCCGAAGGGATAACTAGC
>CAYMWO010000234.1:0-4059 GCA_964393905.1 uncultured Bdellovibrionales bacterium | reverse complement strand
AAACCATAAAGCCAATCCCAATCCAATGCCCCACATCCTGTCGATAATATAGGTCGCTATCAGCGCACCAAGAAAGCAGAATACCGTACCGGCCACGACGCTTGCCGCAAAAAGCCACGCAATTCCCCAATCCCAAATACCCACCACCAAGAATACGAGCACCAACCCACACAAGAGGGACAAACTCAGTGAACTAACCAATGCCATAATTCGTGCCCAATATAGCGAGCGCCGAGAAACTGGCTGGGAGAGCAACAGCTCCGTGAAATTTTCCGAGCTATACCAATAGGCGGTAGTAAAAAGAATGCTAACTAAGGGCACTAAGAATGTGAGGACACTTATGAGCGCTAGCTCCGACTTGCGGAAGTCATCAGTCAAATAGGTAAAGCCAAAGACAAATAGCCCAAGCAGTGCGGTGTAAACATAGAGCCACTTGCTGCGCAGTGCGTTAAACATCTCGTACTTAAAAACAGTTGCAAACCGTTTCATCTCCCCTCCGCCTCACCAAACGCCCCATTCTCACTCTCCACAGCCTCTCCACCTTCGCCCGTCATAAGCTTAACAATCCCAGTTTCAAGTCCGGTCGCGGCGGTTTGTTCGAGCAATTTTTCAACTGGTCCGCGAAATAGTGGCCGACCATCGAGTAAGAAGATCAGATCGTCCACGAGTTGCTCTAGTTCGGGCATTATATGCGAAACGATTAGCACACTCACGCCTTCGGCCACTGCTTCAAGCAACAGTTCTTTAAAACTCAGGCACGAGACGGGATCGAACCCCGCTGTTGGTTCATCCAAAATTAAAACCGGGGGGTTAAACATCAGAGCCGCAACCGCCGAGACTTTTTGCCTAGTACCCGTCGAAAGCGTTCCAAGTGGTTTCTTGAGAAATGGTTCTAGTCGAAAACGTGAGATTAACTGCGACTGCCTCTGGGGCTTTCCTTGCCTTAAAGCGGATATAAGTTGAAATAGCTCTAGCGGGTTAAGATTTCCGGGAAACTCTGCGTGCTGCGGCATATAACCGATCAACTCACGGTATCCGAAATCCGTCGAGGGTCTTCCCCCGATAGTAATCTCCCCAGCATCAGGGATTACCAAACCAAGAATGGACTTTACCAGTGTTGTCTTACCACAGGCGTTCGGGCCTGCCAGGCCAGTAATCTTTCCCCTCTGAATATCGCAATTTAATCCCTTAAGGACTGGAACACTGCCATAGGATTTGGATAAGGAGCGCACTGAAATCATTGAACTACCTCTCCCGCGCTCATCACTACAGACTCCATTAGCGGCTTCTCATCTTTTAAACTTTCCGGGATAAGCATCGGGAAGGCCTGCTCAACTTGATCCAGAATTAGTAACAGTGGACTCTTTATCAGAACATAGCTGGCATCAAGCTTTTCCAATATCACCGACGAGAGGCTCACCGGTCGGTATGGCACATCCCCTATTCCGTCATGATTAAGGTCGTACCCTTCATAGTGGTTCCAGTAGTTTTCATTAAACACATTGGGATTTCGCGAGGAGTTTGTCGTAACGTCGAATGTGTTACCGATAAAGTCGTTTCGCTCAAAATGATTATCGTCGCAATCGCCAAAAATACGGAGTGCAAACCCGTTATCTAAAAATCGGTTGGCCACAAATTGCGCGCGGTTTGTGCCCTCCATATAGACACCGTAGGTGTTGTCCTGAAAGATATTATGCAAAATCTTGCCGGCCGAGATATCCTTTAACAACAAACCATAGGCAGCGGTCCCGCGATTATTGGCAAAAGTATTAGAGACCATTTCAATCTGTCGCGAATACATCACGGCTACCCCAGCACCGTTCTGAGCAAACCTGTTTTTTGAATATTGGTTTCTGTGTGAAGTCATGAAATGCAGACCATAACGGACGTTGTCGGTGACATTGTTACCATTAATGCTGCTATCGTTGGTAAACTCTAGATAGATACCATCCCGATGCTTGGAGACCTTGTTATCTAATAGCTGATGGCCCTCGCCACTCCAACTGTGAATACCATTTCCGGATTCAGATTCAGAACGGTAACTACCTTCGATTTGATTTCCCTTAACAGTGCAGTATTTAGAGTTGGCCAAATAAACGCCATAAGCGTTTCTTAAAAGGTGATTATTGATAATCTCGCAGCGTTCGCTATCTTCTACTCGAATCCCCGCCAACTCATGCATATAGCTGGTGCCGGAATCACGTAACTCAAGTCCTTCAATACGCACATTTGAGGAGTGAATCTGGATGATATCCGACTCGCCGTTTCCAGAGATAGTTGGATAATTCTCTCCACGTAGTGTTAGGGGCTTCTCTATCAGTAGAGGCAAAGGTTCGCGAAAGTCACCCCCTCGCACTAACACCTCTCCACCTTCCTCAACGGCCTTAACAGCCTCGCTGATCATTGTGAAATCACAGCCCGAGCTGCAAACTGTTAGATTAGCTCTGAGCAAGAGAAAATTAAGTAGAAGCGGAAATATCTGTGTCATTCTTCAACATCATGCATCAAATCGCTCCAGCGCAAAACCGTTAGATTGGGCTCAGATAATACTGTCCTTGCCTCCTCAAGAGTGGAAAAGGCGACATGATTGGATCCCATCGGACTAGTCGTTGAGGAGAGTTCTGTAATAACTGCTTGCTCAGCGCTTATTAATTCTCCGACTTTGGCAAAATTGGCCAAGAAAACCTTCTCCCCTGGGTCGACTAACTGCCGATGAAATCCTAGCAAACAATCGAAGGAATCAAACTTAAAGACTTTCCCTTTAGAAGTGACGATCTCTCCGCCGAAGCGTCCATCAACTATCATCATCTTACATTGACGACATTCGTCGCGACCTACCTCAATGGTCTCGGGATTTTGTGAGGGATTACACCCCTGGCAGATCGGAGCTACCCACAGCAGAGCGATGAGCAGACAGATTCTCATTTCTTCCTGGCTATCCCGGTCCCCATCAACACCAACATTGCTAGGAGAGCCGCGCCAGAGAAAGCGAAACCACCCGTCATCGGCCAGGACGAGGCTGTGATATTTAGGATTTGCTTGGTCCCAATCAGAGGTGGTTGGTAACTATCTTCGAGTTTCATAGGTGCGTCCTCAGAGAGTTCGTGCCCAAAGCGATACTCCCACCTATAGAAGTCATAAAGACCCCAAACTGCGAAACTCAAGAGTCCTGCGCTCCAGATCTGCAACAAGAGCTTTCGATTCAGCGCCGCAACGAGCAAACCACTCGCTGCAAAGAAACCAAAGAGATAAGGGAACCAACTCAGTTCCGGAATCTTATCGGGCTCGACTTTTGACATCCCGATATAGTGATTGAGGACGTTTATATTGCGAACGTCCCCAGCGACTTTACTTATCCAGATCTGAAGCCGCAGTCCCTCTGGATACTGTGGAGCGATGAGCTCGATCTGCCAAAGCGGGAAGAAGAAGACCAGTATTAACAGAACAGAGGCAATGAAAACTGCAATTCTTGTAAATACCGACACATCTTCCTCCCTTTTTGGTTAACTTCCGTCTACTGCTTACTTAGGTCCTTATTCGTTCCCCACTTAAGCGGTACCTTTGCATTCGGCGAAGAGACCCGAACATACCCTTGCATCTCTTGGTGTAGCGCCGAGCAGAAATCGGTGCAGTAGAATGGGAACACCCCCTCCTCCGTCGGCATCCACTTATATGTCTGTGTCTCACCAGGCATGACGAGCAGTTCAGCATTATTCCCGCCAAGAACTGTGAAGCCGTGGGGTATATCCCAATCCTGCTCCAAGTTAGTTACGTGGAAGTACACCGTATCGCCAACATTTATCCCTTCAATATTGTCAGGGGTCATGTGGGAACGGATGCTGGCCATGTTGATATGAACCACTTTTCCTTCTCGGGTTACCTTTGCATCTTCCTCGGTTGCCGTTACATATTTATGCTTATTCTCTTCAATCGCGAAGATTTTCTTAGCACGCTTCGTAACGAGTTCCGCCGCTATACCCTGTGCGTAATGTGGCTCGCCGACTGTCGGGAAATCGAGCAGCATCTGCATCTTGTCGCCGCTGATATCTAACAATTGAG
>CAYMWO010000233.1:0-4068 GCA_964393905.1 uncultured Bdellovibrionales bacterium | reverse complement strand
GCCGCAAGCTCCCTCCCTGTAATTTTTTTTTCACTTCCTGCGGGAGTTATTGTCGACCGCTATTCTAAGCGACGATTGATGTTAATCACGCAGAGCATCGCATTGGTGCAATCAGCTGTGTTAGCCGGTCTAACTCTTTCAGGGGTTGTTACCGTTTGGGAAATTATCGCCCTCGCCGCAGTGCTTGGCGCCTCCAATGCACTCGATGCTCCAGCACGCCAGGCCTATACGATAGAGATGGTTGGACGAGACGATCTACTAAATGCCATCGCCCTTAATTCTACAATGTTTAATCTGGCCCGAACTCTGGGCCCAGCTCTTGCCGGAATCATAGTCGCTGGCTTTGGAGAGGGTGCAGCATTTACACTAAATACGATCAGTTATGCTTTGGTAATTTATTTTTTATTAAAAATGTCTGCCCCCTTAGTTGTGCCTAGCCAGGGAACACAGCCCAAAGGCGAGCTTAGGGAGAGCTTTAACTACCTACGGGGAAATGCACAGATCAGAACATACCTATGGCTGGCCTCTGGGATTAACTTTTTTGGTTTTGCCTTCTCCCCCCTTCTGCCACTGATCTCCCGCGATCTTTTCCACGCAGATGTGAAAGGACTGGGCTTTTTGGCAGCCAGCTCGGGCTTGGGGGCACTTAGCGCCGCATTGATGCTTGCTTATCTCAGCACCAGGCTAAAAAGGAGTCGATTGCACTCTACGAGCGCAATACTTTTTCCGGTCTTTGTAATGGCCTTGGCGATTTGCCCAAACATTCACATGGCGATGGTGGCAATTTTCTTCGCTGGATGGGCGGGAGTCACAACACTTGTGCTAACCAATAGCGGGATTCAGACTATTGTCCCAGATGAGCTACGCGGCCGGGTGATGAGTATTTTTACCCTTTGCGTTCTGGGACTAAGTCCGGTGGGTGGACTGTTGGCTGGATATTTCATTCAAGCGGGTGCTCCGCTTGTTACTGTCATAATGGTTTTTGCTATCTGCTCCCTCGTTGTATCAATTGCCTGCGCAAGTCGACTGCGGGCATCGGAGAACAAATAGAAAAGTTCGACAAAAAAACCTGGAGCTAGAATCGCTTCTAGCTCCAGGTCTCCTTGTTCAATAATTTAGTAGTTAGAACTTAGGCAGTTTGTTTTGCCCGACGGCGACGAATTGCAGCTCCGGCAAGCCCCGATCCCAAGAGCAAGCAGGTTGCTGGCTCTGGAACAGCGGTCGGTCGATAGATTCCTACCAAATCGTTGTAATCAAAATCGATACCAGACCATTTATGGTCTTCAACGAAGAAGGCAATTGAGCCAGCCTTAATATTTAAAACAAGGTCGGAAGCCAGTCCAATCGCCGCTCCAGCTGGAGTCCCTTTCTTAATTGTGACCTTAGTGTCTTCAATAAATTTAAACGCTAAGAAACGATTTTCACCGTGAGCATTCTCTGATGCAAAACTGCTGAGGGTTCCATATGGTGTTTTAGCGATTAGCTTCTGGTCGCCATTGCCACTGATATTAACATCTGATTCAAGTCCAGCTGCAGTCTCGGGGGCAATGATTGTCGTCAATGTCCCGTCCGCTGCCTTTGCATAGACTGAATCAATAGGTGCATATTGGGGACTGATTATACTAACGACGTTTGTGATCGTTCCAATCATTTCGTCGAAAAGGCCAACGCTATAGGCGAACCCATCTGTTGCCGTTCCAATAACGTCAAAGATGATGTTGCCAAAGGTCGTTCCATCGTAACTGGTCGAAGCACTGATACCCAAACTATCGGTCGTGCCGATTTTGGTGAGGGCATCCTCGAAAGAAACAGCTTGTGCTCCTTGAGGAGCGACAGCGACAGCGCCAAGAACTCCTGCAGCAACTGTGATCTGCTTTAAAATATTATTAAACATCTCGTACCTCACCTAACTTGTTGAACCAGAAACTGCTAAAACTGTTCGCTTCCAACCGGAGCGACTAACTAACCTGTTATGTAGTAATCGTAAGGTAGCGTGCCCCTGCTCCAATCATTTTTTTATGTGATTGGTAGGGAACTAGTAACTAGCTGATTTTACAGCTGTTAATTAGATTCAGATGGGGAACAAGAAGGTTCTCAAAGGGCACTATATCTCCAGAGAAGTCATATAGTTGACCTGGGGTTATCTTCGCCCGAGGGCCTCTGCAGCGAAGATAACCAGAGAACAGCCAACTGGGAACAATAGTTCATTAACGGAGCGGGAATAAAATACCGCTTCAGAAAGCGGGGCACCGTTTATGCCAACCATTAGATGCAAAACGAAAGCTCCGCAAACCACTCCAACTACCAAACCAACACCGACAAATAGCAACACGCTTGCGTTTCCGCGCCTGGTAATCAGCCCCAGTAAAACCCCGAGCACTGCATATTCGAATCCCTTGATTCCCGCCAACACCATTGGCGAAGGAGAGGCAAAGGGTGCTGCCGAAACAATTGCCAAGGCCTGAGTTGCACCCTTGTGAAGAGCCTTTGCTGCATAAAAGCCAAGTGGGGCTGAAATCAAACCCAATACGCCCATTATCGGAGCTCGTAACTTTATGGCACCTGTTCCAAGCGCCAACCCGACGCAGACTATACTGGACCAACTTACCTTCTGAATTACGTCTGCGAAGAACGGTCGAACTCCCTTACCGGTTCCGTAATATTGAGCAATCAGAAGCAGAACTACCTCCAGAGCTATGCCCAGAAGAATTGAAGACCAGGCCACATGAAGAATTTTAATTGCCGTAAGGGTACTTTGACTTGTGGGGGGGGTGGATGGGGCGATTATCGGCTGAGCCATCTCCTGCTCTTCAGATTTAGTCACCGCGTTTGCCATACTTATCACCCGCTCCTAAGCGTGACTCTTTAAAGTTTTATCTTTGCCTAATTATATGAACTCGAGGGATAATAACGAAAAATCCAGCATATGTTAACAATTAATCACCGCATCCGTATCCCCCTAGATGAGCTTAGTTTCTCCTACTCCAGAAGCTCCGGGCCTGGGGGGCAAAACGTCAATAAGGTGAATAGTAAGGCGACTCTAAAATGGAATGTCGCAAACTCCCTTTCCATACCCGAGGATGTACGTCGGCGATTCTTAGCAAAATACCCGACAAAACTCTCTAATAATGGGGAGATTGTCATCAATTCAGCCGAGTCGCGAGACCAGGCGCGAAATCGAGAGCGATGTCTTGAAAAGCTGCGTGAACTTCTCCTAACTGTTGCTGTTCGGCCTAAGATTAGAAGAAAGACCAAACCCTCAAAGTCAAAAATCGAATCTCGTCTAAAAACCAAGAAGCTTCATAGCTCAAAAAAGAAGAGTCGGGTCTTTAAGGGAGAGGATTAACTATTCTTCTCGCCCTCCAGGAGCGCCTTATAGACATTCAGATGTTCGCGCATTTCGGCGCTCACCTTAGGGTAGTTAAGCTTAAGCTTAGATAGGCGCTCCACTATAACTTGCGCCACAATCAATCGAGCATTTTTCTTATCATCCGCCGGCACGACATACCAGGGCGCACTCTCACTAGATGTGCGGCTTAGACAGTCATCAAAGGCCGACATATACTGCTCCCAAAATCCGCGCTCTTTCATATCTGTGGGCTGGAATTTCCAATTCTTTTCCGGATCCTCTAGGCGGGATAGCAATCGTTGCCGTTGCTCAGCCTTAGACAGATGCAGATAGAATTTAATCACCTCAACTCCATTCTGCATTAGATAGCTTTCGAAATCGCGAATCTGCTTAGCTCGCTCCTTCCAAAACGCCTCTCCCCCTTTGTCCTTTATTTCCGGTAACCGCTGCCGATCCAACAGCTCCGGATGCACGCGTACGACAATCATCTCTTCGTAATAGGATCGATTGAATATTCCAATTCGTCCCCGCTCAGGAAGACACTTAACCGCTCGCCAAAGGTAGTCGTGATCTAACTCTTCCTCACTTGGGGCCTTAAATCCAAACACCTGACACCCCTGTGGGTTGATGCCCGACATCACGTGGCGGATAATGCCATCCTTACCGGCAGTGTCAATATCGAGTAGAATATTATCGACGGCGATTTGCAAGCTAACGGC
>CAYMWO010000232.1:0-4081 GCA_964393905.1 uncultured Bdellovibrionales bacterium | reverse complement strand
TAAACCGGCGGCGCGCCCCGCATTTATTTTTCCGTAACTCGGAGCCTTGGGCTTTATCAGACCTGAATTCGGAGAAGGTGTTTAACTAGCAATTTATCGACAAAACACACACAATGTGAACATATTCCTAACAGCTCTTTCTCAATTCCCAATGCGGTAGAATCAATAAATTCGCCCCATAGAGAACTGTTTTTAAAAGACAGCTCTTACTGGGGCGCTACGCCAAATATGGGTTTTTATTATTACTTCTGGGTCGGACAAATCGGAACCTCTGTGTTGTGAGATGTGTGGTGTTGTTTTGAAGAAACACTACCGCACGTCTCATAGCCGAGCTCCGGCTGTTGTGACGCATCCAGGAGGGTACCGTGAGCGAACGCTGTGTTTGGGTGAACTTAGAGGAGTACCGCCACTGCTGTGGTGCGCTTCTGGCGGCAAAGGAGGCCGCACTCAGCAGGGCGAACTTCGAGCGCCAAGAGCTAAACCACATGATCGCCGAAGATGAGCATTCGCGCAGGCTCCGTGCGAGCCAGAAGCGGATGGAGCGTCTTCTCGCGCGCTGCGAGGCGGATCTGGAGCGGCTCAGGAGGTGTGGTCCGGTCGACACCCTGATTCCGCTTCCCGTGCTGCTCGCGCGGAACCTGGTGCACTACACTGCAAGGCAGGGAATTCGGATGGAACTTCATCACCTGACGTGCCTTGCGAACTCTTACCAGGCGCTCTCTGTGAAGCTCGGCGAGATGATCAAGAGCTCGCGCCCGCAAACCGCGACCGGAGGGGTGCAGGTGCCGGGGAGCTTGGGGGCCTCGAGCTAGCGAACGACGAGTCGTGATGCGCGCCGCCTGAAACCCAAAGGTTCTACCCACAAGGTTAAACCCCAAGGTTTCAGGCGGCGCGCTCCCAGAAACAAATTCTATTAGCGTATTGCGATAAGCTCGATTGCTTTTCGGAGTGCGTTAAGAGTTTTGAGGTTTTTTTGCGGGCTCTTTTACGGGCGATTTGTTGTCGGCGCAGGGTAAGGGGAGACACTCACTTTACTCTGCGGTGGCATTGGGTCACCGAGTCTGGAGCCTGCCATGAGCGACGAAGGTGTTCGCGTTTCGGAGGTGCTGTTCGGTGCCTTCTTCCGCACGAAGCGGGGCGCTCCCGACGAGCGGATGATGCATCTAGGAGGGCACATCGAGCTCGGAGCGGACGGCGTCACGGTGTTCTTCAACAAGGAACTAGTGCTGCGAGTGCCTTGCAGCGCCGAGAACTTGGGAGAGTACCGTGGGGCACTCGGTCTGGTGTCGGCCGAGGACGAGCTCGTCACGGCGCCGAAGCGGATCTTCGCCTGGAGGCACCAGGACACCGGCGTGCACGGAGTCCTCGAGTTCCGGGGAGTCGGAAGCTGTGCCTTCACGGTGAAGGTCTTCCGTCCGGGAACGAAGGACGACGAGCTCGGACACTTCGAGGTCGAGGGACGTGCGGTGAAGAAGGCTTGGGGGGTTTCGGCCTCTGCGGCCTAGACGCGCTACCCAGACCGGCGCTCCTCGGTTTCTAGGGAGGCGTTAAGGTTTTTGGGTCTCAAACCTAAACAACTCTTAACGCCTCCTCACACAAAAAAGTTACCCCAGAGCTCATATATTGGCACTTATTGCCCGATAACTTTACTTATCGGGCGATCTGCCCGAGGTCGATCTGCCTGAGGGGTGGCCTGAAGACTTAAGCGACCAGAGACTAGCCGATATGTTCCAGTATCTCTCTTACGGCGTTTACCGTGGCGATAATCAGCATAATCTTTACGAGATAAAGAAAGACCGCGACCGGTGAAAAGATAATTCGTAGAACTGTATCTCGGTCACGCTTTGAAACAACCCTGTAAGCCTCGTCGAGTGTCATACTCGGTCCCTCCGGGCTAAAGCACCTATAAATAACCTTACCATGATCGTATGCCTGGTCTTAGGGCTAATCAACTAGATAGGACAAAAAATCTAGTAAGTGCCTTCCCGGATAAGCTCCAGCTGTTCTCTAAGGTCCTGCACCTGATCCTGCCAATATCTCCCAGTCCCAAAATGCGAAAACGCCTGCTTAAACGCAGGGTCGTCCCAGCGTCTAGCAATCCAGCCGCTGAAATGGATAAACCTGAGCGCCCGAAGCGGCTCTATTAGCTGCAACGCGGACCGATCAAACGAGCGCATCTCTTCATAGGCGTTAACCAAAATATCCCGCTTTCGTATGGCATACTCGTCCCGCCCCGGGATAATAAGCCACAGGTCCTGCACTGCCTGGCCTCGTAACATAAATGGGCCTCCCCGGCGATCGCCCGATAAAAGGCGACTTCGATGGAGATGGAAAACTGGACTTAACCGTCTGGCGGCCTAGTAATGGTAGTTTCTACTCGAAGTCATCGTTCAATGGATTCCCAATACAAAAACAGTGGTGGTTCTCCACTGATATTCTACTAGGAGATGCTCCGTCTCAGTAACATATATCGATCGAATTAGAATCATTACAACTTTTCGCGAAAATAATGGATAAGTTGAAAGTACCTGGATCTTACCGATTGTTTTTTTCCGTTCCTTTGTGAGACAATAATGGCACATTCCGATCCCCGCTTCTAACAAGGGTTCTTCTTATGAGACTCAATTTTATTATTTGCATATTGCTCGCCGCACTGACACTTTATCCGCGATCAGCTTTTGCTGAGACGACTGATAGGGTTACTTTAGCTGGAAATCTTGATTCTAGGACGCCAGCCACAAATACTGTGCCGAACAACCCTGTAACTTTTGCGGCAGTAACTTCAGCCGCGGATTTTAGTTCCACAGTTCAAGTGACGGATTCGCAGAGTACCGAACATGCCCTATTACTCGCTTTTTTCCACACCGATGTAAGTTCGTGGAGCGCTCAAGGGTATGTGGATGGTGCGGAAGTTGGAGGTACCGCTGGAGTCCCGAGTGAGGTATTTGGGGGGCCCGTTCCTCTTACTTTTCCTCTGGATGGATTCGTAAGTGCAGTGTCCACTATCCCCCTTGTATGGAATAATGGCGCAACACCTAGCACAATTTATTTTGACTTCTCTGCATTTACCCAATTGGCCACCCCATCAAACATCTCAGGGATTACCCGAGAATGTCTGTTCAGTTGTTTTAGCAAGGGTAGGCTCGATTTCGACGGTGACAATAAAGACGATTTTGCAATTTACCGACCGTCGATCGGTTACTGGGGGGTTCTAAAATCATCGAGTTCTTACTTCCCTCAAGACATTATCTGGAAACAATGGGGGTTGCCTGGCGATCACCCGATGCCCGGCGACTATGACGGCGATAGGAAAACGGACCTAGTCGTTTGGCGTCCTTCGAACGGTAATTGGTACATTTGCAGCTCTACTACGAACTTCGACTGCTCTTTCGGCACTGTCCAACAATGGGGCCTGCCCGGTGACCGACCGATAAAAGGTGATTTCGACGGCGACGGAAAACAAGACCTCACTGTTTGGCGGCCTAGTGATGGAAGCTTCTATTCGAAGTCATCGTTTAATGGATTACCAATACAAAAACAGTGGGGGTTCTCCACTGATATTCCACTGGGAGATGCGCCGTCTCAGTAACATGAGGGGAATATGGGCGGACACGCCAAAGGTTGTGACAAATTCGCAACGGTGATGCAGTTCAGCAAGGTTCGGATCTACTTAAGATACGCCTCGTATGCTTCTTCCCCGACAATTGGGTTTAGTTCGTCGCGCTCGCTGTTTGGCTCTTTCTTCCTAAAAACAGTCTTAGGCGATTCAAAACATTTAGCTCCTTCCTTTTTTAAAGAGAGGATCTTCAATTCGCTCGAACCTTTCGTAATTGATAAATCTCTGATAACCAACTGGACCGTGCTATTTGCCACTTCATTGTTTTTTGATACGGGAAGAAAAGGAAGAGCCACCGGAAGTTCTTGCTGCCCGTTTGAGTCAAATCTAATCTCGGCATAAGGACCTTGGAAATCCGAACTTTCTACGGGAGTATCTGATTTAAGATCATTATAAAAATCTATCCGCCACTCATCGGAATTCGCGCGGGTTAACCTAAGCATCAAGACCGTTTGATCCCCATTG
>CAYMWO010000231.1:0-4121 GCA_964393905.1 uncultured Bdellovibrionales bacterium | reverse complement strand
TTATCTAAATAGTTTCTCACATAATCCTCAACCGCTTCTTCAAGCGAATGGAATTCCACGGAGCAGCCCGCTGCCCTTAACTTACCCATCTCTGCCTGTGTGTAGTATTGGTACTTATCGCGGATAGCGCTAGGCATCTCTTTGTAGTGCATCTTAGGCTTCACCCCAAGAGCATTAAACACCGCAAATCCTAACTCGTTCCAGCTTCTAGCCTTACCGCTACCTAGGTTAAATATTCCCCGTGACTGAGGATGTTTGAGGAACCACCAAATCACCTCAACGCAATCCTTAATGTACAAAAAATCCCGTTTCTGCTCGCCATCTTGGTATTTAGGTAGATAGGATTTAAATAACCCAAGTTCCCCTGTCTCCTTTATCTCGTGGTACGCTTTAAAGGCAACGCTTGCCATATCGCCTTTGTGGTACTCATTCGGCCCAAATACATTAAAGAATTTTAATCCCACAAAGTGCTCGGCGCTCTTGGTGTTAAGCGACCAAAGATCAAAGAGATGTTTTGAAAATCCGTAAATATTTAGCGGATGGAGTTTCGGAATAAGATCAACGGCATCTGAAAATCCAATCGATCCGTCGCCATATGTTGCAGCGCTAGAGGCATAAAGGAAGCGCACATTTTGCCGTAAGCACCATTCCGCCAAAAGCTTCGAATAGCGGAAGTTATTGTGCATCATGTAGTTCGCATCCTGTTGGGTCGTGGAAGTGCAAGCTCCCAAATGGATTACGGCCTCGACGGCACGATTAGGAAGGGCATCTTCCTTGACCATTGTGTAAAACTCATCTTTATGGATGAAATCAGTGATGGTCTTTCCGATAAGATTCTTCCACTTCTCGCTACCAGCAAGATTATCCACTACCAGCACATCCTTAAAGCCTTCAGCATTAAGCTTGGCTAAAAGCGCGCTCCCGATAAAACCGGCTCCTCCGGTTAAAATAATCATGAAAGGTTTTAACTCATTTTTTCGTTAAAATTGTTGAGACCAGGGGATTATAGAGAATTAAGGTAGAGGGATCAAAGCGATAATTTGCCAGCCCAGTTCATTTTGACCATTTCAATTTGAGTAGAGGAGGGCTAGTTTGAGTCGAGAAAGGCGTTTCCCCGTTACTAATCAAAAGAGGTCCAAGTTGAGTTCAAGCTTCCCCGGAATTATTCTTCGTAAAGGCCGTGATTTCGCCGTTCGAAATCGACATCCCTGGATATTCTCCGGCGCCATCCTCCGGGTGGAAAGAGATTTAGAGGAAGGGGATGTTGTCGAGGTCTTCTCGGAAAACGGTGAGTATTTAGGAACAGGGCATGCCTTCTCCGGGAGTATCGCGGTCAAGATGTTTGCCTACGACCGGCCTAGCGAGCTGGGGTTGGACTTTTGGGAGAGCCGTCTGCAACAGGCACTGTTACTTCGTAATTCTCTGGGATTGGTTGGTAACAAGCAAACCGATGCTTGGCGACTCGTAAATGCCGAGGGCGATGGGCTTCCGGGACTTGTCATTGATATCTATGGAACCACAGCCGTGGTGCAGATTCATTCCCTAGGAATGTTTCGTTCGCTGGATGCTCTTAGCTCGGCACTAAGCTCGCTTAAGGCGCTCTTAATTACCGCCATTTACGACAAGAGCGGTGAGACGCTAAAGTCGGAAACACCCAGTGGCTACCTTTTCGGTAAACAGGCGCACGAGCCTATCCTAGAGAATGGATGTCGGTATTTTGTTGATTGGGAAGAGGGACAGAAGACAGGATTCTTCCTCGACCAACGTGAGAATCGATTGCTGCTCAGGCGCTTTTCCAACGGGCGGGATGTATTAAATACCTTTTGTTATACAGGAGGATTCTCAATTAATGCCCTGATGGGGGGAGCAAGATCTGTCGTATCGGTTGATAGTTCAAAGTCAGCGCTTGCCATTTTAGAAAAGAATCTCAACTTGAACTCGCTGAATGCCAATCACCAATCCGTGCAAACGGACTGCTTTTCCTACCTGACAGATTCAAGCGAGGATTGGGATTTAATAGTACTCGACCCCCCTGCTTTTGCTAAACATAAGTCTGCAATTAAGGGAGCCCTTAATGGGTATCGCTCACTTAACCGTCTCGCCCTCCAGCGCCTTCGAACGGGGGGAATTTTATTCACTTTTTCCTGTTCGCAGCTGGTAACAAGGGATGATTTTAAGGAGTGTATAGTTAAGGCGGGCCAAGAAGTGGGTCGGGGAGTTCGGGTAATCCATGAACTCCATGCGGCTCCCTGCCATCCGGTCAGTCTATTTCACCCTGAAGGGAGTTACCTAAAGGGGTTTGTTCTGGAAATTGCCTAGAACTACGTGTATTTTTAGGAGCCAAAACCGACCGGAGTCGGTAAGATTATGCGAACGTATTACCCCTTAGATTTAAATGGCTGACCAAAACCCCTCTCCGAAAAAAAAGAGATCGCATCGTTTTCGCAAACGAATTAAGCGACGCACTCCGCCCGGCGCGGCTCCCGGAACTTTAGTCTCTGATCCTGAGGCCATGCGACCAGTAGTAAGGGTTTTTGGCTATCAGGCGGATGGCTTTGTGGAAGAAGAGATTCAAGACTTAAATGAGATCCCTAAATTTCTGGAGAAGTGGCGCGTTACATGGGTCAATGTCGATGGTTTAGGAGACCCGAAAGTAATCGCGGAAATTGGCAAAATATTTGGCCTCCATCGACTCGCCCTAGAAGACGTCATCAATGTGCATCAGCGCCCAAAGGTAGACTATTATGACGGCTATGTCTTTTTGGTAACCCGCCTTACTACTCTTAACGTTAGATGTGAGACCGAGCAGCTCGGTATGTTTGTCGGGCGAGATTTCGTGATAACCTTCCAGGAGGCACCGGGAGATTGTTTTGATCCGGTGCGAACAAGAATTAGAAAAGGTGGAGGCAAAATTCGTGATCAGCAGGCGGATTATCTCGCGTACGCTTTGCTTGATGCCTCAATTGATAGCTTTTTCCCAGTATTGGAAGAGTACGGGGATCGCATCGAGGTTCTCGAGTATCAGATAATTTCCAATCCCGAACCGTCCACGGTTCCGGTAATTCATGAAATAAAACGCGACCTCGCCATTCTTAGACGGATTATTTGGCCACTGCGTGAGGCGGTGAGCATCTTCTCACGAGATGACGCCGGGATACTCGGAACGGAAACTCGACTTCATCTTCGCGACTGTTACGACCATTGCATTCAGATACTGGACGTTGTCGAAATCTACCGCGAGCTAAGTGCGGATCTGATGGACGTTTATCTTTCCAGCACGAGCAATAAGATGAACGAGGTTATGAAGGTTCTAACAATAATCTCTACTATTTTCATTCCGTTGACTTTTATCGTTGGCGTTTACGGGATGAACTTCGATGTTAATCGCTCACCCTGGAACATGCCCGAACTGGAGTGGTATTGGGGATATCCATTTATCTGGCTGATGATGATTACCATCGCCGGGCTCATGATTTATTTCTTCTATCGTAAGGGCTGGCTCTCCTCGTTGGATTTGCTGCGATACGAAAGAGAGAAGGAGAATTTACAAAAAAGAGAGCGTTACTGATTCGCTCTCAGATTGCTACCCGCCGCTAGGTTATTAAGTCTAGTAATAGTTTTATCCAGATCTTCCCCGCGGTCCAATGCCGCTACGAGCTCTGCCGCTTTGTTCGCCTCGCGCTGTAAAACCGGTATGCGGGCGATTAGTGAGGTCCTAATACTCTGACGCTTCTCCCAAGCACCTATGATGTTGCGACTAAGCCCCTCAGCTGAAAAGTCATCGAAGCTCATACTTAACTCTGGAAGTCCAAGCGCTCCGAAATAGAAATCATTTTTCGGTAGATAGGCGATTCCCGCTACAGGAGTGAGTTGCGATGAGGCGAGAATCATTGCGTGAAGTCGCATTGCAAATAACAGCGCGGCTCGACCCAATACGCCTTGGACCTCGTAGTGGCTAAGTTCAACATTTGAGATATGAAACTTCCCCAATGGCGCTGTAATGCGACCCATTAAGTCCCTTGTGATATCAACATCGAGATGCTGGGTGCTAACAAAGAGTACCGGAACTCCAATTTGCTTGATAACACCATTAAGTGCAGTGGCGTATGTTGAAAGAAACT
>CAYMWO010000230.1:0-4126 GCA_964393905.1 uncultured Bdellovibrionales bacterium | reverse complement strand
AGCGTTTTTCCATATGGAGACAAATAACAGATTTTGCATTAAACATAAATGTGAGGAGCCTCCAAGTTTGTGTTGAATTCGGGGCTTTATGTTGAATGCGGGGGCGGCACAGTAATGCCAGTTTTAAGGAGCCTAACGTGAGATCTATTCCTGAAGACATCGAAATTGCGAGAGCAGCTCAGTTAAAGCCGATTGGGGAGGTGGCAGAGCGGCTCGGAATTCCGGCGGGGGAGCTTTATGCATTTGGTCCCCATATGGCCAAGGTTCCGTTTCGGATCATTGAATCGCGACGGGGGAGTAAGTTGGGAAAGCTTATACTCGTGACTGCGATTACTCCCACTGCCTCGGGAGAGGGGAAGACCACGCTTAGCGTAGGACTTACGGACGGACTGAACCGAATTGGAAAGCGCAGCGTAGTGTGTTTGCGTGAGCCTTCGCTTGGCCCCTGTTTTGGAATGAAGGGTGGGGCCGCGGGTGGTGGTTATGCTCAGGTGGTTCCGATGGAGGAGATTAATTTACATTTTACGGGGGACTTTCACGCGATAGGTGCGGCGAATAATTTGCTCGCGGCGATGGTTGATAACCATGTGCATTGGGGTAATGAGTTAGGGATTGATTCGAGGCGGATTATTTGGCGTAGAGCGATTGACATGAATGATCGCTCGTTACGAGACATTGTTTCCGGATTAGGAGGGGCATCTGAGGGAACACCGCGAGAGACGGGTTTTAATATCACTGTGGCGTCCGAGGTGATGGCGATCTTTTGTTTGGCGGAGAATTTAGACGACCTTGAGCGCAGGCTGGGTAATATTGTAGTGGGCTATACTTTTGACAAGAAGGCGGTGCTCGCTAAGGAGTTACATGCCAGTGGTGCGATGACGGTGTTATTAAAGAATGCCCTGATGCCGAACTTGGTGCAGACACTGGAAGGCAATCCTGCATTTGTGCATGGTGGGCCGTTTGCGAATATAGCGCACGGGTGTAACTCGGTGATTGCAACGAAGGCCGCGTTAAAGCTCGCGGACTACGTGGTGACGGAAGCGGGCTTTGGAGCGGATTTAGGAGCTGAGAAATTTTTTGATATCAAGTGCCGCAAATCAGGCTTAGAGCCTGCTGCTGCGGTGTTGTTGGCAACGGTTCGGGCGCTAAAGTCACATGGTGGGGCGGAGAAGGGCGACTTAGAAAGGCCCGGCACTAAGTTTTTACGAGAGGGGATTTCGAACCTCAAGCGGCACTTATTAAATGTCCAGGGGTTTGGAGTGCCGGTGGTTGTCGCGATAAATCGTTTTGATAGTGATACGGACGAAGAGATCAAGATCATAGTTGATGCCGCCCAGGAGTTAGGAGCAGAGGCGCATCTATGTACGCATTGGGCCGAAGGCGGAAAGGGGACGGAGGGGTTAGCGCAGCAGGTGTTAAAACTTGCGGAGAGCGATGCGGCTAAGTTCAAGCCGCTTTATCCCGACGAAATGCCCCTCATAGACAAGGTTAAGGCCATTGCCACAAAAATATATGGGGCAAGTGATATCGTTGCCGACAAGAAAATCAGCAGGCAGTTTGAAGAGTATCAAGCCCAGGGCTATGGCCACTTCCCAGTTTGTATTGCCAAAACCCCATACAGCTTTTCCACCGACCAAAACCTAAAAGGCGCCCCCACTGGCCACACTCTCCCCATCCGCGAACTCCGCTTAGCAGCCGGTGCCGAGTTCCTAGTAGTAATTTGCGGCGAAGTAATGACCATGCCCGGCCTCCCCCGAACCCCCGCCGCCAACCGCATCCACCTAAATCCCAAAGGACAAACCGAGGGCCTGTTTTAGTCCTACATCGAAAGGTTCCAGATACTTTTCGCCACATCCCATCAGTTTTCCCAAAATCCCCCCTGAATTTTTGCTTTTCCCCATCGAACGGCTCGCCAAAGAAGTAATTCCTTCGGAAAGCAGACCGTCCCAACATTCAGATGGGGCCTAAATATCGAACTTTAGATAGATCTCAACGGCTCCGCTCACGGCGGATTGAGTAGATGTGCTCGAAGTTGCATTTAGAGCAGGTAGAGTAGCGGCGGTTTAATTGTAAAAGCTGGAAAGTCGGTATAAAGATCCCCGGCTCGAAAGCGCTTTGATGCTTCGGTGTAAGCCTCAAGCCTTAGAAAATATTCCTCCATAAATAAGTTCTTTGCGCTAAGACTTTTTGTATAGCAAAGCGGACTAGGGGATCGTTTTGTGATCTTTGGAGCGTGGAACGGATTCTGCGTTAATACTCTGAGTCGTCCTAAGAATCCCTTTCCTGCTTTTGCACGTTCGGTCCTTATCCTTAAGGCGCGAGCTTCAATTAAAAGATTTATTTTCGAAGTGCGCTGTTCACGCGAGAGCTCTCGATATTCTGGTAAAGGTGTGAGGGTGATGCTGTGAATTGTTTGATGATCCTCTATTCTTACTAATTCTTTGGTTCTGCGAGCCCTTTTGAGTGCTTTTGAATAGGTAGTATAATGTGTAAACGTGAATTTCCGGGGCTCCTCATTTAGGGAATGCCTATATGAGTTTAATCCCGGCCAGTCCCCGGGGTGCGAAACTAATCCGTGATGGACAGCGTTCGTAGTGATGTATAGAAATGCCTCCGTAGCATCTTCCACCTCAACTACTATTTGGTCATCGTAACGCCGCCCCCAAAATTGGCCCCTTATCTTTCGAAGATACTTAATTCGCCTGGAAAGTTCACGATTCACATTTTGCGCGAACCTCCAAAGATTCTCCCGAGGGGCTCTGGTAAGTGCATGATAATGGTTTCCGAGGAAGTTATATGCGTAAAGTTCGATGCCAAACATTTCTTGGTATCTGCCCACGATTCCCCCAATTAGCTCCTCCAACTCGCGATCTGGTCGAAGAAACAGCAGGGAATCTGTGGTTCTAATCGTAACCAGGTGTATTTTTGAGGGATTTAAATCCCGTTTCTTCCGTGACATGGTTCAACCCTCCTAAGTTTGTCTTACTTAGGAGTTCTCGTCCAAAAATCCGAAGTGTCTCGGTGTAGAAGGAAAAAATGTATCTGGAACCTATCTAGGTTAATGTAAGTCCATGACCAGACCAGATGAATCGACAGCTATTACTTGTCCCGTGTGCTTCGAAACATTCGAAATTGTTGTGGATGTTAGTGAGGGGCGGGAACAGGAGTTTATTTATGACTGTGAGATATGTTGTCGGCCAATTGTGATAAAATTAACGATTGGCCGCGATGGAACTGTGAGCACAGAGGTGGATTACGGAAATTAGCTGGGATGGGGAATCCTTTGTAAACGACCTTCGAGAAATACGAGCGCACCCGGGCGACATCCAGACGATCCTGGATGAAGCCCGGGTGCCGCTACATGACGCTCTACCTTCCGGGGAAGGTGGTATTGTTCCCGTCCCCTCCACCTCCTCCGCCCGAACACGCCAGGGCCACGATGGCACCGGCGGCGACGACGCCTGCCACGATCAGGAGGGGATTCGGCCCCTTCCTGCAGGAGGTCTGGCAAGGAGAACACGGGACGCCGTTCACATCGACCGAGGTCGACTTGCACCCCGCCAGGGGGGCCGCGATGAGGGAAAGTACTACCAGGAAAACGATCTTGTGCATGGTTAAGCCCGGCCCGTATAGGGACGAGCCCTCCGGAGCGCCTACTGCCCTATGCAGTCCGCTCAAGGGAGGAGTCTTTGCAATGCGCAAGACAACCCTCCAGTGAACGGACCGCGAAAACCTTAATAGTTACAAAGGATTCCCAGATTGTAATTATAAAGAACTACTTGAAAACAACTCTCGACAGGATTGGAAGTCGACAAACTACCATAAACTAATCGTAATTTACAATTCGCCGGACACGAAGTTAGGAAAGGTATCTGGAACTTTTCTCTCCGGGGCATGGAAGCTAGGAAAAGTATCTGGAACCTTTTCCCGGTGGGGCCGCTACCTGGTTTGAGTGATAATGAAGCTTTTGCCCCTCAAGGTAACCATGCCGGAGCGGGGCTTGCCGGTGGTGTTTTTGGAAAGTTTGTAGACCACGCTCCCGGAGCCAGAGCCGGTGCTGGTTGTTATGGTAATCCAACTGACATTGCTTTTTGCGGACCAGGTGCAGGTGCTGCCAGGGGTTTTT
>CAYMWO010000229.1:0-4155 GCA_964393905.1 uncultured Bdellovibrionales bacterium | reverse complement strand
CTATGCGTTCGGGACCAATAGTTCGCTCGCCACATTGCCTTTGACGTTGAAAAGCTTAGACGGATTGGGTGTATCTAAGACCGCCTCCAGGCTTGGGGCTTGCGTCGGGACCAATTTAAATAATGACGGTATCGTGCTTTACGAGGCGATGGCTGTGTTGTTAGTGGCGCAAGCCCATGGAATGTCATTGAGCTGGGCGCAGCAGGTTTCGGTTGTTTTGTTGGCCATTGTCTCAGCAATTGGCGTCTCGGGGGTGCCGGAGGCGGGGGTTATTGCCCTGTCGCTGGTACTGACCGCCGTTGGGCTGCCTTTGGAGATTTTACCGCTTCTATTAACTGTTGATTGGCTAATTGCAAGGGCCAGGTCCGTGGTCAATGTATTAAGTGATATGACAGTTTCGATTGTCTTGGATGGGTTTGAGAAACGTCAAGTTTAAGAGTAGGGGAATGTTCCTACTGAAGCTGGTATCTGAGGTGTTTAGATGTCTGAAATAACTGAACTGATTTCGTCTGAGGACATTCGGCGAGCCTTCCCATTGTTTAAGGAGCTTCGGCCGAATACGACATTAAAAGGTTTTGAGTTTGCCGTTTTGAAGATGGCTGAGATGGGGTATCGAATGTTTGGTTTGTTTGACGGTGGGGAGCTGGTCTCGGTGTTAGGATTAGAGATCTGGCCGCACATGCAGAGAGGCAGTGAGTTACATGTGAGGGATTTAGTTACTAAGGAGGAGCACCGCTCTAAGGGATACGGTAGTAGTCTGATGGAGTTTGCCGAAAATTTGGGAAGGGAGAGCTGTTGTAGCAGGATTGTTTTGCACTCCAGGTTGGAGAGAGAGGACGCTCACCGGTTCTATGAAGAGCGTTTGGGATTTAGGCGTTATGCTGTAGTTTTTGAGAAATCATTGGCGAGCTACGAGAGAGATACCTAGGGCGTCGGCAACTCCCAAAACCGTAAGACGTTGCGGTTATTATCTAGCTAAAATCACTCAAATAAGCTCTTAGCGGTAAGGGTAGTAACAGAGTCATAGTTGCACTTGTTATAATGGCACCCTTTGGTGTAACTGTTTCCCTCCTTTGCTGGCTCCAGGTCTTTAGAGCTTCAGTCCGAGAGTAATCGTTCCGGGGACGAAAGATGAGAGCATTGGCGAATTACTAATTTCGGGCGGTTAGCTCAGTTGGTAGAGCATCGGCCTTACAAGCCGAGGGTCAAAGGTTCGAGTCCTTTACCGCCCACCAGATTTTGGTAATAAAGGCTGTTTCTTGGTTTCTGGATTTTTCCAGAAACCAAGAAGCTGCTTTGTGAAGTGAGCTTCAACTTGGCGCGGGGTGGTAGTTCAGTTGGTTAGAACGCCGGCCTGTCACGTCGGAGGTCGCGGGTTCGAGTCCCGTCCGCCCCGCCATTTTCTTTTTTCCAATTTCTTTGTGCCTATTCCTTTTTCTTGAGTAAGCCGTCCCCATGGAAACCACCTTCTTCCTAATCGGCGGTCTAATCGTCCTTACTATCGGTGCCGAGCTTCTAATTCGCTCAGCCTCCAAACTCGCCCGTGGCTTTGGTATCTCCCCTCTAGTCATCGGCCTTACGGTTGTAGCTTTTGGCACAAGCGCACCTGAGTTAGCGGTGAGCATTAAGTCTAGCCTCGCAGGTCAAAGTGACATTGCGCTTGGAAACGTAGTCGGGAGCAACATCTTTAATGTACTATTTATCCTTGGCATCTGTGCCGCCATCCTCCCACTACATGTAAATAAGCAACTAGTTCGATCGGATGTCCCAATAATGATCGGGACGGCTCTCTTAGCTCTGCTTGTCTCCCTAGACGGAATCATTGGACGCGTCGACGGAACGATGCTCGTCCTGGCGCTCATCATCTACACAGTCTATTCGCTTAAAAAAAGCCGAGCCGAGCAGCGCGAGCTGGAGGCGGAATATGCTGCGGAGTTTGGTTCTGAGCCTCCAGAGGCGATAAGTAAGCCCCGGCAACTAGCTGTTCTTGCGCTTGGACTATTTATGCTCGTAACAGGAGCTAAGTTTTTTGTAGATGGCGCAATTGAGGTCGCAAGACTCGTCGGAATCAGCGAATTGGTAATCGGACTAACAATTGTAGCAATTGGAACTTCGCTGCCCGAGGTTGCGACTTCCATAATGGCAACCTTAAAGGGCGAGCGCGATATCGCGATAGGAAATGTTGTGGGGAGTAATATCTTTAACGTCCTTTCCGTTCTCGGGGTCTCCGCAGTTATCTCCCCAATACGGGTCTCTCCAGCGGCCTTAAGCTTCGATGTCCCAGTCATGATTGGAGTCTCGCTCGCCTGCCTGCCGGTGTTTTTTACCGGTTTCACCATCTCCAGAAAGGAGGGCTTGTTATTCTTGTTTTATTACATCGCCTACACGGGATATCTGATTTTAGATTCTTCGGGGCACTCGGCATTGCCCGTCTACAGCGAAATTATGTTGCTGTATTTCATTCCACTCACTGCAATTGGCCTTTTGCTACTCGGGGCAAAGGAGTGGCTTTCAAATAATAAGGGGCCAAATCCAGGCTCCTAATCGGGTTAAATTCAGCTTTAGGATTAATAAAAAAGTGCCGATTAGGAGGAAGGTGGAGTTATAACCTCACTAGCCGTAAGGACAGGGAATGTCAGTTACAGATACATCCTCAGCGACATCCGCACCGAGCGCTGTTACCGTCAAGCTCATGAAATCTCAGAGTGAAAACGACGAGAAGGTAATCATGAAGCTCATCAATAGCACCGAAAGCTCTGCACCTAGGGCCGGTTATCCAACTGGCCAGCTACTAAACGTCGTCGGATAATTTAGCACTAAATCAAAGCATGAATATCTAAGTAACCGCAAGCAACTTGCGGGATCTGGGTGTTTGTCATTTCCTCAAAAAAAATGAGATACCTTTCCACCTATCTCCCCATAACACTGTCGAGCTGGGCGCAAGAATAAGGCACACAGTGAAAATGGTTGGGGAGAGATAAGCCACGCGCCGATTTTTCCCACCGGTTTTATTTTAAGAATCTTCCGAAAATGGATTTCTTAAAACACAAATGTTTAATGCTCTGCATAAGAAGGTTGTGTTGATTGCTGAAAAGGGAAGCGCCTGTCGCGCTTCAACGTAAGAACTCATTTAATGAGGGATAGTAGTAATGGATAGGACAGAGTCACTTAAACAGGTTACGGATGCGGTAGACCTAATTCGTATGCTTGAGCACTTAACCGATAACTATGCACGCGGTAACTCAAATGTGAATGAGGTTCCTTGGGCAGGTATTCGGCTAACCTTGGCACAGAGTCGGGAAATTCTTAGCTTAGCTAAGGATCGAATGAGTCGCGGCGCAGCAAACTATGATTCGCGATACGATAATGCTCCGCAGCAAGGCCCAGCACTGGCTGACCGTGCTCCTCAAGGGAATGCCCCTCAGGGCGGTGGCAGAATGCGCGAATTGCTAAATAACTCAGGAAACGTGACCTCCGGCGCAAGAACTACTGCCGGGAAGGTTTCTGGACCAGAGATTTAGATTGGGATTTAACTCGCTCGCAGCGCTGCAAGTTGGCGATGTGAGTATGGTGTTAAATAGGAAACGGGGCCTTCGGGCCCCTTTTCTTTTATTGGGTTAGAGTTCGGCCAAAATAGCGGCAACGGCATCCTTTGGTGAGGCGTGTTCTGTAATCGGGCGACCAATAACCAAGAGGCTGGCTCCGTCCTGAATAGCTACTTTTGGTGTTTGCACGCGATTCTGGTCATCGGCCTTTGCATGAAAGGCGGGACGTATTCCCGGAGTAACCTTAAAAAGGTTTTTTAAGTCCTCACGCTCCTTAAAAAGCTTAAGTTCTAACGGAGAGGAGACAATTCCAAACACCCCAGCGCGGCTAGCAAGTCCCGCAAGATGAAGAACCCCTACATCGGACCTCTTGCCGTAGACCTCTTCTGCTCCTTCGGAGGTAAAAGAGGTGAGGATTGTTACGGCGAGAATTTTTGAGGAAGATGCGTGCTTAACAGCGGCTTCCATCATCTCCCGACCGCCGCTAGCATGAACCGTGATTAGGTCGGCGCCGGCTTTTGCGAGTTTTGCAACGGAATTTCCAACAGTATTTGGGATGTCATAGAGCTTAGGGTCAGCAAAAACTCGACCGTAATGTTTAAGCTTGCTA
>CAYMWO010000228.1:0-4213 GCA_964393905.1 uncultured Bdellovibrionales bacterium | reverse complement strand
AGCGACAGATAGGAAAAATGCTCGTGATAGATCGTGTCGAACTGGTTCTCCGCAAGCAATCGCAAGAGATGCGGAAACTCGAAGGTCGCGATACCCTGCGGCTTCAGCAGCCTGGCGAAGCCGGTCAGGAAGTCGTTGATATCTGGAACATGGGCAAGCACGTTGTTGGCTGCCATCAAATCGGCCTGCTTGCCCCTGGCGGCGAGTTCGGCGCCAAGGGCGGCGCCGAAGAAAGCCTCGATCGTCTCGATGCCTTTCTCGCGGGAAGCACGCGCGGTGCCGGCCGTCGGTTCGATCCCCATGCAGGCAATCCCCCGCGACTTCACATATTGCAGGAGGTAGCCGTCGTTCGAGGCGACCTCCACGACGTGGCTGTTGCGGTCGAGCCGGAAGCGTTCGACCATTTCGTCGACGTAGCGCCCGGCATGCTGCAGCCATGTGGTCGAGAAGCTGCTGAAATAGGCGTAGTCGGCCGAGAACAGTTCGTGCGCGTCGGCAAAATCCAGTGTCTGCGCCAGCCAGCATTGCTCGCACACCATGACGCGCAAGGGGAAGGTCTTCTCCGGTGCGAGCAGCATTTCGGCGGTGAGATAGGCATTCGACGGCGGCGAACTGCCCAGATCGATCAATTCGAGGCCGAGCCTGGCCGAGCAGTGGCGGCAGTTCATACGTCGATTCCATCGAAAGACGGCGGCAACAGCGGGTGGGCGGCGTCGCGCGCGGAGAGCTCGGCGATCGGCTTCGGCCAGGATATTCCGACTCGCGGATCCTCCACGTGAACGGCACGTTCGCTGGCAGCGTCATAGGGCGCGCTGTGGAAGTAGATCAATTCGCTGTCCGGCGACATCACCTGGAAGCCATGGGCCAAACCTTCCGGAATCAGCAATGCGCGGCAGTTCTCGGCAGACAGGGCGACACCGAACCATTTGAGGAACGTGGCCGAGCCGCGCCGCAGATCGACCGCGACGTCGAATACCTCGCCGCGAACGCAGTTGACGAGCTTCATTTCGGCCTGCGGCAGCAGCTGGAAATGCAGCCCCCGCACGGCTCCCGGCTTTCGCGTCAGGGTCTGGTTGATCTGGGCGATCGGCTTGCGCCAGCCGGCCGACTGCAACTCGTGGGCGCAGAACATCCGGCTCAGGAATCCACGCTCGTCGGACAGCCGGGCGCGTTCGACGATCTTCAGTCCTTCAATCGGCGTGTCGACCACCTGAAGCCGGCTCATGCTCGAACACCTGACGCTTCGAAGTCGGAGATATCCCGTTCGCAGAGTTCGCGCGCCTTGCCGCCGTCGTGCTGGCGGCGATACCAGTTGATACTGCGCAACACCGCTTCCTGCAGCGGCCATCGCGGACCAACGCCGAGCGTGCGGCGTGCCTTCGAGTTATCGAGCGCGAGGAAGCCGGCTTCGTGAGGACCCTCGTCCCCCTCGCCCCAAACGATTTCCCCGCAGCCCCAGGCCTGCCTTGCCAGCGAGACCACCTCGCGCACGCTGGCGGCCTCATGGGGGTGCGGCCCGAAATTATAGGCGCCCGCGAGCGCAGGCTCGGCCCACAATCGCTCGGCCAGCAGGAGATATCCGGACAGCGGTTCCAGCACGTGCTGCCAGGGACGGTGGGCGCCGGGCCGGCGAACCAGGAGTTCGCGTCCGGATTCCCAGGCACGAACCGCGTCGGGGATGAGGCGGTCCTCGGACCAGTCACCGCCGCCGACCACGTTTCCGGCCCTTGCCGACGCAAGCGCAATGCCCTGGCCGGCGAGAAAGGCGTCGCGATAGCTCGCGATCACGATTTCCGCAGCCGCCTTGCTGGCGCTGTACGGATCGTGGCCGCCGAGTTCATCGGTTTCGCGATAGGGCCGGGCGTGCTCGAAATTGCGGTAGACCTTGTCGGTGGTCACCGCCACCACGACTCGCACCGAGGGGGCCTGCCGCACACCGTCGAGCAGGTTGGCGGTGCCCTGGACATTGGTGGCGAACGTCATCAGCGGCTCGCGGTAGCTCGGGCGCACCAGCGCCTGCGCCGCGAGATGCAACACGATGTCGGGGGCTGCGCGGCGAATCTGCGCCGCGAGTCCCTCGGCATCGCGAATGTCGGAAAAGCGGCTGTCGATGAGACCGGCGATGCCGGCGAGCACCGAAAGGTTTGGCGTCGACGCCGGCGGCAGGCTGATGCCCACCACCCTGGCGCCAAGCCGAGCGAGCCACAGCGCCAACCAGGCTCCCTTGAAACCGGTATGCCCGGTCAGGAGGACGCGCTTTCCCGACCAGAATGACGGTTCCGGAGTGGACGCGCGGGACATCACCAGACTTTCCACGGCGCCTTGCCGCTCGCCCACAATTCCTCCAGCAGATTCTTTTCGCGCAGAGTGTCCATCGGCTGCCAGAAGCCGCGATGCGGATAGGCCATCAGTTCGCCTCGGGCGGCGAGCCCGGCCAGGGGCGTGCTCTCCCATGCGACATGGTCGCCCGCGATGAGGTCGATGCAGGCTGGCGACAGCACGAAGAATCCACCGTTGATGACGGCGCCGTCGCCGCGCGGCTTTTCGGCGAAGGCTGTCACCTGATCGCCGCTGCGCTCGAGCGCGCCGTACCTGCCCGGCGGGGTGACGGCGCTGATGGTCGCAAGCTTGCCGTGCCGGCGGTGAAACTCGATTGATGCCTTGATATCGATGTCGCTCAGGCCATCGCCATAGGTGAAACAGAAAGCCGTCTCTTCCCTGACGAACTCGGCCACGCGCCTCAGGCGGCCGCCGGTCTGGGTGTCTTCGCCGGTATCGATCAGCGTCACCCGCCAGGGCTCCGCCTTCTGTTGATGCACTTCCATGCGATTGCGCGCCATGTCGAAGGTGACGTCCGACATGTGGAGGAAGTAGTTCGCGAAGTACTCCTTGATGACGTAGCCCTTGTAGCCGCAGCAGATCACGAAGTCATTCACGCCATGCGCGGAATAGATCTTCATGATGTGCCACAGGATCGGGCGACCGCCGATCTCCACCATCGGTTTCGGCTTGACGCTGGTCTCCTCGGAAATCCGAGTTCCCAGCCCGCCCGCGAGAATGACCGCCTTCACAGATTGCATCCGTTTGTTGCTGCCGGAAGATAGTTTCGCGACTGAACCGGCAAGGCAATCTGCAGCATTCGGCGCGCAGCCCTCGCCGACCGGCTAAGTAACTGATAGTACTTCTTTATCTTGGTAACCATCAAGGAAGAAAACCTGCTGCGCCCGTGGGCCCATTCCGTTTCAGGCTTTTGAGGCCGATGGCGCCGAAAATCAACCACGGGTATACACGGCCGAATTCCCCTCAACGGGACACCAGCAGGGCGCGATAACGGACCTCGCACACGCGCAACTCGTTGCATCATGCAGACCTCGGGACACGATACCAGTGATGCCACCACCAGTGACCAGACGAACCATCCCCGAGCTGCGCCGGGATACTCAGCACACCCATCTTGGATGGGCCAGCCAGCCTTGGCTGTTCCGGCAGATTCGCAAGGTTTCGATCTACGTGACCTGGCTGCTCCTGCAAACTCCGTTGACGCCCAACGCGATCACACTGATCGCGATTGCCGGCGGAATCCTTACCGGCGTGTTGTTCGCGGTCGGTTGGTGGCTCACGGGAATCGCCATGCTGGCGCTGGTCGTGATTCTGGACTTCTGCGACGGAGAGGTCAGCCGCTACCGCGGTGCGCAAAGCAAGGAAGGCTCATATCTCGACAAGCTCTACATCTTCACTGTCCATCCGAGCCCTATCGCGGGGATGACAATCGGGGTCCATGCCCTCTTTCCCACGCCGTGGGTGCTGGCGGCGGGCTTTGTCGATGCCATCTCCATTTTCCTGCTCTGCATGGTGAGCGAGTATGGACGCCATCTGGCTGTCTGGAAGCATCTCGGCCGGTTTCTCGCCAGGCTCGAGACGGACCCGGACTTCCTTGCAGAGCAATTGAAGACGGCTCCCGCGGGCGCAAGCGGCAATAATGCCGCGGCCGGGCGCGACGGATTCGGCAATAGCCGGTTCGGCAAGCAGCTGAAGCGCATATTGCAGGGCTGGGACTTCCCCTACATCTTCTTCTTCATGGCAGCGTCCATCATTCTCCAGCTTGCAATGGGCCGCGAAGGAAGCCTGTTCGGAATAGCGCCTGTAAAGCTGTTTCTGTATTTCTATGCGGTCACCTTTCCGGCGATCATTTGCATCATGATCGCCAAGAACG
>CAYMWO010000227.1:0-4251 GCA_964393905.1 uncultured Bdellovibrionales bacterium | reverse complement strand
TGCAGCTCGCGAAAATGTCCCGGTACGAACTTAAGCCCAATATAGCCCTGCATTGCTAACCAGAGATGCACTCCTAAGTAGATACTACCAAGGAACCCAAATACGGCACCGCAGACAAAGAACGGCCCAACCATCGGTATGGCCTTAGCGGAGGAAGGTTTCAGGGTGGCTGAATCGACCCGTAGTTGAATCGAAGGAATCGTGACCACCTCCGACGGAAGCGGTCTAAAGAGAGGATTGGTAAGAATTTTCATGCCCACAGCGCTACATAGCAGCTAATTTCCTAGGCCCAAATTGACGGCTATCAAGGAGGGCGGTGGATTTGATAATAAACCCCGAATATCATATGCTACCGAAACCATGGGAGAATCTGGTTGCGGGTTTTTTCAGAGAATTAATTGTCTGAAGGGCTTTTCTGCGGCAATCTGTCCCGATTGCTTAAAGGGCTCAGGTATTTACAGGGTGTAATGAAGTTATCCGATTTTAGACTCAAGCTTAAGGGTCAGGAGTTGTTGCCGCTAGTAGTAGGTGGCATGGGGGTTGATATCTCAACCTCGGCTCTAGCTTTGGAGCTCTGCCGTTTAGGTGCTGTCGGGCATATCTCTGACGCGATGGCGCCCTATGTCTCGGATAAAAAATACTCCACCCGGTTTCAAAATCAAAAGTTCGCCAAGTTTCGCCATCTTAAAGACACCAACAACATGTCCGACGTTAAGTGGGACGTAGACAGCGTTTATACCGCCCAAGTTAACCATGTCTCTAAAACTATGAATGCCAAACGTGGCACAGGTCAGATTTGGATTAACATCATGGAGAAGCTCCAAATGGGAGCCCCTAAGGAGACATTGCAAGCCCGGGTCAGGGGAGCAATGGAGGGCGGAATTGATGGGATTACACTTTCGGCCGGATTGCACCTTGGAACGCTCAAATTGGTTGAGGATCATCCGCGTTTCCACGACGTGCTTTTTGGGATTATTGTCTCCTCGGCTCGAGCGCTAAAAATTTTCCTGCAAAGTTCAGCTAAAGCGAACCGCCAGCCAGATTATGTCATTGTCGAAGGCCCGCTTGCCGGTGGCCATTTGGGCTTTGGACTCGACTGGGAAAAATACGATCTGCGAACAATTTTTAATGAGGTTAAAGATCTTTTGAAAGAGCTTAATCTTTCAATCCCTCTGATTCCGGCCGGTGGAATCTTTACCGGGCAGGATGCTATTAGCTACATGCAAGAGGGGGCCAGTGCCGTGCAAGTGGCGACTCGGTTTACAATTTCTCAAGAGTGCGGGCTTCCTACCCATGTGAAACAGGAATATATCCGCGCGCACGAAGAGGATATTGTCGTCAATATGACCTCTCCCGCAGGTTATCCAATGCGGATGCTGAGCTACAGCCCTTCATTGAGCTCCAACATCAAGCCCCAATGCGAAGCCTTGGGTTATATGCTGGACCGAAACGGCAACTGCGCTTATCGCGATGCCTATGACGCAGCGCCCGTTGATGCCAACGGCGAGAAGCTTCCGATAACAGAAAAGATGTGTATCTGTTATCACTTCATGAAATACAATTGTTACACCTGTGGGCATTATGTCTATCGACTGAAGGACACAACCACGCAACTGGCGGATGGAACCTATTACCTCCCTAGAGCGGAGGAGATTTTCCGTGATTACATGGAGAACCTTCAGTATCAGAGAATCGTGCCCGAAGCTCCGGCGCAGATATCCCCCGCGGTAACAGTGCAGATTCCACCAGCAGTTCCTAGTTAATATCTAACTAAAACGCCGAATTCTTTGTCAGATACCGATTGAGAATTGTTCTTAGCGTAGGATTACATCCCTCGCCAACGATAAATACCATCATATCCACCCAGAGTCGGGAAGCCTTCTGTTCGCGGACGACCCCCGAACCACCGTGGATAATGGCGCAATCGAGTGCAGCCTTCATTGCGGCCTCCGAAACATAAAGCTTGGCAGCGGTCGCGAGCATCTGGGTTCTTTGATCTTGCGGGTCTAGCGCACAGACATCGGCGATTAATGCGCTGCCAGCAACCTGGCTACACCAGATTTCAGCTCGCTTCGCGCCTAACTCTCCGAGGTCTTGCAGGGCGGTGTCTCCGCTTTTTCTATCTCGCATCCAGCTATCAAGGGATTCCAGTGCCGCATCTATAATTCCAAGCGCACCGGAGGTGATATACATCCGGCCCTCGGTAAGGTTAGCCATGATGTCCGTCATTGCGCCGTGCACTTTTCCGACGACGTCGGTATCTGGAACAAATAGATCGTCGCACTGCACAGAGACGGTCTCCGTTCCGGGCATCGATACCTTGTCGTAGGGCTCGCTGGTGGAAAACCCCTTAGCCCCTTGTTGGACAAGAAAGGCTGTCATGTTCTTACCTTCAGTCACGGCCATGACTAACACCCACTTTGCGCTTCTAGCTCCAGTGATGAAGTCCCGGTTGCCGTTTAAGACCCAACCACCTGCTACTTTGCTGGCTCTAGTTCCCGAGGTGTAAGGCTTTGACCCTCCATCGGGGCCGGTAAGGGCCCAGGCACCACGGGCACCGGCTAATAGGTCTGGAATTACGCGCGCTAGTTGCTCCTTATTAGCTGCTCGTAAAAAATGCCCGCGAAACAGACCGTGACCCGCAGTCTCCAACATCAACGCGGCGTCAGCTTGCGCCAAGCGCCGCCCAGCGGCGCACTTCATCAGAAGCGTTCCACCAAAGCCGCCTAGCTCTTCCGGAATACCAATGGTGGTGATGCCAGCTTCTGCCATCAAACGAAACATTTTGTCGGATGGGATATGCCCTTCTTTATGCCAATGGGCAGCATCCTCTGGGCGAACATGCTTAGCGCAAAATTGTGATACACCACGGTGGATTTCGAGAGCGTCCTTGTTCCAGTTCATTTGAGTTTATCCTTTTCCTTCTCAGTATTTCTTTTAAATCCATACGGGCAGTGCCGACACCCCGATTCGCAACACGCTCCGCGTTTAAGATGATGGACCTCTGTAAACACCGTGTAACCTATGACGGGATCAATATAAGTCTCTTCCCCACGCAAGCAAGCCTCCCGATGTAGTTTCTTCCAAACTGCTTCAATTTCTGAGGGCGTACTCATTTTAAGGTTAGGCCCAGAGCGACGAACGAGGATTACCTGGCATGTTGCGTACTGCTCAACAGTTCTACCCGCGCCTTCAACATACTAAGTTTTGTTCTCCCGGTTTCGCAGTTAGTGGCAATCCACTCAGTATTCTGGAATGCCAACGGGGCTACCTCCTTCCGATATTGCTCAACGTAGGGGAGAATCTTAGCAAATAAGAATAGCCCCTCACCGGCGTTCTCGGCCAGAAAGTCTGGGTTTACTATCCCGTGCTTAGCAAAGCTATAAGCCATCTCCCAGTAGGACGACACCTGGCGAAATGCGGCGTTCATCGGGTGTTCGAGTTTAGTAATTGCGAGAAAGTCCCCGTAGGACTTGGGCCAGAACTTTCCAAGTAGGGTGCTTCGCGCTTCGCGCATGACGGCCTCGCGCCGAAGGTCATATAACTTTAACACTAACTCCGCGTCAGCGTGGTCAGGTGCTGCTTTAATCACTGGATAATCCCTCTCTCGCTAAATTTTGAATTGATTAATTCTAGCGGCCGAGTCTAGCGATTTCGGGGCTGATGAGCAACGCGGAGTTGATTTCGTCAATTGCTCCTAGGTGAGCCCGCTGCTAGTCTGAGTTTAAGGTCAGAACCCCGGCCGGATTGGGATTAGTTTGGGGTTTTGCACAGCCTAAATTTAGGGGTCCGGGCTATGGCTTATATCGATTTTATCTCGAACTTACATCAAAAAACCAAGCGTGATTATCTCGCGCGAGTAAACGAGTCTCCTAAAGCCGAAGCCGCAGCCAAGGCCAAGCTTTTTGGCGCAGAGTATTGGGATGGAGATCGGCGGTTTGGTTACGGCGGTTATAAATATGACGGCCGCTGGGCCGATGTGGCAAAAAAGATTGCAGCTCATTACGGCATTAAGGCCGGAGACAAAATCCTCGATGTCGGCTGCGGAAAGGGGTTTCTCCTTTATGAATTTACCCAGGCAGTTCCTGGGGTGCAGGTTCAGGGAATTGATATCTCGGAATATGCCATTAAAAACTCCAAGCCGGAGGTGCGGGAGTTCTTAAAAGTTGGGAATGCCACCCAATTGCCCTTCCCAGATCATTCGTTCGATCTCGTAGTCTCGATTACGACCCTGCATAATCTCTACTGTTT
>CAYMWO010000226.1:0-4276 GCA_964393905.1 uncultured Bdellovibrionales bacterium | reverse complement strand
TTACTGCGCCCTTTGGTTGGAGCTTTGATCACTCCATCTTATTATTAGGCCAGATTGGAATTCTTATTTGCGCAGCATCACACCAAGGCCGCCCGCGCCTCGCTCTCTGGTTGGTAATACTATTACAGGGCACTTCGGCCTTGGTGCTCGGAGTCTGGTTTAGAGACTACTTATATCTCTTTTGGTATCCGGTGGCGTTCTTGGGAATTTGGGTAATGGCTATGCGGGATGCGGCCAAAAATCCCTATTGCCCTAGTTAACGGGCTCAAGTTCAGGGGCACTACTCCCCAGAGGGTAAACGTTTAACCGCTAAGGAATTTTTTCCCTTCCCCCGTTTTTCCATTAACGATTCGGGTTTCATCCCATCATGCGCCTGGGGTTCAATCACGCCGGGCATCTCCTCCGGATTAGGCACTCCTTGTGGAGTCGCTGGACGGGTAAGATATAAGTAGAGACAGCTTGCGACTATTACCCCGACTAATAATATTAAGGCGCGAAACACCGGAGCAGCACCGACATGGCGCTCTTCTTCAAATCCCGCGTTAGAGAGAGCTCCTGGGGGGCGATTGTTCTCGATTGCCATGCTCATCCTTGGTTAAATCTCGCTTTATTTTAAGAGGTTATCGGATTTAAGTCTATTTAATTATACGGCATATTTCGTTTAGGTAACCCGACATAGTGACGATCTTCCTATGAGGGCAGCTCTCAAAGATAATGCTGGAATTATGCTCTTTAACGTAGAACGCGTGACATTATTCTTTTTACTGTTCTCCGCTAGCGCTTATGCCGGGTTTAGCCCAGCCTCGGCCGAAGACTGGACCAGCAATCAAGGTCGGGTGCTTCCACCTACGAGCGCCGAAAACCGCATCGTCAAGTGGTGCGAGAAAGACGGAGATAAAGTTCGCTACGCGAGCGCTAATCTTGAGATTAAGGGATTTGCTCCGTGTGGAACCGTCGCCACGGCCGCTAACTGCGATGCTACGGGAAACCGGTATATCGGGCCTGCAACTGGCGCACCGCACGGATACCTCGATTGCAATAATGGCCAGCGCATCTACATCGAGCGCGACGGAAAGGAGTTAGCGCTTAGCTCTCCTTCGGCCAAAGAATCAAAAGCCCGCCCCGACAAACTTGAGCAAGACTTTCAACGACTAGATGCGCTGCTGGACGATAATCCGAGCGCAAATGGCGAACCTGTCACGCCGCTTACTGCCTCCGAGAAAAAGGAGTTACAAAAAAAACTGGCTCAACTCGCAAGCCGTCAAAGGCAGCCAAACCAAGTTTTCGGAAGTCTGGGCGAGTTAGATAAGATGCTTATGCCGTTATTTAAAAGCCTAGAGACATCCGGCAAATTAGACCCGAAGCTTGATGCCGAGATAAAAAAGCTCCTCGGGGGGCAAGATCTCAAAGCTCTGCTAGAAAAGCACTAAAATACAACCTGCGGCTATTTCGTAAACTGCTTCCTACCTCAATTTACCAATTCGCCAGCTATTGCTAGGGAGAATAGATGGTAGTAGAAAACCACTTTAATCCCTTTCAACCGTAAAGAGTCATGAATAATCGCATCTACAATTTCAGCGCGGGACCAGCGGTCCTTCCTCTCGATGTTTTAAATACCGTTAAAGAGAACCTCCTTAATTATCAAGGCTCCGGTCTGGGGATTATGGAGCTAAGCCATAGGAGTTCGTATTTTACCGAGATTCTCAAAACCGCCGAGGCAAATTTAAGAAAGCTACTAAATATCGGCGAGGAGTTCGCTGTCCTGTTTCTGCCAAGCGGCGCCACACTACAGTTCTCGATGATTCCGATGAATCTCTTAGCTGAACGGCAGGTGGCAAACTACATCGTAAGCGGCTACTGGGCGGAGAAAGCCTTTGTCGAGGCGAAAAAGTTCGGCACGACGCATCTTGCAGCAAGCTCTAAGGAGAATAACCACACCGCGATTCCAACCGAGATTAAACTCTCGGAGGGAATTCCAGCTTACGTTCACTTTACCAGTAACAACACCATTTACGGCACACAGTTCCAAAAAGAACCGGATGTCGGAAGCGCCACCCTGGTCTGTGACGCCTCCTCAGACCTGTTACACAAGCAGCTTAACCTCTCACGCTACGGACTAATTTACGCCTCTTCACAGAAGAACCTCGGCCCGGCGGGCATTACTCTTGTGATTATACGTAAGGAGTTACTCCCCCGTTCCCCGAAGAACCTTCCGGTGCTTTTGGATTACAATACGTATGCAGAAAACAACTCGCTTTATAACACCGCTCCCACATTCCCGATTTATGTGATGGGAGAGATGTTCAAATGGCTGATAAAAATCGGTGGCTTGGATGCAGTTGAAAAGCTAAACCGCAAAAAGGCCGCAGTGCTCTACGATAAGATTGACTCGACGGAATTCTATACAGGACACGCCGAGATGCCATCACGCTCGTTAATGAACGTCACCTTCAGACTTAAAGACCAGAAGCTTGAGCCGAACTTCGTCAAAGAGGCGGAGAAGGCCGGACTTTCTGGGCTTGAAGGTCACCGCGCAGTCGGCGGAGTGCGGGCTAGTATCTATAACCCCTTTCCCGAAGAGGGAGTGCAGGCGCTGGTCGCTTTCATGGATGAGTTCGAACGCCGAAACGGATAGAACCTCATGCTGATCTTCGATTTCGATGGGGTGCTGTTGGATTCATTAGATGAGGTGGTAGTTACAGCCTTCAACGCCGTTACCGGAAGCGCCGCCACAACGCACGCCGAACTCCCGCCCATATTTATCGAACGCTTCAAAAAAAACCGCTATCACGTAGGCCCTGCAGGGGACTTTCTAGCGCTTGCCAAATGGGCCTTAAGCGGCGAGGAGCTGCACGAACTCACCGTCGAGGGGTTCCAGGCTGTGCTCGCGGGAGAGGAGTTATCGTTAAAAAGTAGAAGCGTTGATTTTTTCAAAACCCGAGGCCGATTTATCCGCCAAGCAAAGGAGGCCTGGGTAAAGTTGCAACGGCCAGTCTCCCCACTCTGGGAAAGCCTGCAGAAATTGCCGCCAGAGAGGATTATTATCCTCACCAACAAAAACCTAGAAGCCGTCCTTGAACTGTGTCAGCATTTTAGCCTGCCAGTGCCGAAGGAGAATGTTTACTCTGGTGATGGTGACACAACTAAAAGCGAAAACTTTCTTAGTATCCACAGGCGCTTTCCAGAGACCGATTTCACCTTCATCGAAGACTCCGTCCGTAACCTAATAGAGATTCAGAACGAACTCCCTGAAGGAGTCGCTCTAGAGCCCCTACTCGCTGCATGGGGTTATTTAGGCCCTGCCGATATAAAACTCGCCGACGAGCACGGGATTTCAATTGTTACGCAGGAAAAGATAATTGGATTACTGAAGTAGCTTTTCCATACAAATTATATTTTTTCTCGACAACAGAACAGTTAGTGCTCAAGTTATCCACAACAGAAAGCCTCTCGGAAATTTCGAATGGGCATTCGTCTGTTTGTATTTTCAGTATGTTACAAATTGTTCAGCATTAATTTGGGGCTGCTTGTGGCTTGGACTGGAAACTGCAACAAACTGCAAGCTGAAAGGAGCTCATGTAGGTGTGAAAAATCACGATCACGGGAACTTGTCCTAAATTCTTTTCGCGGTAATTATCAACATCTGTTTACTTTCAACGAGATTTCGGTAGAACTGACCGCTTTGCGACAATCGTTACAAACTTAATTAACGAGAGAACGACTATGGTATTACGACCCCTATTTCTAGCTGTATTCTTTATCCTCTTCTTAGTAGAGACGGCGCTTGCCGCTCCGCTAACCCGAGGTGACTACGATAACGACGGTAAGTCAGATTTGGCTGTGGCTGAAGTCACACGTACTGGCGGCGGTTCAACTGCATATTTGGCTCGCGGAAGTAATCTGGGGCAGATTTTCTTCACCTTTAACCGTGCTGCTGACGCCCTTGCACCGGGTCGCTTCTATTCTAACTGGGGAACTGTCCCAGCGATTGTTACTGTTACTTCAACAAGTCAACCGCTGCTTTGGACAGTGCGCGCTCCTTCGGGTCAAGATGTAACTCTCCTCTACGGTTTGCCAGGTGACACCATCACTAACTTAATTGACTGGGATGGTGACAAGCTCGACGACTTTTTAGTCGTTCGTGCTGGCGCAAAGAATGAGTTCGGCGATGGCAATACATACCTGCATTGGTATTCCGCTTACAGTAAGTTTGGCGGCACAATTGTAGAGAGAGTCTTTGGTCTCTCAGGTGACAGAGTGTTTACATTCTTTGATG
>CAYMWO010000225.1:0-4277 GCA_964393905.1 uncultured Bdellovibrionales bacterium | reverse complement strand
GACTGAGCATCATGATCAAGTGCGAAATGCTCCCGATATTCCACCGGAACACTTATATGACTTAAGCCAGTGACAGCGACTGTTCCCAGAACACGCTCACTTCCAGACCGAGCGCTAGTTGGTAATAATCGGAGGTTAGTAGACATGAAAGCTGCCCCCGATAACATTCACTCCCAAAAATGAGGCCACAATTGTGCTAAATCCGGCGACGGCCAACCAGGCGGCTCGTCTTCCACGCCAGCCACGAAAATGTCGGGCGATTAATAACATGGCATAAACTAGGAGCGTCAGCGCTGACCAGAAGAACCGTTGGTCAAAGCGCATTGTTTGCGCGCCAGTAGTGAGTCCATAGACAATCCCTGAGACTACCCCGAAGGTCATCAACACAAAGCCTGAAGTAAACAAAAAAGCATTTACTCTATCAAGCGTAGCTAAAGACGGAAGCCGGCGTTGAACCGCGGACAGTCGCTTTTTCTTAATCAGCGTCTCTTGGACAATAAGCGCAACGCTCACACTAAAGCCCAAAATGAAAAATACATTCGCCAGCACGACGGTGGTCAGATGCAGCCCCAAGAGCGGACCAAAGGCAGAGACATGCTGAACATCTCTGCCAAAATGAAATAATACGCTCGACAATGACATCAGAAACAGTCCGAGCGGTGCGATAAAGATTCCTAATCCAGAAAGGTGAAACCGCTTCTCGATTAGGAGAAAAGTGCCAACCGTAATACAGCAGATTAATGAGAGCGTGTAGGGGAATCCTAAAATCTCATTTGCCAAGCCATAGGCAAGGACGAGAAACAAAACATGTGCGATAAATCCGCTCAATAACATCATCCAAGCCGCCCGCTCGGATCTTTGGCTGCCGTTTCTGAAGAATCGAACGTAAAGCACTGATGAGACAAGATAGCTCAGAACAGCTATGACAGGGATAAGATGAATGTGAAGCGATTCGGACATAGGAGGGATGTTATACAATAGAAGGGGGACAGGCTCAAAGTTTGGGGGGCCTACCGCTTCTTCCCCTTTCCTGCTTTCGGTCCAGATTTAGGAATTATCAGGACCTTTCCGGCGCGGAGCTTCTTCGCGTCGGAGATGCCATTTGCTCTCATTAATTCGGAGGTTGAAACGGAGAATTTCTTGGCAATACTGCCAAATGAATCCCCAGCTTGGACTTTGTAACTTGAGCCACTACTCTTGACGGCCTTAGTCTCCCGCTTAGCTTCGGCCCGCTTGCGTTCCATACTCTCAAGGAACTCTTTATTCGCACCATCAATCGAAAGCACACTACCCTGTTGTAAGGCCCTCACCAACAACTCTCCCCGGCCCTTTGTAACCTTAACTAAAAAGCCCGCAGGAATCGGTACTCTATTCGTTGTTACCGGCTTGAGTAACGCCGGGTTTAGCCGCTCGACATCAAACTCACTCATTCCGGAGCGGATAACCAACTCGCGATAACTAATCTGGCGACTTAGCCGCACCTCATCAAAGTGCCAAGGTGCTTCACGCCTCACCTCTGGGAAATACCGGGCTGCGTTTCTGTCGACATCAAGGGCCGCCAAAAATTCGCAAAAGAAGTTGCTAGAAGCAAACCCAAAACTCTCCCCCTTATAATGTTTAATAATCGCAGCCAGCTCCGTACTCCCCGTCTCCTTAACAGCGCGCATAATGCCGTTAAGTCCGTGATTATAACTGGTCACAGCTAATGGCCAGCGCCCGAGCTTATTAAAGGAGTGGCTTAAATACTTAGCCGCAGCCCGCGAGGCCAAAATTGGATCGCGTCGTTCATCGATGGATGCGGATATTCTTAAATAGCCCTTTCCAGTAGAGCGCATAAATTGCCAGATTCCAGCGGCACCCGCTGAACTATACGCTTCATAATCAAATGAGGACTCAACATAGGGCAATCTTGCAAGTTCGGGTGGCAACCCCTCTGAACTAAATATTGATTCAATAGCATGAATATAACGGCCCGAACGGGCGATAGCTTGGGCGAACTTTTCTCGAATCCCGGTCTGCGATCTAATCTGGTCTAGCTCTTGGGCCTCGCGATATTTCGGAAGTCTGTCAGGGAAGACCGAGAATTGCGCTTCAAGCCGACGCTCAAAATCGTCTCTTGGCCTTAACCCGTTGGCTAAATGTTTAAGCGAAGCTCGAATACGTTCGGTTTCAGCCTTTAGGCGGCGCTCCTTCTCGCGCACAAACACCTTCCAGTCCATCTGCTCAAAGGGCTCCTGAAAATTGAGCACGGAGTAGATAACCTCAGGATGATTGCGAAAGTGCATTATCGCGTAGTGCTTGTCATATTTCATGTAAACAAGACGCCAAAAGTCCACCCGCCCAGCGAGAGCCTGCGGCACAAGGAAATCTGGGTCGGATACGACAGGGAGGGTGCCCTGCGAGGGAACTTGAGCTGGCTCATCAGTTGACTTAGAGTCCAGAGTCTTATCTGCGTACTGCGGCAGCTCTCCATTTGCAGGGGTGTCCCCGATATCCTCGGCTGCGGAAACCGAAACGAAAAAGTGCAGCGCAATACATGCACAGAAGAAGGTCCGACCAAACGGTATTTTAATTGCTAATCTCAATTTAACTAACTGACTTTAGGCTAAGCATGGTCTCAACGAGTCGATCCTCTAAAGCTATCGCTGAGTCCCGACCAATTGGTCCGTTGATAATAATTACAAACGCCAGACGGGTGTTGTTCCGTAGAGTCACGTAACCGGCTAGACTACTCACTCCATTTATCGACCCCGTCTTCCCCCACACGGCCTCGCGCCGACTCCACGAGGTGTGCTTATCTCCCCGGTCGTCCGAAGAGGCTGCATGTGGGGAATTTATCCCGACCGGCTCACCACCCGCGACAAGTCGCCGCCTCTTTAAGGTGCCGCTTGCCCCATAGCGGCTAAGGGACGCCAAAAATTCAGGTGCAATGCTAAAATCCGCATACCCCTGACTCAGCACACGAGCCAACTGATGGGCCGAAAAGGCATTTTCGCGGTCTAGCCCACAACCGTCAACCATTTTATAGCTCCCAGGAGCTATTCCCAACTCCGCCAAGACGGCTTCGACCCGACTAATACCGAGCGCCTTATCATAACGCCCATCTTCAGTGCGCCCTAGGGCGAAGAGAAGTTGGTTGCCGATGAAGTTACTACTGTAATGGTTTAAGTCACGAAGAATAACCGCCAGGTCCCTAGAGTAAGAGGTGTAGATAAGGCGCGCATCCTTATTGACAGCCCCCAGTGTTGTTGTCCCTGATATTTCGATCCCCGATTTTAATAACAGGGCCCTAAACACCTCCGCAAAATTTCGGCTCGGGTTGTCCACTGTTTGAAAATCGATAACCGGCATGGCATCTCGGCCAACGGTGCCAGTAATTGTCACACGCCCCCCAACAAAGTCAGAGACTGCTACATTGCTGACCGATCCATTTACGACACGCAGATTATTATCGAGCTTATACGGCGACCCCAATGTGAGGGATGCGGCGGCATGCCCCGAGACAGGATCGACCCCGGCCATATATTCGTAACAGTTATAATTTAACGAGACAGCGCTCTCTGCGGCCTGATAAGGATTGGAGCCAAGTCTCCCACGAGGGGCGATAAATTGCGTGTCATCGACCACTACATTCTGAAGTTTCCTGATACCCAGACCGTGAAGCGTCTGCGTAATTTTCCAAAGCGATTCCGAGGTAAGGCTCGGGTCGCCATGGCCACGAATGTAGAGGTCCTGCCCTTTGACAAACACCTCAGTCGGAAATCGATAATCAGCCCCGAGCAGTTTAAGTGCCGCATAGGTCGGAACTAGCTTTAATACCGATGCTGGCATCATCGGTTTATCGCCATTGACTGTGAGAAATTCCTCTCCAGTTTTAGCGTCAAGGGCAACAAAACCAATTTGCGAAGGCGAAACAAGACCGGCGATATTGTTGGTAAAGGCCGAGGCTAGTTCGGTTTTAAGTTCAGATGGGCCGGTCTCTGCCGATGAAGCTGAGGGATGTCCAAGGAGAAGTAGTAAAGCAAGAAACAGTGCGCGGTGCGGGGCTTTCAAGATTTACACCTATGAGCTACTGGTTTAAAGATATTCTGCTATCAGCTATAGGAAATTAGTCTGAACATGAAAACATCGCAACTCATTACAGTACTGGTAAGCGTTCCATCCTCAGAGTTGGGTGAGCAGATAGCTCATCAGCTGGTCAGCGCGCACATAGCGGCGTGCGTAAATATCTTACCAAAAATGAATGAACCTGAAAAACTGAGAATCGATAAATGGCT
>CAYMWO010000224.1:0-4283 GCA_964393905.1 uncultured Bdellovibrionales bacterium | reverse complement strand
AGGAGCAGCTTTGTGTTGGCGGTGCTTCCGCCGACCTGGGTACCTGTGAGTGATCCGATTGTCTGTGTCGCCGCCCACGGGTCTGCCGGAGGTGCGGATTGAACCTTCCGAGGAGCATCGGGGCGTGGGGCGGCGGACATCACGGCGAGCAGCTCATCAAGCCGAGACATCGTCAGCTTCGCACCGACCGTATGTGAGTCTGTGAGCACCAACTCGATCTGCGCCCAGCCGTCCGCCTCGGGAGCGGTCTCGTCGATCCGACGGATGTCGCTGAGCGAGATCCACGATGTCGCCCCCGTCGAGCGCCGGACTCCGAACGATCCTGCGCTCACTGCGAACGTCGCCTGCTCCCATGGGTCTTCGTCGAAACGCACCCAGCCGAGCGGCTCAGGCGCGGCGTTGCTGGTATCAACCATCTGGACTCCTTCCTCCTATTCGGACCGTAGCGCTGAGGTCTGACAGCTAGACCTGCCGCAGCACCGACTCCGTACCAACGGCTAGATCAGCGCCACGGCACGTGCGGTACCACCACGAGCCCCGCGTAGTAGACGAAGCCGGGTTCGTCCTCGCTGAAGATGGTCGCCTTCCGGTTCCGGTGTTCGAACTCGATGATCACTGTGCCGTCGTGCAGGCGTTGCACCATCGATGCAAGCACCCGAACGTGGATGCCGATCTCGAACGGTGCGCCGGTCACCTCCGCAGGGAACGGCATCTCGGCCTGGGTGCCCTCCCCGAACACACAACGGGCAGCGGGGAGCTGACCGTCCCATTCGATCCACAGGACGTCGTGACGGCTACGAATGATCAGCTGCAGCCGCCGGATGAACCCGATCAGCTGGGTTCGGGAGGTGGTCAGGCGGTATTTCGGCTGCTGGTCCGTAATCACCTCGAACCGTGGGATGGGTGGGCCTCCGACCGAGCTGCGCACGACCGTGTCACCAGCGACGATGTCGATCTGCGAATCGCCGATCTGCAGTTCGACCTCGGGCGCTTGTTCGAGCACCTTGTCGAGCGCCAGGACCGATTCGATGGGCACCAACACCGGTTCGCCTGCGAGTCCGTCGCTCACCACGTCGACGCCGACCTCAGCCACTGCGGAGTGGTCCTTGTCAGTTGCCAACAGCTGCAGTCGCCCATCCGGGTTGAGCAACAGCGGGATCGAGCCCATCGACCACTCGCTGCCAGCAACCAGACCGCCACCGAACGCGAGGTGCGACACGGCGTCCCAGAAACGACCGCCTTGGAGACGCAGGACCGTATGGGCAGCGACCGGTTGCCGCTGCGGCTCATGCGCCTCCTTGTCCAAGAGCCGGAGATCGGCAGAGAACCGCCCGGACGCAACCCCGAGCGAATCGCCGTTGAAGCGCAGCGACACGAGCGGGTCCGGGAGCTGTCGGAAGAGCTGCGTGACGATGTCTATCGGGACGAGGACCGTGGTGAGCTCCGGGTCCACATGGGAGGCGGCCTCGTTGCCGATCGTGATCGCCTCGAGACCGACCTCGATCGACAGCGACTTGCCCGTGCCGGTGATCTGCAGTCCATCAGAGCGTACGGACAGCCAGAGACCAGCGAACCGGAGTGGGTCCGATGGTCTCGGCAGTGGCTTGCTTGCGGCAACGACAGCGCCGGCAAGCACCTGCTGATCCACCTTGACCGATAGCTCCCCCGCACCCCCGGCGGTGTGGGCCGCTGACCGATCCCCGTCGAGCATTCCAGAGTCGACCATTCCACTCCCCTCCCCGATGAGGGTACCCGCCGTCTGAGATGCCGGACCGCAAGCCACCGATGCCGTTTTCGGCGCCAACGAACCGCAGGCGCTGCGCCCCGAGGTCGATGTCGGTCGCGCACCCAGCGACCGATGGAACGTGCCGCCTTCCTGGCTCAGCTTGTTCCGCTTGCGGAACAAGCCAGTCTGTGCCGACCCCTCACCACGGTTCCTGAGAGCCGACTCGACCGCACCGAGCAGCTCATGCTGGAGCCGTGCACGAGGTCTCCACGACGTCGATCCGGGCGATCCATGCACGCAGCTGGGCGAACTCACGGAGGCGGTCGACGCGGTGCATGAGCAGGCCGGCATCGACGGTTCGGGCGACGACCGGGGTGTGGTCGATAATTGCGACGACCGAGCACCCGGAGACGTGCTCGACGTCGCGGGCGTCGAGGGCCCGGCCCGCCTCGCTGACCAGGACCAGGCCGTCGAGATCAGCGTCTGCGTGCTCGCACAGCGTGCGCAGACCTTGGTAGTCGGGTCCTCGCAGAATGCCGATCCGCAGGCTCCCTGGGGCCTTCTGGGCGCCTGTGGGGGCCTCGTCGTCGAAGGGGATCTCCGTGAGGTAGGCGTGCATCGTTCCGGCGTCGTACACGTCGCCCCGGTCGCCGTCGGCCGCGAGCTCGAGGTTCTCGGCCAGCGGGATGGGGAGTCCGTCGGCTGCGATACCGGCATGAGCGCACATCGATCGGCGGTCGCTGGCGCTGATGCGGGTTGGTCCTCGGGTGGCGAGGGTGGCTGCGGCGGCGAGGGCGACGGTGGTGGTGCCGTGTCCTCCTCGTGCGCCGATGAACTCGATGGTCATGGTGTGCTCCTTGGTGAGATGGCTCTTGTTGACCGGTCAACGCCGGCCTGTCGATGGGTGAACGCCGCTGCGTTGACCGGTGAACGCCGGTCGTGTTGACCGGTCAACAGCGTTCGAGGGGCGGTTCGGTCGTGCTCGGCGAGCGAGTCGAGCAGCGGGAGCGGCAACCGTCGCCGGAGCCCGGTCGGGAGCGGGCCGAGGGACGTGGCGACCTCCAGGTGCTCGGTGTGGATCCGGGCGAGGCGGAAGTCGACCAGGCGGGCGAGGGTCCGGTTGATCTGGGTGTTGCGGCCGGTGCCGGTGCCGACACCGAGCGACGCTCCGAAGTCGACCAGGTCGATGTCGACACCCGTCGGGTTCTGGTCGAGCCACTCAGCGACACGGCGCAGCGCGAGCACGGCGGACGGCCCGAGGACCGGAAGCCAGTAGGTCTCGACGTAGACGTGCCGTGCGTCGTAGCGGCAACCCTCGACCGAACCCTCGACCTGCGTCTCGACCAACCGGCGTACCTGCGCCGTCGGGTGAGCAACGAACCAATCCAGGGTCGCCCGCTGGTGATCCTGTCGTGTCGTCATCGCACCGCTCCCTGGGCCACGACGACGATCATGGCGACGAGGTGTGTCAGTTTGAAACTGATTGACGCTGACGCGTCAATCGAAGGATCCATTGGAGAACCGACCGCCCCCTTGGGGGCCAGCCTGTGGAATCTCCTGTCGTCCGACGCTTGAGCACGCGCTTAGGAGGGCATGCAGCCAAAGGAGAGTCCGACTTCAAGCCCACTCGCACTGGTTCCAGCTGGTGGTGGCTCGGAGCTGAAGGTCGACCTGCCGACCGGTCCGCCGGTGCTCACGGCCGACCTCGCTCGGTTGGTGCTGCGAGTGCTCCAGAGCGCCGATAGTCGCACCACCTGCGACGACGATGTCCCTGGTTCGAGTCACACCGACGCCGTAGCCTCCTGAGTCGTGAAGCGCTTCGCGTTCTACGGACGAGTCTCCACCGAGGACCAGCAGGATCCGACGTCCTCTCGCAATTGGCAACTCGCACGGTCCCGCCAGGTCATCGAACCGGCTGGCGGTGAGATCGTCACCGAGTTCTTCGACATCGGTCAGTCACGCTCCTTGCCGTGGAAGCGCCGGCCCGAGGCAGCTCGGCTCTTGGACACCTTCCGTGACGAGAACCGCGGCTTCGATGCGGTCGTCATCGGCGAACCGCAACGAGCGTTCTACGGCGGGCAGTTCGGGCTGACGTTCCCGGTCTTCACGCACTACGGCGTCGAGCTCTGGGTTCCGGAAGTCGGCGGTGCTGTCGACCCGGGTTCAGAGGCACACGACCTGGTGATGGCCCTCTACGGCGGCATGTCCAAGGGCGAGCGCTCCCGCATCAAGACACGAGTCCGCAGCGCCATGGCATCCCAGGCTGCGATCGAAGGTCGCTTTCTCGGCGGTCGCCCCCCGTACGGCTACCTCCTCGGCGATGCAGGCGTTCACCCCAATCCTTCGAAGGCGGCCAACGGCCAACGGCTTCGCCGCCTCGAGCTCGACCCGGTCGCTGCGCCGGTGGTCATGCGCATCTTCGACGAGTACTGCGCCGGCACGGGTCTTCATTCGATCGCCCAAGGTCTCAACGCCGACGGCGTTCTGTCGCCCTCGGCCCACGATCCCGCCCGCAATTCACATCGGGCGTCGGGACGCGGACTCTGGGCCAAGTCCG
>CAYMWO010000223.1:0-4328 GCA_964393905.1 uncultured Bdellovibrionales bacterium | reverse complement strand
CTTAAGTTCTCTGACACAGCCGTGCGGATTTGAAGAGCCTCGTTCAAAACCCACTGTTTACCCCATTCCGACATCTATAATCGCAAGAAACTAGGCTTCCAAACGAGGACGTTTCTTTAATCTGACTGCTTAAGTCACGCTGCGGAACATTCTGGAACTCCAAAAGCGCGCGACTTGGAGCGTCTTTCTTCAAAAGGGATGTGATTCATTGTGGGAGAGAGGATTAATCATCCTCTTCCAGCTCATAATCATATCCGTCTTGGTCTTGGCGGTAGAAGTTTCCTTGTTGATCGTTATAGAAGCCGTCCCCGGAGTTGGGGTCGCGGTAGTATTCGTTGGGTTGAGCGGTGTGGGGGAGGTTATAGATTTTGCCGGTGCTGGGATCTCTGTAGTCGGTGGTGCCGTTTAGGAGATTTCCACGGTCGTGGGCCATTTCGCTATTTTGGTTATGCATCTGTTGCATCGCCTGCCCTCGCTCCGCTTGGGCATCTCTGTATGCCTGCATGGCGGCGGCCTCTTTTTGCTGATTCGCCTGCTCGCTCTGTCTATAGCGAGCCATTCCCTCCTGAGAGAATCCGCCGGTCGCGGCGTAGTTATACGAGAACTGTTCAAAAGAGAGCTGTCCGCCCGAGGCCAAGTGTTGCTGATACATTGCCTGCACCTGCGGGTTCTGCATGTTCTGCTGCACAATCCCTTGTTGCATCTGCTGCATTTGCGCCGCCATGTTTTGACCTTGCTGAAGCTGTTGCTGAATCATGGCTTCGTAGTTCTGGGCTCGGACGGATGAGTTTACCAAAAGCAAGTAGACTAGGTTTAGTGTTACGAGCCAAAGGGTGCGGGGGTTCATAGCTTTCTCCGGTAGGAAATTGATTCTTGGAGGCCTCCGACTGAGGGTAAAGGAGAGTCGGAGGGTTAGTCAATCGGGGGCTTCGGCGCTTTTTGGTCGGTGGCGCCCTCTTTGGGATAGCAGATCTTGGGATAACAAGGGGGGAATCGCATCTGGCTAGAGGACAGAATTAAGTTTTCGTCGATAACATATAGTGACGAATGGAATCTCAGGAAACAGACCTATGACTAGAAACGAAGTGCAAGTGATCCCCGATGAACGTGTTCAGGGTAAGATCCTTATAGTCCGAGGACTTAAGGTTATGTTGGATAGCGATCTTGCTGAACTTTACCAAGTAGAAACGAAAACATTAATTCAGTCAGTAAAACGGAACGCCGAAAGGTTCCCGAGTGATTTTATGTTTTCCTTGTCAAATGAAGAGGTTATCAACTTGAGGTCACAATTTGTGACCTCAAGATCTAATAAATCTGACAACTATGGAGGCCGCCGATATACGCCTTATGTCTTCACTGAACAAGGCGTTGCCATGCTTTCCAGCGTTCTCCGCAGTAAGCGCGCGGTCCAAGTTAACATTCAAATTGTACGGTCATTCGTTAAACTTCGTGAGTTAATTCTCTCTAATGAAGCGCTAGCTCGGCGTATGGCAAAGATGGAACAGAAAGCCGACTCCCACGAGAAAGCGATAATTTCAATTCTTAAGGTGCTTGAGGAGCCGATTGTTTCGAAGAAGGGGCGAATTGGGTTTTAGGTATCTGGGTTTTAGGTTCTGTTTCAGTTTGACTTTGCTTAAACGGCGCCGACAATACCCCCACCACCGGTCCCCAAACTGGTTGCAGGGCCCGAATCACAACGAAAAGAATGAGCGCGTAAATACAGAGCTCACCACCTTCTCGAATAAAAATCCATAGCGGCGAGCCTTCGGAGTATTTATCCGGGGCTAACTCTTGCATCAGCTTGCCGCTCAAATGCACTTTTTTCTCTTTTCTCTCAGGCGGTAACTTCACCACTAGCCGATACGCTCCTTAAACCACTCCTTCATGGCCTTCATCCCCGCCGAACCAATCTTATGCCCGACAGGGTCCTCGACCAACTCCGTTTTCGCCCCCAAGCCACTTAGATAATCCCGCACTTGGTGCGCCCGTTCAATCGGAATCTTATCGTCCGCTGTCCCGTGTGCAATTAGGTAATCCGGAAGCTTCACCTTCCCCGATATTACGTCGTCATCAAGAAAACTCTCCTCCTCAAAAAACGACTGCGGGATAAACCCACCCAGAACACAAACGCCCTGAAACAGCTCCGGCACCTTTAAACTTAACAGCGTCACAAGCGCTGACCCCTGGCTAAAACCAGCCGCGTAGACTCGCTTCGGGTCAATATCATGAAGCTTGGTTACCTTCCGCACGAACTTTTCCAACTCTTGCACCGCCGGCACAACCTCACTTTGAAATGTGCGCTCATGCTTAGGCCGCCCGTGATTTGGGTCAACAGCCCACCAGCTGAATCCGCCGATCGGATCCGGCAGTGCTCCCTGCGGGGAGATTGTCACAGGTTTAAATTCCTCAAATGTTTTTGAGAACGTCCACATCGAGTCGACTGTCCCCGCGCGCCCGTGAACCAGAATCACTCCGGCCTTTTTGCCGTCACCCGCAGGCTCATACACTCGATAAACAAGCCCTGAGCTTGTGACTTCCTCTTCTGTTGCCAACCTAGACTTAAGCATAATTTATTGCTAACCCTTGACACTCCGGCCTGAGCTCTTGGCCCTGCCCGCTCTTTTTAAAATTTATTCCGAGTAGACTCTTCTACCATGCCGCTTACTTAAGGAGAACTGTCTCGAATTCTGCTCCTTGACTAAGAGGCATCGGTGGTGCCTTTCCAAGGTTCAACAATTCAGGTTTTTGGAGCTCTACCATGGGACACACAAGTGCCATGACTCGGCTCGTAGAGAAGCACGGGCAATTGAAGGAAACGCTGCTTTTCGGCGCGTTGGTGTCAGTTGTCTCGCAGGCCGCCGTGATGGATCGCAGTCCGGAGAAGTTTACCCTCTTCGACTGGGTGATTATCCCGTCTTCGGTCTTCATCTGGCTCATCATCTACCGTCTCGCCCTGCGGCCCATTCTCCCGTTGCTGGATACCGGCGACTTTGTCTCAAGCGAGGCGCGAGCGACGGCCAGAGACAATCATCCGTTCATCTACCTGGGAGCGATGTGGGGACAACTCGCCCTCTGCGTAATCTCGCTCGGGAATTGGAACAGTTGGATTGTCGTTGCTCCTGGAATCCTGATCTTCGCAAGCGCCTGTCATCTTTTCGATCTCTGCGATGACTTACGGAAGCTGTTCAGAGAGGAGTCGACCAGGCCCTCGTTCTACAGTCGGCTCCGCTTTGCCTGCTTCCTGTTCGGCCGGTCAATCCGCTATATCCTGGCCGAGCCAAAGTGCATGTTTGATTTGCCGGCTGCGCTCAAAAGAATTGGTGATTCGTTACTCCGAGCAAAAAACCCGATACGACTAACCTGCCTGATTGGCCTTGTCGGGATAGCGCTCATCGTCACCGGAGTCCTTCCCGGTAATAGATTAGGGAAAATTCTGTTCGTAACGGGTGCCTTGATGCAGCTTTTCTCGGCCCTGCTTTTCAAGATTCTTCAGCAGGGTCTGATGTTGAAATGCACTTTGTCGATCATGCCAATCCTGCGAGCTCGCCAAGCCCAATGGTCCCAGAGCTTGAGAGGAATCAAGGAGCAGGAGGACAAGCGGAGATTCGTCTACATGCATACGCTAGCCTACCGCGTCTTCTGGACGCAGCTAGTCGCGACTGTCATCACAGCCCTACCGCTTGTCTACGGCTTCCCGGCCCACGAGTTCTGGGTCTGGCTGATGCTCACCGCGCAATGCGCCCTAACCGTCCGGCTCTACGTAACCGCCAGAAACATCTACTCCTTCGCCATCTTCGCAGCGAGATTCGGTGAATGGGAGATGGAGCGGCCGGATGTGTCGATGGTAACCCCGGTAGCTGAGCCGCCAAACAACAAGGAGGAAAAATAGGGAGAAATCCCGGGGAGGCGCCACTGCACCTCCCATTTTAATATTAAAAAACTAGGTCGAGGATGAAATCCGATGACCATTTCCCTCACCACTTACGATAGAAGCAACTCACACCGCACCCCCAGCCCCAGTTTGCATTTTACTGAGCGAGGTTGAGTCAAATTGTGCGAAACGGAAATTCGAGGATCGGAGTTTGCTACTGCAAATGAGCACCGGAGAATCTTCCGTTTCGCAGAATTTGACCAACCTCGCTCAGTAAAATGCAAACTGGCGTCCCCAAGGGGATTCGAACCCCTGTTACCGCCGTGAAAGGGCGATGTCCTAGGCCTCTAGACGATGGGGACTAAATTGTTATGTTATATAGCTTTAATACACTGGTGGAGATAAGCGGGATCGAACCGCTGACCTCTTGCATGCCATGCAAGCGCTCTCCCAGCTG
>CAYMWO010000222.1:0-4338 GCA_964393905.1 uncultured Bdellovibrionales bacterium | reverse complement strand
ATTATTCCGCCCTCCTGATTCTTTGGCCTACATAGGCGTTCTCGGCCAAAAGAAGGGGACGTCGCCGGTTGAAATGAAAAAAAAGATTGGTAGGACTTTGATGGGGAGGGGGAGGGTCGAATTTGGGTAGTGGCTTGGGCGTAGAAGGGGGGCTAGAATCTGGGAGTAATGATGGGAGGCTGGTTATGAAGCGAATTTGTGAGATTAGTGGGGTGGAGTTTGAGATTGTTGGGGAGGATTTGGACTTCTATAAAAAAGTTGGAGTTCCGGCGCCGCGGTTGTGTCCAGAGGAACGGGCGCGGCGGCGGATGTCCTTTGCTAATCAACGCACTCTGTTTCATCGGGTGTGTGCAGGGAGTGGCAAGAAAATCATTACAAATGTGCATCCTTCTGAAACGTTTCCGGTCTTCGATATCGAATATTGGTTTTCCGATAAATGGGACATGTTCGCGACGGGGCGGGATTTTGACTTCTCGCGGCCATTCTTTCCGCAGTTTGCGGAACTTATGAGCGCGGCCCCGAGGCCAAACCTGCAACGTAATCCGCAATACGACGAGAACTCGGATTACACCAACTACGCGGGGAAGAATAAGAACTGCTATCTGATTTTTGACTCTGATAAGAGCCGCGACTGCCTTTACTGCTACTCCATAAATACCTGCACGGATGTGATGGACTGCTTTCGCTGCGAACAGTGTGAGCTTTGTTACGAGTGTATAGACTGCTCCAATTGCTACGGGTCAACCTTTCTACAGAACTGCGAGAACTGTTCGACATCAGCTTTTCTGTTTAGCTGTATCGGCTGCAGCAACTGTTTTGGTTGTGTGAACCTACGAAATAAGAAGCACTGTTTTTTTAACGAGCAGCTCTCCCCTGAGGAATACGCGAAAAAGGTCGCCGCCGTTAGGGCCGGAACTCGAACGGTGATAAATAAGCTGCGCCAGGATTTTGTCGAGTTTGTGGCGCAGTTTCCTAAGCGTTTTATGCAGGGGGTGCAAAATGAGAATGTGATTGGGGACTACCTCTCGAACTCTAAAAACGCGCGGTTCTGTTTTGACTGTCGCAAACTTTGGGATTGTAAATACATTACTCAGGCATTCGACAGTGCTAAGGATTGCATGGACTGTTCCCAGATAGGGGACGGAGTAGAACTCTTCTATGAGTGCTGTTATGTGGGCTACGGAGGTCATTCCGACCGGTTTTGCTCCCACTGTCTTGGACAGACTGCAAATTTAACTTATTGCTATTACGCGCCTCACTGCGCTGATTGTTTCGGTTGTGTTGGACTGCATCATGCAAAATTCTCAATTCTCAACAAGCAATATGGGGAGAAGGAGTATAGGGCGTTGGTACCGAAGATCATCGCCCACATGGAGCGCACGGGAGAATGGGGCGAGTTCTTTCCGACCAAAATGTCCCCCTTTCCTTATAATCTGACACATGCGTTTGATTACTTTCCGCTGACAAGAGAAGAGGCGTTAAAGCGGGGCTACCGCTGGCAGGATCCAGACAAACGCGAATATCTACCCGCCACCTTTCAGCCGCCGGATAATATCGAAGCTGTGCCGGACGGCGTCTTGCAAGAACTACTTTGTTGCGAGCGTTCCGGGGTAAACTACAAGATTCAGAAAGCGGAGTTAGCCTTTTATCGCAAGTTGCAACTTCCCGTCCCTAACATCTCGCCGAATGAGCGGTTTCTCGATCGCCTTAAGCGCCGAAACCCGAGAAAACTCTATCAGCGGAGCTGTTCAAGGTGCTCAGCCCCTATATTTACTACTTGTTCCCCGGACCGGCCCGAGGCTGTCCTTTGCGAGGTTGATTTTCAGCGAGAAGTCGAGTAGCCCTCAATTCATAGTAGAATCCAGCCTAATTGCTTATGTATGAGGTCCTGATATTTCGTCTTTAGCTGGGTTTTTCAAAACAAAAAAAAAGATTGGTAGTACCTTGGTAACGGGAGGAGTTTGATTCCTTATTAGCGTTCGTCGCTGTTTTTTGATAGGTGTAGGGCCGCAATTTTTCACTTTTAGTTGGGGTTAAATACTATGAATGTTGGAGTAATTGGAGCAGGTTACGTTGGGCTGGTGGCGGCGGCTTGTTTTGCGGAAAGTGGCAATGATGTCATCTGTGTCGACATCGATGAAAATAAGATTGCTCGGCTAAATCGTGGGGAAATTCCGATTTATGAGCCGGGGCTGGAAGAGCTTATTAAGAACAACATTGATGGTGGTCGTTTAAGCTTCACCACCGACATTAAAACCGGCGTGCAAGGCTCAGAGATAATCTTTGTCGCAGTCGGTACCCCCCAAGATACCGACGGCTCCGCCGATCTGCGGTTCGTGCTCGAAGTGGCATCGAATATCGGTAAGTTTATGAACGGCCCGAAGGTTATCGTTAACAAATCTACTGTGCCAGTTGGGACTGCGGACTTGGTGGCTGAGGAAATCGCTAAGCACACAACCTTACAGTTCGACGTCGTCTCCAACCCCGAGTTCTTAAAAGAGGGCTCCGCGATTGAAGACTTTATGAAACCTGACCGAGTAGTTATCGGCGCACCTAGTGTGCAGGCCGCTGAGATGATGCGCGAGCTTTATGCCCCGTTTGTCCGCACCAATAATCCAATCCTGGTAATGGATGTTAAAAGCGCAGAAGTTACAAAATATGCAGCTAACGCCATGCTAGCGACGAAAATCAGTTTCATGAACGAAATTGCGAACCTCTGCGAAGCAGTCGGCGCGGATGTGGCTAACGTTCAGCGCGGAGTTGGCTCCGACTCCCGTATCGGACCAAGCTTTTTGTTCCCCGGTGTGGGCTACGGCGGATCGTGTTTCCCAAAGGACATTCGCGCGTTAATTCGTACGGCGAAGGAGTTCACCTCAAACCTTGAGATCGTAAACGCAGTCGATAAAGTTAACACCGCACAGAAGTCCCGTATCTTAAAGAAAATAGTCGCGCACTTTGGCGGCGAGAAGGGTGTTAGCGGAAAACACTTCGCCCTTTGGGGCTTGGCCTTTAAGCCACGCACAGATGATATGCGTGAGGCCCCAAGCCTGACAGTCATTAACGAGCTCTTGGCGCTGGGCGCGACAGTCAGTGCCTTTGACCCAGAGGCGATGGGCGTGGCTAAGAAAATGTTTGAGTCTAAGGGCACAAAGGTCTCATTTGCTGAGTCTAGCTATGACGCGCTTGAGGGAGCAGATGCGTTGATAATCGTCACCGAGTGGAACGAGTTTCGCCGCCCGAACTTCACCAAGATGACTCAACAGCTGAAAGCGCCTGTGATTTTTGACGGGCGTAATCTGTTTGAGCCGCAGAAGATGAATCGCTTAGGGTTTGTCTACTATTCAATTGGCCGTCAGGTTGTCGGACTTGAAAACAATAAGTAGGAACCTATGAGTCGGATTCTTGTTACCGGTGGTGCAGGGTTTATCGGTTCACACCTTTGTGAAAGGCTATTAAGCCAAGGACACGAGGTGCTGTGCCTCGATAACTTTTTCACCGGTCGGCGAGAGAACGTGAAGAAACTGCTCGCGAATAACTCGTTCGAACTAATCCGCCACGACATTATTGAACCAATACTGCTGGAAGTCGACCAGATTTACCATCTGGCCTGCCCAGCCTCGCCAGTTCACTATCAGTACAACCCCGTGAAGACGATTAAGACCAGCGTAGTTGGGACAATCAACATGCTAGGATTGGCCAAGCGCACTAAGGCTCGCATCATGCTAGCCTCAACCAGTGAAGTCTATGGCGACCCGAAAGAGCATCCGCAAAAAGAGAGCTATTGGGGGAATGTAAACCCCATCGGCATTCGGAGCTGTTACGACGAAGGCAAGCGCGTAGCGGAGACACTGATGATGGATTATCACCGTCAGAATAAGGTCGATGCCAAAATTATCCGCATTTTTAACACCTACGGACCTCGGATGTTATTTGATGACGGTCGAGTCGTTTCCAATTTCGTAGTGCAAGCGCTTAAAAACGAACCGCTAACAATCTACGGTGACGGCAGCCAGACCCGATCGTTTTGTTTTGTAGATGACCTGGTAGATGGGTTTATCGCAATGATGAATACCGAGAATTTCTCTGGCCCAGTTAACCTTGGGAACCCACTAGAGATCACGGTTAAAGAGCTCGGCGAGCGCATTATTCAATACACCGGCTCAAAGTCAAAGTTTGTCTCAAAGCCGCTTCCCGCGGACGATCCAACCCGTCGTCAGCCGGATATCACACTCGCTAAAGAGCGCTTAAAGTGGTCCCCGAAGGTTTCACTTGAGGATGGATTGAAACGCACTATCGAAGAGTTTCGTGCGCGCTTAGCTTAGGGCCAATAGATAGAAT
>CAYMWO010000221.1:0-4359 GCA_964393905.1 uncultured Bdellovibrionales bacterium | reverse complement strand
GGTCATTCAACATCGAGAATTTATGAAATGATGAGTAGAGATCCAGCGGATTTCTCCAAAACGCTCCAAATGCAGCCTTGGATGCCTCATCTACTCGAAAATCGAAAATGTAGGTATCGGTCTTGGCGTCGTGCGTGTAGCATGTTGCGCAACTCATGAGCTGAGTGAGATAGCGCTCCAACTCCTCCGTTAACTGGACGCCTTTTCTCTTGCGGGATGAGCGATTTTTGGATGTAAATTTGGGTGCCACGCCATGGGCGAGTTGAATGATGCAACGGAATGAATGGAGATCCCTGAGCTTGGCATGATGTAGTACTGCCTCGCGCTGTGGTTCCTTTCCTAGCAGCAGGTTTGCTACGAGGACTTCTAGATGCGTCCCATAATCAATGAGCATCAATCTGGTATCGGGAATTGCCCCGCCATCAGTTTCTATTTCTAGCGCCCGCCGACCGACTTCGTCAGCATAGCCGCTTCGACTGACCAAGAATGGCAAACTAAGAGTCTCGTTGTCTCCAGAAGTATAACCCAGAATCTTCTGTGGGAGGAGTTCATGAGTTTTAGGATCGCCGAGGTCGCAGTCCATCCATTCTGATTCAATTCTACGGCGGATAGTGATCCTAGCTGATCGACGCTTGCCAACTGGCATCCTGGAGATCTGAACGTGAGTAGGCGAAGACTCACCTTTGGGCTGAATAAGGTATTCCAGTTCAAACTTCAGTTCGGGATTGCTCTCATCTCGCTCCTCCCCAGGAACACATGCGTGGCAGGCAGCCTGAAACATTTCCGCAATTACTTGAAGAAGTTGCGACTTGCCAGCTCCGTTTGGGCCAACAAAGCACAACGGATCGAACAAGTTGCCCTTAGTCGAAGGATCTCTCAGCGTAAGGGTGAAACCATCGAGTAAGCCACCACAGGTCTCGGCAGAGGCAATATGCACGCGGAGAATTTTCATGAGGAACCCCTCTCGAATCGAATGGCGCGGACCTCCGTGTCGAATATCTGCTTCAGGTTAGGACTCGGCTCATCAAGCAGCGTAAAGACAATATCCTTCAATACATCGTACTCAGCCGGTACGTAGGCACGAAGCTCCTCGAACGAAAACCGATCATCAGGCATTTTCTGAATGACCTCTATCACGAACTCCTTTGTCACGCGTTTCACTTTTGACGCTCCTACTTTTGGAGATTGTCTCGAAGGGATGTTCCGTTGAGCCGACCGTTGTTCGACGCGAAGACGTTCCAGAACAACCGCCGCCGACTCATCTTGCGAATTCTGTGGCACCAATTTGCCATCAAAGGCTGAGGACAGAATGGAACCTTCAAGAGCCTCACATTCGCGATTGAATTCGTGCGCCCTTCTTTCAGCGATCTCGGAGTCCTTGAAGCGTCGTTCCACTTCACGAACAATTTCATCCTGCTCCAGAAGCGAAGGAAGCGGAACTGCCAGATCTCTAAGATCGCTAAGATTTATACCTGTTTGAGCAACACCCTTTGTGTAAGTCTCCAACATACTTCGGCCAGCTGGACTTGTTAGTAGAAAGGCGATGTACTGCGGGCGGATGCTCGACAATACTGGGAGCATACCAACTTCCCTGCTAATATTACACCCCTCTAATTCCTCTCCTGCGACTGCCGCCTCACCAACCGATCCCCGAATCGCTAATAATACTTCCCCCCCTCGAAGCCGCGAACGCTCATACTGTGCAGCAATGGAGGGGGCGACTTTTTTCAGGGTCGCTCGCACGACACGATAGTTCTTGATGTCTCCTCCTCTGACTGTTGGAACACCATTGGAAAATTCGTGTCCCGTCTTGACGATGCCATAGGTGATTCCGCGTTCCGCCTCAACGATGCTATTCATTGAACAGCACGCCCACTCACGCTGGGTGAGGTCTCCGAAGAGTTCGGCGACTTGAATTACAGGAGTCTTAAACGTATCCGGCGTTAAATATATGGACTTTGAGATATCTTTACTACTATGCCCCTCCTCTTTCATTGTACGTTGGGCATCCTTCTCCCATTGTTCTCGTCGTTCAAGTTGGATTCTGGTCAAGAGTTCGGCGGCAGATCCGAGTTCGTGTTTGTGAGCGGTGCGCCAATGCGCAGTAAGACTGCCGCGGAATGCAGCATCCAATACCGCCTCCCGGTACTTTTGCACAAGGGCAGGATACGTTGCCAGGACGCCCCTCGCGCGGTGACAGTAGCTCAATAAGAAATTCAGTCGCGCGACGATACGGCGCTGCTCATCGATGGGTGGAATCTGGACTCGCCAAGATTGCACTTTGGCAAATCCCAGATGATTAATTCCAATACCGCGTCCATGTTCGATAAATTTCCCTCGACGAGCGTCATGCCAAAGGTATTGCCTCAAGTATTCAGACATCAGAATTGATGCTGGGCGGATTCGGATAACTGTATTTTGGAAGCAACAACCTTCGATTTCTCCTTGATAGAGTGCTGCCTTGCCTACTTCGGCCTCACTACCTGAGGCTTCATTCAGTAAGACGTCACCAGAACGTAGCTCATAAACTTCCGCTTCTTCATCTGTGAAATTCATTGATTTCACGTCGGACAAATCCAACCCCTCCCAAGTTATGTTTCCGGCTCGTAAATAAGGTCTGAGGTTGGCGCCTGTCGCTCTATCAGGGGTCCGCTGTTTTCCTAGTCGAATGTCGGCAACCTCGCCGAGTGACACTTCGACCCATCCAGGTGGGAGTCTCTGCCCTTCATTGCTAGTCACGATTCATCCTTCAGAGATGCGAATAGTCCTCTCAATTCTCCTAGCGCCATCTCGAATTTTTCGAGCATTTGTACAGCAATTTCGTCAGGGCCTTCCGGCTCATCGCCTGGGACTCCCTCTTCTCGAAATGGAGGTATATCCAAGTTATCTCCACGATTTCGAATTTCCTCGCGGGTAACACACTGCCAACGACCCTCAGTATCTTCTGCTCGGTTACTTCTTCCATACGGGTCCTCGCCAAAGAGACCTATGAAAGCTGAAAAGTCTCCGTATTCAAGCCGCCTTCGCTTTCCAAATGAGGGCATATTTGTCCGCATATTGTAGATCCATGTGGCTACTGTATTGCCCGTCTCCGTCTCGCCGCGAGAAAAGAACATCACATTTGTCTTTACGCCCTGAGCATAAAAAATACCAGTCGGCAGTCGTAGAATGGTGTGAAGATTGCACTGGTCCATAAGCTCGCGACGAATTTCACAGCCAATATTCTCTTCGAAGAGAACATTATCTGGGACCACGATGGCGGCCCGTCCGCCCGCTTTGAGGCCACGTAACACATGTTCGACGAAACTGAGCTGCTTGTTGCTCGTTGGGAATTCGAAGTCGTCACGACTAGGTCTTCCACCGCCTTGTTTTGCACCGAATGGAGGATTGGTGAGAATCACATCCGCCTTCGCCAAGGTCTGCCCAAAGGGAGAAAGTGTATCTTCGAGATGAATCTCTCCGTCAATATTGTGGAGAACGAGGTTCATTAGGGCAAGCCGTCGAGTCTCCGGCACCAGTTCAACACCGACGACCAACCCAGAGCGCCGCGTGCCTTGCTGAACTACCGCGAGGTTATTGCGGTCCGCCGTAGTGTGTCGACGAGCAGCAATCAAGAATCCACCGGTTCCGGCAGCTGGATCTTGGATAAGTTCGCCCGCTTTTGGTTTTACAAGTGAGACCATACAGTCCACGAGAGCCCGCGGAGTAAAGTACTGGCCGGCACCGGACTTGAGTTCGCTCGCGTTTTTTTCCAGGAGACCTTCATAAAGATCTCCCAGCTCCTCTTTGTGAAAGGAGAACCAGTCCATTGAATCAATAGAATCGACGAGCTTGCTGAGGCTTTCGGGCCTGCGAATGTATGTACTTGCGCCCTCGAAGATGGTTCGTACACGCTTTGAATTGACTGTTCCGAAGTACTTCAGTAGAGATTTATAAAAGCCAAGCCGATTATTGCTTTCACGCTGCAGGATGTCATCCCATCGCCATCCCCTGGGCAGGCTCTTTTCTTGACCGGTCTCCTTTGCCATCTTCAGGAAGAGAAGAAATACTAGCTCAGTTACATACTGATGATATGTAATGCCGTCATCTCTGAGGACATTGCATAGATTCCAGAGCCGTTGAACTGTGTCCTGCGTAGAGGTCTTCATCGCACTCGTGCCTCATATCACGCTGCGAACAGACACGTCCATCCAGACATATGAATGAGAAGCACCCGACTTCGAGATGGAAGCCGGGCGCAGGAGAAGTGAGTTGCGGTCGACTACGCTGCCACAAGCTGTGGCGTCGCGGCCAGGTAGTCCCCGGCGAGCCGCTCCATGGCGAAGCGCACGTCGGGGTCGGTGTTCTTCTCGTGGGCGA
>CAYMWO010000220.1:0-4452 GCA_964393905.1 uncultured Bdellovibrionales bacterium | reverse complement strand
TTCCTTCTTGACTTTGTCGTATCCAACTACACCCGTGCCTTGAAACGGCTGGCCCATAAACTTGCCTGAGTAATCCTGCTTCAAGAATCTCTTACCCAAAATCCATTGATTCTTAGCGGTGCCCTTGGTAACTTCCGGGTCCTTAGAGGGGTCCATCCAGATCTTAGTCACGGTCTTAAAATTCCCTGCAAGGGAAGCAATCTTCTGATGCTCTTCCCCTGGAGTTCCGGCTTCCTTAATTTTTGCCATCATTTCATCAGGAGAAAGCGCCATCATAGCTCGGCTCTGAGCCGCTGCTACTTCCTCAGCCGAGGGTTGTTGAGGTGCTGCCGCTTTGTGAGCGCAGCCAGTAAGAAGAAGTGAAATAGTTAAAAAAGCCAACAAACGTTTCATTTGAGAATATCCTCCAAAGAGAATTGATAAAGGTCTTACGGTTGAGGAAACTAGCATTTTCTTGTGCCAATTGGCAGTCGTCATATGGGGCGCTTTAATTTGGACTGTAGAGAGGTAGGATTAATCCAGACTGTGATGAATAAATTAAATACCTTTGGCTAGATAGAAAGGAGAGCCCCGCGAATAAGCCGCTCTCCTGCTCGTCGTTTCCCAGGTCGTGGAAAGTAAGAGTTGTGCCTCCTAGGCCAATGGGCTCAACTTTTCCATAAAGTACTTTCTTCAATTGCTCGCCGGTTTCGAACAGAGCGAACTTAAGACTCGACGAGCCACCGTTTATGGTTAAATGGCTTGCATTAGTTACGGACGAATCTCTTCCCGCATGCAAAGCACCCCCTCAAGAGTCGCAGCCATATCATGGTCGGAGACGTTAACCAGGTCCTTCGGCAAAGTCTCCCGCAAGCGGCTCGTCGCTCCTTTTCCAAGGGCCTGCTTAAGGGTTCCTAGAAAATGTGGTTCGGCAACAAGCACTAGTGATGTAAACGCGTTTCGCCCTGCCTCCTCTTCGAGAAAGTCTCCAAGCTCACGGGCAAAGTTATCGAGCACATGCTGGCGCGGAGAATCAGTGCCACCAACCGCATTGTGACCCTTCATATTACCGCTATCGGATCGGCCCTGCCGATCGCTGACAAGCTCACTTGTCTTAAGTTTGCCCTCAGCGTTCTCAAAATGGCGGACAAGCTGAAGTTCTGGCTTAATCCCCGGTTGAGCAAATATTCGCGCCCCTGCCCGATGTCCGACTAAATACCAATGCATATTCATAAACTAACCCTCCATTCTAAAAATTGCTCGGTCGGATTCTACCTCAAAATAGAAAAAACTGCGAAAGGAGTGAAGAACCGGCGCTTAAAGCAAATATTTGGAGGCGTAAATAGGAAATGAGCACACTCCGTGGGAGCAGGTTGTTTCCACGGAGTGCGAAGAGTAGTTGGTGACTACTCTGTTACCTTTTTGCCAGCAGCATCTGTCTTCTCTGAATGAGTCTCAGCACGATTCTCTGCAAATGCCATCGATACAGGAGGGATGAGGGTGATGGTCAGTAATAAGGTTAAAAATTTCATATTTCGTTTTATTTTCTCTTAATCAGCCCCCTAAAGTACTTACTGAGCTCTGTGTTATTGCATAAATAGATAACGCGGATGCGCTCTAATAGGGCTGAACTTTACCGCGATATCATGTAGTAAGTATTGGGAAGTCTTAACAAACCCAACCCTATGCTGGCAAAATCTAAAGAAACTATGATAGCTCTGTCACTTGGTTAGCAGTTGCCAGCCTTAAAACGTTCTTTAAGACTCAAATTTTCGGTAGTTCTCAATTCTCCCGCAGACAGTTGTCGACTTTGCGTCAGCTGTCTGGGGGCAAAAGCCGCAAGGTTTTTTTGCCTTCTTTGCATCACGTTCTCCCCGTTCTAGGCGAAGGAGGCCACTCATGGCCAGAATCATCTCCACTGGTTTCTACGACCTCTCTGTTCCCGTCACTCCCAACATGGAGTGGTGGCCGGGGCTTCGGCACCGGAGTGCGCCGTTCATGTGGGGCAGTCAACCGATGACTCACGAGGCCGGCTGCTCCTGTGCCGTGCGCACAACCGACGGGTGGTCGGCGCATGCTGGAACGCACGCCGATGCGCCGAGCCACTACCAGGCCGGGGGCGCGCCGATCAATCAATGCGACATCCAGCGCTACCTCGGAAGGTGCCAGGTAGTCGTGGCGAATACCCGCCGCGGGCGGGGCATCAAGGTCGAGGATCTCGAAGGCGAGATCTACGCTACCCGTGTGCTGATCTTCACCGGGACGTTCTACGCCAAGGGGAAGTTCAACACTGACCCGGCCTACCCCACTCCGGAGCTGGTCGACCACCTGAACATGCGCGGAGTGCATCTCCTCGGCATCGATGGGCCGAGCATGGATGGCATCAGTGACAGCCAGCTTCCCTCGCACAAGCGTCTGGCTCAGCATGGGATGCTCGGAATCGAATGGCTGGACCTCGCCGGAGTTCCGCCTGGTTGGGACTACGTCCTCTTGGCCCTCCCGCTGAACCTCGTCGGAGGGGACGCAAGCCCGCTTCGTCCGGTACTGCTGATGCGCGAGGTGGCAAGAACGATGTTTGCGAATCCTTAGCGCGTGAGTGCGTGGAAAGTTCCGTGCCCGGTTTGCCTAAGGGGTTCTCCCTGGGCAAACCGGGCATTGGGGTTAACGGCTTTTGCTTTCCAGAGGACCTTTCGGTTGGAATCATAGTAAGCCTTGAGCTCTGTCTAAGTAGTTACAAAAGAGGCTGACACCTTAGAGGTACTTTAACAACTCGGGAGGACACTCCTGCCGGGGGTCCGAATTTTTAACACACAGGAAGTGTTATGTCTTTAGCGAGGTATCTGTTTTTATCTCATGGGATTCAGATACTTAGCTGGGCTAAGCTAGCTTCAAAATATCCCAACTAGCCAACAGGTAGTTAATAACTCAGTGCCGCTGAAACTATCGTAACCGGGTCGGTGTCAAGATTTAGTGCGGTAATTGAAAAGCTGGCATGCTCCGATTCATAAACTGCCATCGGACCTCGATCAATATCGACATCTGATTCATAGGCCCGTGTCCGCGAACCCGCGATGCCGAGGCTAAAATTCTCAAATAGTGCAACCGTTAGCTCGCTCCAGAGATAGAAGAAATTCCCCTCGTTTGATTCAGAGTCAAAAACATACTCGCCCTCTGTATAGAAATTAAGTTTGCTCCAAGAAACATTGATTTCCGCCCCTGGTGCCGCCCCCTTAATATCTCCATATATTTGCCCCACCATTGGCGTTAGCTCGAACTCGACCTCATCGCCGAAAGAAAATGGGATTCCCAGCCATATTGACCCAGTATCCCGACCTTCGTAATTGTAGCGCGCCTCAAGATAAAACTTCTCCCAGGACAGACTGACCACGGGGTTTATCAGATCGTCTTCGTCTGGCAGGAAATAATACATCACACCAGCATCGACGGTTGGAATCGGGATAGCCACTCCCTCGGCCCGTGCAATTGACGCTTGGAGAAAAAGGCAGATGACAATGAACGCGGCCTTACTCAAGGAAACTTAGCCTCCGAAGTAGATAGCAGTTGCGACCAGCAGAACTCCAATTACAGTCATTTTGAGCCCCCATTCCCAGGGCTTCCTGCCTGCATACTGACCGAGGCTATAGCCAAGCCCAAATAATAATATAAGAGCAATCAAGTTCGAGACCCTAAGCGCTTGCCATTCATCCTTGATAATCATGAACGGTATCGCGACTGGAAAGATAGTGAGAAACACCAGAGCAAAAACTACGAAAGCCCCCCTGATATCTGTAACCGTTATGAGCCGCTTACTGGTGGGGTTCTCGATTTTCACGACACTTGCTCTAAGTTGGTCCAACTCAGGTTCCGATAAAGCACCTGCAACGGACTCCGGAAGTAATTCGCCAAGTAAAAGCCGGGCATCGCTAGGGCTTGAGCAGGCCTTAAGTTTACTTATCATCAGCTGCTCTCGACCGCGCTCCGTGACTACAGTTATCAAATACATAAACGCATCAATAATACCCCAGGCCAGGTTACATCCGAGAGCACCAATCAACATTTCGCGCACATCCTCACGAATTATCTCCGTCGCCCGCATCGAACTGGTAAATGTCAGCACCATTATTAAGCCGAACAGTATTTCAGAGATACGACTTGCGGGGTCCAGTGCAGATTGTCTGCTTGTGCTGTTGGTTTCGTTCATCGGAGGCAACTTGCGTGAGATTAGTTCTTGGTTAGCTAGGCACGAGGTATAAACTGACCGCGAGCATTAAATATAGGAGAATCAGTTGGACGCCCTTATACCAGTTGGAGCGCCCATCTCCTGCGACCAATGCCCCAAGGAGAACTGACAATAAGAGGAAGATCAGAAGCTGCCGGCTAAACACGAGCAGAAATGGCTGCGGCGCAATAAAAAAGCTTACTAAAACCAAAACCGGCGCCAAAAAGAGCGCAATCTGGATTGAGCTTCCAAGA
>CAYMWO010000219.1:0-4467 GCA_964393905.1 uncultured Bdellovibrionales bacterium | reverse complement strand
AATAAGGGGGTAACAGACGACCAAATACTCGAGACCTGCATAAACGAATTCTCAATGGGCTGGTCCGGGATAAAGATCTATTTCATGCTCGGTCTTCCGACTGAAACCGATGATGATTTACGCGGAATTATAGAAATTGCCGCCCGTATAAAGGCCCTTCCCGAGGCGCGAGGCAAAGATATCACAGTCAGTGTCTCGACCCACGTTCCAAAGCCACACACTCCGTTCCAATGGGCCGCACAAATTACCCCGGCGGAAACTGTGCGTAAGCAGCGCCTACTCGCTGATGGACTCCGTCCAATCAAGGTGAATCTCCGTTATCATGAAAGCTTTTCCAGTTTCCTCGAAGGGGTATTCGCCCGAGGCGGGCGCGAATTAGCCCCGACTCTAGTTCGAGCCTACGAGCTCGGGTGTAGACTTGACGCCTGGACTGAACATCTTAGTGAGGAGCTCTGGACAGAGGCCTTTCTGCAGACCAACATCAATCCACTACATTACTTGCGCGAGCGTTCATTAGAAGAGACTCTCCCGTGGGACCATCTCAGCTGTGGCATTCCTAAAGAGTATTTCTTGAAGGAGTTTCGCCGCGCCGTTCGTGCTCACGAAACCCCAGACTGTCTCACTCAGAGCTGCTCTATCTGTGGTGCGTGCGACTACGACACCAAGCGTAACGTTCTATGGAAGCGGGAAGACTCCGAAGCCCTGCTTTCAAAGACCAGGGGCGTAACCCACGAGGTTATAATCCCTGAAAATCCGGTAATGCGACTCCGACTTAAATATCGTAAGTCAGGGGCATTTCGCTTTGTCGGACACTTGGAGCTCGTTCACGTATTTCACCGGGCGGCACGTCGTGCAGGGCTTCCGCTAGCATACTCCAAAGGTTTTCACCCCATGCCACGTCTGGCTTTTGGCCCCCCAGTGCAGTTGGGGATTGAAAGCGCAGAGGAGTACGTAGATGCATTCCTCAATTCTAGACTAGAAGCTGAGCTTTTTAGCGAGTTTCTAAATCAAACTCTACCAACGGAGTTGCAAGTCACCGAGGCTGCCGAAATCTCTTTATCGGCCTCTTCCGTGCAGGATTCGATTCACGCTCAGCGTTTTAAGGTTGGGTTTCTTACTCAACCTCAGGGTGTTCTTGGTGCCTGGTTGGAACAGGGTCGAGGGCAGCAAAAATTGCTCTCGGTTGATTCGCTTAGGGATGATGTTGCTGGACTTGTGGTGGAAAGGTATCGGGAGTCAAACCGGAAGAAGAACCGAGAAAAGCGCTTCGCTCTGGGAGAATATGTCTCTGACTTAGCTTACATTAATACCCCTAATAACCTTGACCTTGATGGTGACCTTGAGTTTACTCTCCTTTTCGATACCCAGCGCGGCTCCCCTAAGCCAACGGAGGTAATTAAAGCACTATCAGAGCTTGAAGTCGGGGATTATTCTTTAGAGAAAGTGTTTACATTTTACAAGGATGATCAATTCTTAAAAGCCACTCCACAACTATAATAATATTACATACGGAGTTATCGCGAAGTGAATAATTCAGAGAATTCTAAGAAGCCGTCTCCCGATTTGGGTCAAACCACCAGTGCAACCGATATTTCCGCGGTTGGCGAGCAGACCGACAAGTTCGAGGAGATAAATAGTTTACCTTGGATACTTGAATCCGTAGCGGCGAGGCTTGAGAGCATAGCCGCACGCTTAAAAAGCGAAGGGACTAAAACTGGGCACGAACCAGAATATTCAACCAAACTGATTAAAGAGGTTCTGCTCAGTGCGTTTCGTGGCGCTGGTTCCGAGGATGATCTCTTTGTTGAGAATCTCCTAAAGCTCGTAAAGCGCGAGCACCAAAAGTAAGTCCAAAGAATTTACTACAAGAAAAGTGAGCGCAATCTTATTGCATAACTGAGGCCGGTTCCAACCGAAAACAATAAAGCAACCCAGAGAAACACCATCCCGCAAAAGTGGAAATTCACTAGTAAGCCAAATATCTCATACGGATGATCCACTAATAAAAACACTATCGCCAGCATCGTCCAGGCGGTTTTATGCTTTGCAAACCGACTCGCCGATACCACGATGCCTTTAATGGCAGCCATAGACCGAAGACCAGAGACCACCATCTCTCTGGCAAGCAACACCACGACGATCCAGGCTGGAACCCGGGGCTCCATTGGCACCGCAGCCAGCATCACTAATGCTGCGGTCACAAGAATTTTGTCTGCCAGAGGGTCTAACAGTGTTCCAAGAATTGATTCTGCTTTGTAAATTCTCGCCAGGAATCCATCCAACCAATCCGTTACTGAAGCAACAACGAAAATCGCAGTCGCCCACAGGCTTCCTGTTGGAGTTGGATCAATAAGCAGAAAAACAAATACAGGAACACACAAAATACGAAATAGGGTGAGGATATTTGGGGCGCGCTTACCTACCTCGTCACTCCAATTGTTTCGGTAACCTTCATGGGATGTTGATGACTGTGTGTTCACAGAGTGACTACCTGTTGATTATTGAAGTGGTTCTGCCGGTAAAAGTATCGGTCTGGAAGTTTCACAGAGCTCCGAGCTAGCTCGAGCAGTCTTTTTTTCCGGCATCTTTGCATCGATAAACATCAAATGCTGACATCACAAGACGCACATAATTTTGCGTCTCTTTATACGGAGGAATCTGCATTATCGGATCGACCGCCCCCTCCCCGGCATTATACGCCGCGAGCGCTAACCGCACGTTCCCCGAGTACCGATCCAGTAGCATTTTAAGGTATTTAACACCACCTTCAAGGTTACTCCCAGGATGGTAGGCATCTAATACACCAAATCGCTCAGCAGTCCCGGGCATCAATTGCATTAAACCCATCGCACCTTTATTCGAGGTAGCCGTTGGGTTAAATGCACTCTCTACGTGAACAACAGCCTTAACTAAGGCCGGCTCTAAATCGTAAGCAATGGCCTTCTCTGAAATGATTCGGTCATAATCCGAAGCTATAGCCCTAACGCGCCGAGTCCCTCTGAGCGTAATTACATGTGAACGGATTGGAACCGCGCCTCGAACCACGGAGAATGAAACTCCCGCGGCGGGCTTCCTGCTGGTAAAGGTTATGACCCCCCGACTGCCCTTAACTTTATAAAGTGACTGCGCCATGACAGTCTCAGGCAGCAATAGCCCGCAAAGCAAAAGTAAGAACACAACTGCTGTCTTGTTGGTTTTAATTTGCAAAATATAGCCAGTCCGGTTGAATCTTCACGTTTCGTTATAGGATCTCGGCATTTGCCAGCCAACATCCCTGGTATATTTTACCAGAAGTCTATGCTACAAATTAGAGCCAAATCCGTAAATAACCTATTTGATTCATCAAATTTAAACTAAAGTCCAACATAACTTGCAAGATTCCGTTCAAAGGTCCGATTTTCTTGTTATTGGCTCCGGCATTGCCGGATTGATATATGCTCTAGATGTGGCCGAATTCGGCACAGTAACCGTCATTACCAAGAGTAATCCAACTGAAGGTAATACCCGATATGCGCAGGGTGGTATCGCCTCGGTAACCAGTCCAGCTGATTCCTTCGAGTCGCATATTCAGGACACAATCAATGTCGGTGCTGGCATATGCCATGAGGATGTCGTTCGGCGCGTAATAACCGAAGGGCCAAAGCGTATTGCTCAGCTTGTTGAGCTTGGAGTGCACTTTGATCGGATAACCGAAACTGGGGAGTTCGAGCTTGGCCAAGAGGGCGGGCACACGACTAGGCGAATACTCCATTCAAGGGATCAAACAGGAGCGGAGATTGAGCGCGGGGTGCTAGAACGAGCTTCAGCTCATCCAAATATCAATATCCTTCCACACCATGTGGCGGTTGATTTAATCACTAACGACATTCCCTCAGGCGGAACTGAGGTCGTAGGGGTGTACGCTCTAGAGAAAGTTACCCGGGAAATAAAGACCTATGTCGCCCGCGCGACAATGCTCGCTGCCGGCGGAGTTGGAAAGGTTTATCTCTATACCTCAAACCCCGATGTCGCGACCGGAGATGGCATCGCTATGGCATTTCGTGCCGGTGCGCAAATAGCAAATATGGAATTCATCCAGTTCCATCCGACCTGTCTCTTTCATCCAAACGCCAAAAGCTTCCTTATTACTGAAGCGATGCGTGGCGAAGGGGCAAAACTACTTACTCCCGCGGGGGAGCCATTTATGCATCTCTACGACGAGCGCGGAGAGTTAGCACCGAGGGATATTGTTGCCCGCGCAATCGACGACCAGATGAAGCGCTCAGGTCTGGACTATGTTTTACTGGATATCTCGCACAGGAAGCCAGAGTTTGTCCGCGAACGTTTCCCGCATGTCTATAACCAGACAAAGCAATTCGGTTTTGATATTACGACCGGCCCAATTCCGGTAGTACCAGCAGCGCATTATTGCTGTGGCGGCGTTAGTTCTGACATCTTTGGTCGTTCCGCGGATCTAAAGCGACTATA
>CAYMWO010000218.1:0-4576 GCA_964393905.1 uncultured Bdellovibrionales bacterium | reverse complement strand
TGAGTTAGCACCTTCATCCAGCGAGCCGGCTTCGATAACATTTTGAAAAAGGCGGCTGCTATTTAAATCCTTTAGGAGTTCCTTGCGGGACTTAAAACTAGAGTCCACAAGGACACAGGCACTAAGCGGCGGATAGACTGAGGTCTGGGAAACTTCTTCGGACATGGGGGAACTACCTGGTTACTGCTGTTTTACTGCGGAAAATTGGCTCTTAAATACTCTTCGAGGCCCTATTTTACGGGGCGACTGTAACAGATCTACAAAACCTCTCCCACTCCCCGCCCTTGGCCCAGCCCCTAGATAACTAGACCCCCACAACAAGGTCTCAGAGACCTTGTTGTTTGAATAATTACAAATAGTTAGCTTAGCAGTCTCGCCTTGCCTGCTATTCTTTGATATAGAAATATACTAGAAACTATCCGAGGCTAAAAAATGATTCTCAACAACCACTCACTTCTCACCCGACTTTTATCAGAGGGCTCTGTTTGGCGCCCGAGCACGGTCACGCCTAAAGAGAGTTTAAAGGCTAAAACCATCTACCCACCAATCTCCTCCCCGCTTGGGCTTCCAGCAATCGATAACGCTCTGCCACATCAAGGTCTTAAGTTCGGCGCGCTGCATGAGCTGACGCTTGAGGATTCACTTTCAAAAAAATCTTCTTACACCTGGCACCCGCCACTGTTATTTGTCGCACATATTTTAAAAAACGCAGTACAGAATCTAAGCGCCACACACCGCGCAGAAAAACAGTTCCTCGTCTGGGTCGGAAGAAAAAGCTGGCCTACGCCCTCAGTCTTAGAAAAATATCTGGGCGGCCTAGGACTTAATTGGCGCACTCACTGCTTATTTATCGACCCTCCGGATAAGAACAAGCGCTTACTAAGCATCGCTCAAGCACTCCGCGCCAAATCCGCACTAGGCGTTATCGCCGATGGACATGGAATTAATTTCACCACCAGCCGGCGGCTACACCTGGCAGCAAAAAACGGCAACTCCCTGGGCTTAATTCTCCGACCACCTTGGGAAATTAACAATACCTCAGCTGCTTACACCAAATGGCATCTCACTCCCCGGCCCTCCTTAAGCGATGCTCCGAACGGAATCGCGGCCAATGAGAGTCCGGCCTGGAACCTGGAGTTACTCCGAGCCCGCGGTCAGGGGATGCCGCTTAGGTGGGAGCTGCGCCTAGAAGAGCAGCTCTTCGAGGCCACTCTGGAAACACCCGCTATGCTCGAGGAGCAGGTTCAGCTTTTTAAACTTCAATCCTGACCCAAGGTCGATGAAAAAATATCTCGCTATTTTTTTCCCGCTTTGGGGGATAGACCTCGTTCGGCGCGGACAGCTGACGATAAAAGCCACAGCTCCGATTTTGCTTATCACCACGCACCTCAACAAACAGGTCGTCACTAGACGCTGCGAGCTTGCGAAAGCCGCAGGCATCTCTCTAGGGATGGATCTCGCAAGCGCCCAGGCAAGACTCACCGAGGCGCTTGTTTTAGAATTTAACCCCGAGCTAGAACGCATCGCACTGGAGAATATCTCCCGCTGGGCCTATCGCTTCTCGCCCTTTGTGGCCCCCGACTTTCCTCCTGAACACGCGAGCACCCTCTTTGACCCGCGCTGGAACGGCATTAATCTCGACATCACCGGAAACGAACGGCTGTTTGATGGTGACAGAGGCCTAGTAGGCAAAATCGCCGAGGGGCTTGCTGCGCTCTCTATCCATGCGCGACTAGCCATCGCTCCCAGTCTAGGCGCCGCCTGGGCGCTCTCCCGTTACAGCGAGAAAAAATTCCAGCGCGCGGATATCACCTCTTTAAGAAAAGACTTAGCACTGCTTCCCGTCTCGGCTCTGAGACTAAGCCCGCAAACGGTCGAGGGGCTAAAAGAGTTAAACGTAAAAAGAATCGAGCACCTATTTCAACTCCCCCGGAGCTCCCTCCTCTCCCGCTTCGGCGCGGAGATTTTAAAACGGCTAGACCAGGCGCTCGCTGTCGAGGACGAGCCGCTAGACTCTGAAGTCTTCACCCCTACCATTAAAACCGAACATGTCTTCGATGGGCCGCTGCTGGAGTTTGAAGCCCTAGTGGTTTCAACCAAGGGCTTATTAGCTCAGCTCCTAGAGAAGCTCTCCCAGGCGGAGACAAAGCTACAAAAGCTTACTCTCCAGATAAAGAAGGTTGAGACCCCGCTACTCGAAAAGGAGTTTCTCTATAGCGTCTCCTCACTAAACGAGAGACATATCTGGTCGTTAATCTACCCCCAACTAGAAAAGCTCGAGTTCGGGTTTGGCATTGAAAGCATCACCCTGATTGCCTCGCTCACTACCGAGATAACCGCCACACAAACGGCGCATCTTCCTGATGAGGCAGCTAACGAAACCCTAGCAGCTGATTTCGGCGAACTCTTAGACAGCTTAAAAATGCACCTCGGAGAGGAGAACATCTTACAGCTCCAGACCCGTGAGTCACATATCCCGGAGGAGGCTTTTAAGTTTGTTCCATTTAATACGGCCGACAAAAGCTCACTCGCGAAATCCGTGCTTGTAGACGCCGAGAGACCCTCGGTGCTCTTTGGCTGCCCGCGCCCCGTGCGCGCCCTCTCGATGCTCCCGGATGGCCCGCCGTTTTGGATCAAATGGAAGGGGGAGACTTATAGAATTGAAAACGGTATCGGGCCTGAGCGGATTGCGCCCCAGTGGTGGGGGCGTGATGAGTCACTGTGCTCGACAAGAGACTACTTCAAGGTGCAGCTTCCCTCCGGAGTTTGGCTCTGGCTCTTTCGCGAGGCTGAGCACTCGCGCTGGTTTTTGCACGGCATCTGGGCCTAAATCATGAGAGATAAAGACCCCGAATATGTCGAGCTCCAGGTTACAACCAACTTCTCCTTCTTAAGAGGCGCAAGTCACCCGGAAGAGTTTTTCACCCAGGCTGCGGCGCTCGGCTACAAAGCCCTAGCGATTACCGACTTAAATTCGCTAGCCGGAATTGTCCGCGCCCATGTAGCTGCTAAAAAGTCCGGCATCTCGCTAATTGTCGGCGCACGGATTACACTCCTAAGAACGCTACCGCTAAAGCCCCCCGATGACCCGGAGCTTATCCCCTCCGAGTCGCTAAGCTTGGAGCAGCTCCCCGAGGACTCCCCGGAGATTCTCTGCTCGCTACTGCTCTACCCGACAGACAAAACAAGTTACGGCAGGCTCTCGAAACTTCTAACCCTCGGAAAGCGCCGCGCCCCAAAAGGGGAGTGCTACATAACGCTAGACGACTTAACGGAGTTTAAAGCGGGGCTTATCGCCACGATTGTGCTCTCGCACAATAACTCAGGCGGCGTCGCTGATATCCAGCGGTTGCAATCAATTTTTACAGACAACACCCTCTCGCTCGCTATCTGGAATAGCTACGGGCCAGACAACCTCAAACGACAAACACGGCTGCTGGAGTTAAGCCAATCTCTCTCCCTGCCGCTTGTCGCCACAAACGATGTCTACTATCACGCCCCCGAAAGACGCTCCCTACAAGATGTCCTCACCTGTATTCGGCTCGGCACTACTATTGACCAAGCGGGGCTAGCACTCTTTGCTAACGGGGAGCGGCATCTAAAGCCGCCTGCCGAGATGAAGCGTCTCTTTCGGAAATTCCCGGAGGCCATCCATCGCACAGTAGAGCTTGCTAAGCGCGCCGCGGGTTTTTCACTCGACCAGTTGAAATACGAATACCCGCACGAGGTCTGCCCAGCCGAAGAGTCCCCGCTTGAATACCTCACCACACTTACCTGGAAGAGCGCCGAAGAGCGCTACCCTTACGGCACCCCGGAAAAGATTAAGGAGCTTATCCGCTACGAGCTTAACCTCATCGCGGAGCTAAACTACGCTAAATATTTTCTCACCGTCTACGACATCGTGCTCTTTGCCCGCTCACAGGGGATTCTCTGCCAGGGGCGGGGCGCTGCGGCAAACTCCGCTGTCTGTTATGTGCTGGGGATTACCGCCGTCGACCCCGACCGGGTTTCGCTGCTGTTTGAGCGTTTTATCAGCAAGGAGCGAAACGAGCCGCCGGATATCGATATCGATTTCGAGCACGAGCGCCGTGAGGAGGTGATTCAGTATATCTACAACAAATACGGCCGGGATCGCGCCGCATTAGTAGCGGAGGTCATCTCCTACCGCACCCGAAGTGCTGTGCGCGATGTCGGAAAAGCGCTGGGCTTAAGCTTAGACACCGTTGAGCTGTTGGTGAAGATTTTTACCCGCACCGAGAATAAGCTAATTACCCCGGAGATCTTAACCAGCTTCGGCTTAAACCCCGAAGACCCGGCGATTAAGAACACGATTACTCTATCAAGCACCATCTACGGCTTTCCTCGGCACCTCTCGCAGCATGTCGGCGGGTTTGTCATCAGCGAAGGGCCGCTCTCCGAGATGGTGCCGATTGAAAACGCAGCCATGGAAAACCGCTCGGTCATTGAGTGGGATAAAGACGATGTCGATGCGATGGGGATGTTGAAAATCGATATCCTCGGGCTGGGGATACTGACTGCGATTAGGAAGTGCTTCGCGATTGTTAATTCACGTATC
>CAYMWO010000217.1:0-4643 GCA_964393905.1 uncultured Bdellovibrionales bacterium | reverse complement strand
CCTTCCTCAACTTAAGGTCCAACTGGTTGTAGCCGACATCGACGGCGTAAACGAGTTGGGCTCCACGCTGCAACATCGCGTCAGTAAAGCCGCCTGTTGATGCGCCAATATCAACTGCAATTCTCTCCTGGAGCGATATGCCAAAGTAATCAAAGACCGGGTCAATTTTCTCGCCTCCCCGGCCAACAAAGCGGGAGACTTCGTTTCGGAGTCTAATTAATGAGTCGGGACTGATTCTCGTTCCAACCTTGTCAACGGGTCGATTATCTACCAGAACCTCTCCGGCTAATATCAGCGCTCGGGCTTTCTGTAGATTGGGAGCCAGGCCAATGCAAACGAGCGCCTCGTCAATTCGGCGTCGAAGAGTTTTTTCTGATTTCGATTCCAAGTGGCTATGCCACTGGCTCGGCTCCCGAGTTAGCCTGCACGGGCGGCTTGCCACGGAAGATATACCAACTCTTTAGATACTTCAGGGCCTCATCTAACTGTGGATCCTCTTTGAGAAGCTTCTTAATATCGATTTGCATCGCTTCGTGAGAACCGATGGGAAGACTCTCCCCTTGAGCACCTTTTCTCTTTCTATCTTTCATGTTGCCGATGGTCAGCTCTTTGCCTTTATCGGATTTATCCTGGCCTTCGTTTTCCTTCGGGTTATGAATTGCACCTGGCAGATCCTTTTCCTTGATAGGACCACCTATTGCAGCCCCTTCTTCTTCGTCTGATTCCAGTAGCTCCTCGCTGTCTTTCGGGAACCGCTGTCCGGAGACTGAGATATCTGGGGTAATCCCCTTAGCCTGAATCGAGCGGCCGTTGCGGGTAAAATAAAGCGCAGTGGTAAGCCTTAAAGCGGAATCCCCCTCCATCGGAAGGATGGTCTGCACGGAACCCTTTCCGAATGACTGATTGCCCAGAATTACTGCCCGACCGGCATCTTGCAGTGCACCAGCCACAATCTCAGAGGCTGAAGCGGAGCCGCCATTGATTAGAACTACTATAGGATATGAGGGCTCATTCCCTTCTTTGTGTGCGTAGTACTTAGTCTTCTGACTCTCTAACCGACCATCTGTGTAAACCACTAACCCGTCTTCTAAAAACAGATCCGAAACTCGGATTGCCTGTGTCAGAAGTCCGCCTGGATTATTACGTAGGTCAATCACCAGGCCCTTGAGTTTCTTGTCGCCGACCTGGCCAGCCAAAGAAGTAAGCGCAGCACCGAATTCATCTGCTGAGCCCTCTTGAAACTGTGCCAGACGCACATATCCATAACCCTCATCGAGCATACGAGAGCGCACACTTTTAACCTTCACAACATCACGGATAATCGTCAGCGGAATAAGCTCCTTGGCATTCTCTCGATGTACCGAAATGGTAATTGGAGAGCCCTTAGGTCCGCGCATCTTCTTAACAGCATCAACTAGAGTGAGGTCTCTAGTGAACTCATCCCCTATTTTAATAATTTGATCATTTGGAAGGACCCCAGCATGGGCGGCCGGTGAATCCTCAATTGGGGTAACCACCGTCAACAAACCATCTTTAACTGTAATCTCTATTCCAAGACCGCCGAATGTTCCTTTGGTTTCGACTTGAAGCTCCTTATATCCTTCCGGGGGCAAATATGAGCTATGGGGATCAAGTGAGGTAAGCATCCCCTTAATCGCGCCCTCGATAAGTTCTTTAGTATCAACAGGCTCGACATAATTCTTCTGCACCAAGGCCAACACATCGGTAAATGTTTTTAACAGCTCGTAGCTGTTCTCATCGACGCTCTCCTTTGCGGCGACTTGGCGAACGAAATTGACAAGAAAAACTAGCGAAAGAAGGGTGCCGGCAATTAAGCCGAAATATGTACGGCGCTTCAAGGTAATCTGATGTCCCATATATTTGCTGATATTAAAACCATCGAGATCCCGGTTTAGAACTATGTAGGATATCGGTCTGTTTGCGACGAGGGTATAAGAACAATTTCGACCCCACAACTAAGATCTCTAATAAAGAACAATATTTACTGACTGATTAAATGGCCTTAATCATTATACACGAGAACCCTTAAGCCTCTTCGCTTTATGCTGGTCCGTCCGAGGCCCCTACCGAATAAGCTTAACCAGGCCTTAACCGGTCGGTTTTCAAAGAAAATCCAGGCCTTCCAGCTGATTAGACCGCCCCTTTCTTCAAATATTCTAATGGGTCGACCGCTTGGCCCTTAACTCTCAGCTCAAAATAGAAGTTTCGCCCACGGTGATCGCTTTGCCCTAAAATGGCAATCATATCTCCCCTCTTCAGCACATCTCCTACCTGGCAAAGGGAGCTAGCTAACCGCCCGTAAAGTGAATAGTAACGCTGCCCATGGTCGACGATAACCACGTTTCCAAAACCTGGCAGGACTTCGTTAAGCACCACCTTGCCGGGAGCTACGGCTCGCACCTTTGCACCAACTCCCGAATTATATTCAAGTCCCTTAACAAACAGCACATCGTCAAACTCCTCATGTCGCTGTTTTCCGAACCGCTGTACCAACTTTCCGTCTACCGGTGAATCAAGCTTTCCTTTTAAGCTGCCCAATCCAGGGCCGGAGAACGGAAGTAGCTGGGGGGAGGGCACGGAAGACTTAGGCACGCCACCAGCGGTTGGCGTCTCGGCTGGCGTTACCGGGGACTCCTCTCCACCCATCAACTGCGAGAGAATCTTCTCCAAATTCTCCGCGGCAATCTTAAGTTTGGCAATTGAACGCTCCTGCTGTCGTTCTTGCTCTTTTGCATCTTGCAATAGAGTCGCTTGTTTGAACTTTTTCGCCTCAAGCTCGTCCTCGATTTTTTTCAATTCAGCGAGCTGTTCTAACGCCCGCCGTTTAAGATCTGCAAATTTGTCCTGGGCTGCTTGCAGCTCATTCCTCGAACCCTTTAGTTCATCCAATTTCTTCCGATCATAACGAGCAACGACAGCCAGATAGCGGGAGCGGGTCAAGAGATCGGTGACAGAACTTGCCCGTACCAGGTAGTCTAGCGCCGAGGTCCTCCTCTGCATTTTGTAGATGGCGACAGCTCTTTCTCGTAAGGATTCGCGGAATTTACCGGCCTTGGCCTCAAGAACTCCAAGCTTATCCTCGGTGGCCTTAGCCTTCTGTTGGAGATTCTCCAGGGCACTCTGAAATGCACCATGCTGATCGGATGTTTTTTTTAATTCAGCAGTCACCTTCTCCAGATAACTACTGATCTCGCCCTGGCGCTTTTTTATCTCGTCTAACCTTCCACTCTCTTTCTCAATTTGACCACGAAGCTCCTTCAACCGGGTTTCAACATTCTCCCTCTTAACAAGCGGCTGAGCAAAGCTAACGGCGAGCGGTATAAGTAGAGAAAAGAGTGGTAGTAAGAGCCTTTTTCTAAACATCCATGAATCGCCCAAGGGCAAAGAAACTCCCGAGCGCTCCGATTAGAAGACCGGCGAGAATTACACCTAGGGCCGGAAAAAATCCGATAAAATCCAGTTGCGGAAGGGCTACTCCAAAAACTGTTGAACGTTGTAACTCAAAATTAATCAGAAAGAATCCAAAGCGCAGAATAACCAAGCTCACAATCGAGCCCATGATTCCCTGAATTACACCGCCAATAATAAAGGGCATGCGAATGAAGAAATCAGAGGCCCCAACAAGTTGCATTATCTCTAGCTCGTCCCGGCGGGAGTAAATAACAAGCTTAATCGTATTGGCGATAAGAAAGGTGATAACCGTAAGCACAATCAATAACGCCGCTAAGGCAAATAACCGGAAAACCCGAATTACGCCCTGCATCTTCCCTACCCACTCACTTCCATAAACCACCTCCCCCACTTCATCCGCTCGGCGCAATCTCTCAAGGGTCTTGTCAACACTGCTAACCCCCAACTCGTCTGGATGAAGAACGATATCAACACTGGCCGGAAGTGGGTTCTCCCCCTCAAGCCCTTCGACAAATCCACTATGCGCTCCAAGATGCTCTCGGAAGAGTTCCAGCGCCCTGGTCTTCGAGACAAAATCAACCGAGCGAAAACTCGGGTCCTTCTTCAAATCCTCAACGAAGGCGGACATAGCGTTATCGGCAACACCCTCCTTAAAATACACAGTTAAATTAAGACTTGTCCCGGCATCTGAAATCACCCGATCGACGTTTTGTAGAATCGAAAGGAATCCGGAGAACAAAAAGAATGAGATGGCAATTGTCAGTACCGTAATCGCGTTACTTCCTGGAAGCGCCAAAAGTGAGCGCAATCCCTTACGGATGTAATAGGAGTAAAGCTCCGCACCGCGCATAGTCGGCAGAGCAAGATCCCCGCGCCAAATCTCCGTTAAAAAACCAGAGCCCATGTTTGGTGATGGTTCCGGAACGGCGAACCGATCTACCATCTTTGCTCCCGGTGTAGCTGGGTCAGCCCCACTCGGGCCACTTGGCAATTTTTCATCTGCCATCTACTAGCCCTTTGGATGCGCGAAATCGCCAATTAATCGACCGTGATCGAGACCAATTGTGCGACGGTTAATCTCTTCAATCAGCGGCAGGTTGTGTGTCGCCACCAAAACAGTCGTGCCACAGCGATTGGCCTCCAATAGGAGATTAAAAACCGCGATGGTCATATCCGGATCTAAATTTCCGGTAGGCTCGTCAGCTAGTATT
>CAYMWO010000216.1:0-4643 GCA_964393905.1 uncultured Bdellovibrionales bacterium | reverse complement strand
TATAAAGAAAACATTTCTAGTGGATAAGACGGCAAGTAATGCATCCTTTTCTAAGGTTTTGGCCTTGCAACCACTTTTTGAGATGTGGAAGTTATCTTCTCCGTTTTCTCTGCGGCTCTGCGTGAGTGACCTGAAGATAATCTCCAGAACCTCACGCAGAGAGAACAGAGGCGCAGAGAGGAATGGGGTAAGGTTACTGGAGCTTATTTTCTCCGATTTCTCTGCGGCTCTGCGTGAGATAATGAATTTAAAAAAATGCCCAGCGCCAGACTCGAACTGGCACGCCACTTTCGCAGCTCAGGATTTTAAGTCCTGTGTGTCTACCAATTCCACCAGCCGGGCATGTGCCGGGATAAATTACATATCTGGGGAGTTTATGGCAAACCCGAAGAATAACCGGAATAAAACGGTCGGCTGGGGGTGGTGGGGAATTCTTCGTGGGGGTCAAGGTGGCGTAGGGCTTCTCGGCTGACCTCTATCAATAACACCGGATCGGGGGCGTCGTTGAACTCTTTTATGACCTTTAGGGTCGGATCAAAAGCGCGCAACTGCTGCACCCTCCAGGATTCCTCTTCTTTGTTAAGCAGAATTGGCACGCGCTGCGGAAGTGCGTCTATTTTTGCGATTAATTCCGGAGTTAAGCGCAGCGTATCTCGGCCCAAATGTTTAAGATAAAACACCACCCAGCGCTCGAACATCTCAACTGTATAAAGCGATTCGCTAGGTTTTAAGAGAGAATCTATTTCTAGTGCTAAAGGCTTAACCGACTTAGTTAAATTTCGGTGCGGGGCGTATACGAGTTTCTCCCCTACTCTAATGCCACTCATAACCAAGAGTATCGCTAATACGACTCCCCCTCGAGAGCGACGAAAACAGGCTACCCAGAGGGCGACAAACGGAGCTGCTAGGGTTATGCCAGAGTAGATAATGTTCTGTATGGAAACGCCATCTATCTCAAGAAAAAAAGGGGCGGAAGAAAGACTCAACAGCGCAAGCGGTGCTGCGAGCATCCCGAGATAAAAAAGAGTGCGCTCAATCTTTGTATTACGAATTAGCAACATGCAGAAAACTATTAGATTCGAGACAAGCGCGTAGACGGGGAATAAATAGCGGCTAGTCTTTCCTTCGGCGAGCGAGAGCATCAAAATCGAGACGCCAACTACCAGAAGATTAAAAACTAAGAACTCCCAATCCTTCGGGCGAGAACGGACGGCAGAGAGTTTTCGTCGCGTCTCTGGGGAAAAAAGCATTAAAGCAGCGGCAACGGCAAAAAGACTCCACGGAGCGGCACCTTGAAAAAGGCTAAAGAAATAAAATAGTGACGAGTGTCCACGGCTAGAGGGATGAAACACCCGCTCCAGAATCTCCACCTCCCACTGCCTTCTTAACGCCGACCACCCCACCACCTGCGCCAACGAATGTAACCATCCGAGGACAATTGTAAGGAAAACGAGAACTCCGATAACATTTCTTAAAATAAACTCCGAGGCTGGAACTTTTTGAGAGCGTCCTTGAGCAGATATCAGCTGATACCAGAGGAAGAACAAACCCTGAGAGGCCGCGAAAAAAAAGACTACAGGCGGCCCCTTAGTCAGAAACGAAAGAGCCGCAATGAGATACGCGGAGATAATAGCGAGATAACTGCGCTTGATATTCGAATAAAACGAGGCATAAAAGGTGAGTCCACAGAGAAACCCAAACCCCATGTCAATTTCTGCAACCTCAGCTAAGGTGAAAAACAGCACGCCGCTACTTAAAACAATCGCTGAGAGAGTGGCGAATTCCCGCGTTGAACCCAATTTGCGGAGAATCACATATTGCAGTCCGACAAAAAGCACGCTTATCCCTGCGGAGGGAAAACGTGCAGCAAACTCTGAAGCTGTGCCAAATAAATGTATCGAGGCGGCGATAAGCCAATAGAATAGCGGAGGTTTGGTAAGTATGACCGAACCAAGGAGGTGCGGGACAAGATAGTCCCCCCTTGCGACCATCTCCCAGGCAATAAGCGTTCTATCAGCCTCGGTGTGTCGTAAAAATTCGATAGTTCCGAGACCGAAAAAACTCAGGAAGGCGGTCCAGATGGCGAGGCAAAGTATTCTCAGGTAGTCGCCGATGGAAAGCGCCAAGGTGTCTATGTGACAAGGCCCGTCACATGCAAAGAGAGAGTCGGCATCCTCAAAGGCTTCAGAGGATTTTGCCACTGAAGCCGCCGAGGATGCAGAAGAATTATTATTTTGTGGCAACGTATGCATTCAAGCCCGCAAAATCGAAGGACTCCGCTAAGGCAACTAACTGTTCTTTTGTAACCTTGCCCTCTGTTTGCTCAGCGGAAAAGATAATGCCGTTACTCATCGGGATTGTGAGCTTCATCTCCCCGTTTGCGGACTCAACTGTAGCGCGCTGATCCTTCACGCGGACAGTGTCCATCCCGGGAGCGTTGCCCATCATCGCAGCCATTCCAGCTAAGTTTGCCAGAGCTCCTAACCCCTGAGCCGCAGCACCGCCGGAACTGGCGCTTCCGCTAAGCGAGAGCTTCACCTTTCCAGGAGCGCCTGAGTATGTGCGTTCAATATTCATAAAGCCCATCGCGCTATTGGACTGAACTTGGCCGCCCGTAAAATCCAAAAGCTTCTCTGGGAGGAAGGCTTCAAGCTTTTGTGTATGCAGAGTCTGTAGCTGTTTTGTCGCCCAGGAGAGCTCCTCCATTGCAGCGGTAAACTTACCTTGATCTTTTAACGTTTGAGCGCGCTTTAGAATCTCGGCAAAATCCTCCTCCGCCATGCATAGCGCGGGGAACGCGAGCAGCACGAGAAGTGAAGTCAGTAATGAGACTTTAGATATTTTACGCATTTTAGTTTTCTCCATATCTATCGGTTAGCCACAAATAGATTTAAGGGTTGTTTAAAAATTAATAACACCAGTAGGCAATAACTCCCTCTGATCTTAGAGCCGGAAAACATATCAGACTTTGTGAATTAAGTGGACTGTGAAAGCACTGGATTGCCGAGTATTTACCTGACGCTATACTTAAATACTCGCGCGGCCCGCTAAAGCGGAATAGCAACGAAGTTCCCCTTTTCATCTTGACCGACCCGGCAGGCGGGGGTATCGGCGTCATGCTCAAAAACCAAGATCCAGTTCTCAGCCACTGCCTGGGTTAGGTACCTTTCCTTTTCGGACATCGAGGTTTCGGCACACAGGTCGTAGCCCATTACATATGGGGTCGAGATGTGGTGCGCTGTTGGAATCAGATCGGCGGGATAAAACAATGTCGCTGTCCCTGAAGGGGTCACGCCCGAAACCTTGACCATCTGTAAGCCATGGGTATGCCCTTCGGAACGATGCAGTGAGATTCCGGGAAGTACTTCTTCACCGTCGTTTGTTAAGACAAGTTTGGCGTCTTTTAGCGGCTCGATATTATCTTTTAAATAACTCGCACGCTCGCGCACGCCGGGATGCTGGGCATGGCTCCAGTTTCGTTCACTCAGAAAGTGCACAGCGTTGGGAAAACTAAGATGCAACCCATCCCTATCTCGATAAGACACACCACCGGCGTGGTCAAAATGCATGTGGGTGAGGATTACGCCGGTTACGTCGGAAACCAGCTCGTGAAGCGGTTTAGTGGCAAGATGTTCAATCTCATAAATGGCACGCTCCTTCTCGGACCATTTTCGCCCCATGCCAACATCGACCAAGAACTTTCTGTTCTGAGCTTCAACCTGGGTTTCAATTACCATCACACGGCAGGTTAGCTGTATGCGGTTATTGTCGTCAGCAGCGATGCGCCGTGCCCATAAGCTCTTCGGCACTGAGCCGAACATCGCTCCACCGTCAAGCCGAAAACGATCGAGCTCGAGAAGGGAAATATTAAAGGGCCCCAGTTGAAACATGACTCTTTTATGCCTCGGACTGGGGAATTGCTCAAGCCGAGTTCAATAGGACAAAAGCTCGGCAATTATGCTAGAGGGATTGCCATGAAAAAATATAAAGGCAGACCGTCGCTGACACGGTTCCTTGCAACCGGCTTTTATTCCGGCCTAAGTCCAAAGGCGCCAGGCACATGCGGGACAGCCGTGGCGGTCTTCTGCGCCTGGCTGATTCTAAATTTCTTCCCATTGATGTCTCAACCTCTTAATTGGGGGCTATTTATTATCGCCTTCACCCTTCTCGCGATATCTGTCAGCTCCCGGGAGGTAAGCGAAATTTGCAAATTGGGTTCCAGTAAAATGAGCGCTGACGGAGAGGACCCCCAGATAATAGTAATTGATGAGATGGCTGGATATTTTGCTGCTTTGTGCGGAGTCCCATTTTCGTTGGTGAACCTAGGGCTCGCATTTGTGCTTTTTCGCATCTTCGATATATTTAAACCCTTTCCCATAAAGAGAGTTGAGAAACTGCCACGAGGCTGGGGCATTGTCGGTGACGATATTCTAGCAGGGGTTTTTGCAAACTTTGTGCTTAAAGCAATCTTATATCTCTCCATACCTGGTAATTTATGAAATCGGTCGTTAAATTTTTATTTTCGTTCGCTTTTTTTGGAGTGTGGTTGACTGTTCCCAGGGCTTGGGCCGAGGTTGAGCTTAAAGCCTCGCCGGTTTCTTCTGGTCGACTTCTGTTTACTTTATTCAAGGATGGCAAAGGAG
>CAYMWO010000215.1:0-4742 GCA_964393905.1 uncultured Bdellovibrionales bacterium | reverse complement strand
TACAGGCTTTGTGAAAGTATGGAGCTAAAGACTAGCATTTAATGCATACAATTACAACATGGTTTTAGTTGGGAATACCTTTCCTAAGAGAGCTCGTTTCTTTAAAAACATCCCTAATTTGAACCATTTACTTAACCCTGGTTTATTCTTATAGAACGGTTGCCGGTTGAAATTTATAAGATAACTATCGTCTCATGAACCAAATCTTCCTTATCGCCGACGATGACCCCGTAGTGCGGCTGATTCTAACCGCTATCCTTGAGTCCCTTAGTCACACAGTAATAGCTGTTGAAACAGGTGCTGAGTGTTTAAGCGCCGTCGCAGATTCAGAACCTAATCTCTTATTCTTAGACCACCAACTTCCTGACATGTCCGGCGGCGAGATCCTAAAAAAACTTCGCGCCTCGAACCCTAAACTAAGAATAATCATGCTCTCTGCAAACTCCGAGCATGAACTAAAATCCATCAGTCCCGGAATGAATCCGGATTATTTTTTGGAAAAGCCCTTTACCGCCGACACGGTTAGGCTTGCTATCGATTCTGTAAGTTAGAATTTCCTAGCGGGCTTGAACGACTTCGTTAATGCGTTCGATTTCACTAGCCAGACCCGTCTCCGGATTGCAGGTAACCACAATCCCATTCACCATAGGCTCGCCCTTCCCCACCTCAAACCGCAACGGCACCCCGCTATAAAAACGTTGCACAATAAGCTCAGGCTCAACTCCAATCACACTCTCCTTCGGCCCGCACATCCCCACATCCGAAATATAGGCTGTTCCCTTGGGTAAAACACGCTCATCCGCTGTTTGCACATGGGTGTGAGTCCCGAGCACAACCGCAACCTTGCCATCCAAAAAATACCCCATCGCCACCTTCTCGCTCGTAGCCTCCGCATGAAAGTCCACAAGCACTACCTTGCAGTCGCTTAACTCATTCGCGAGAACTTTCTCAATGGCCCGAAACGGACAGTCCGCTAAGTCCGGCATAAAAACCCGACCGATGGCATTTATCACTCCAACTTTGACTCCCGCAGGCGATGTCCACTTCATGAACCCCTTACCTGGTCCCCCTGGGGCAAAATTAAGAGGGCGAATAATGCGGTCTTGGTTTTTATCGATGTAAGGGAAAACTTCCTTCTTATTCCAGATATGATTACCGGTCGTGATTAGATCAACCCCCGAACGATAGATCTCCTCGGCGGTTCCTGGGTCAATTCCCAACCCACCGGCGGAATTCTCCCCGTTAGCGATAACAACATCTGGACTAAACCGGCGGCGTAACTCCGGGACCGAGACACTAAGCGCCTTCCGCCCGACTTTTCCGACGACATCTCCCAAAAATAAAAGCTTAAAAGGTTCCATACAAAATTCCCCCAAACCGTCCTCCGTTATGGCTCAACCCTGTTTTGAACCATCGAAAATCGAACTTAACAGACTGATTTAGTGCAACAACGTTTAGCTTTGCGTCCAACTTTCGGCTAATTATTAACCGAAAACTAGCCGATTCTAATGTTTCCTTGCCTAAGTCGTGAATAGTTGTAACCATCGAGACCAGAGCGAACATCTGAATGTTTAACACAACTTAAGGTGCGACGCTTGGTTGTATAGTTATGTTTTACAAAAAGGCCGCACGGGCGGCTGGAAATTTTCGGGTACCGGTAGAGAACTGAAACTCTTTATACTTGAGGTTTATCACCATGGCTCACGGCAGCGGAAACGATAAGTCAAACGTCCCGAGTATGAACAGCGAATTTCGCGCCGTAATCGATAAAGACCGCGACACCCGTCAAAAGCTCCGTTGGACGGGCAAACTCATCGACTATCTAGATGTTGTTAAAAATAACCCCCAGGTGGCAGAGCTTGCGCACTCTCGAATTTACAATATGATTCGGGATGCAGGGATTGAGGAGATTAATGTCGAGGAGGACCCGCGCCTCTCCCGACTCTTTAAAAATCATAAACTACGCCAGTTCGCCTTCTTTGCTGATGAGTTTTACGGCATGGAGCAGACTCTCGCCTCTGCCGTGCGCTATTTCCACTCGGCTTCGTTAAAAGGCGAAGAGAGTCGCCAGGTATTATATTTTGTCGGTCCCGTTGGCTCGGGCAAAAGTTCACTCGTTGAACGGCTAAAAACCGGACTCGAGTCGTTAGCGCCAATGTATGCCATTGACGGCTGCCCGATGTTTGAAGACCCGTTACATCTGATCCCACGACACCTACGCCGTGAATTTGAAAAGATGTTGGGTGTGACAATTGAAGGTGATCTATGCCCTGTCTGCCGCTACCGGTTAAAGACTGAGTTTAAAGGCAAGTGGGAAGAGTTTCCCGTAAAAACCATTGAGTTTAGCCGCCGCTCACGGGTTGGTATCGGCGTGGTTCCGCCGGTAGATCCGAACAACCAAGATACGAGCGTGCTAATCGGTAGTGAGGATATCTCAAAGCTCGACCAGTATTCAGAGGGTGACCCTCGGGTGCTGGATCTTACCGGAGCGCTAAACGTCGGTAACCGCGGAATGGTAGAGTTTATCGAGGTTTTCAAGAACGAAACTGAGTACCTACACGCCATGATCACCGCCACCCAGGAGAAGTCCATTCCGGCTCCCGGTCGGCACGGTATGATCTATGTCGACACCTGTATTATCGCTCACTCTAACGAGGCTGAGTGGCAGAAATTTAAAGCCGACCACACGAATGAGGCCATCCTGGATCGTATCGTCGTGGTTAAAGTTCCCTACAACCTCAGACTCTCTGAGGAGGTAAAGATTTACCGGAAGATTATCCGTAACTCGAACTTTAACGCCGATATCTCGCCGCATACAATTGAACTGGCTTCTAAGTTTGCAATTCTTACAAGGCTAGAGCCCACCAATAAGTGCGACCTGATGACTAAGCTCAAGCTTTATAACGGCGAAGAGGTTGTCGAGAAGGGTAAGACTAAAAAGATAGATGTCTCTGAATTGCGCGAAGAGGCCAAGCGCGAAGGAATGGACGGCATCTCCACGCGCTTTATTATGAAGGCGCTCGATAATGCCCTGTCAGATAACATCGAGGATAATGTCATTCACCCACTCTCCGTCCGAGAGTCGTTAATTACGATGGTGAAAAACGCTGACTTCCCTGAGGACACAAGGCGGCATTATCTCGAACTGTTGCGCGATGTCATTCACAAGGACTATCTCGAGATTTTGGAAAAAGAGATTACCAAGGCCTTTGTCTACTCCTATCAGGAGCAGGCCGATGCCCTCTTTCAAAACTATCTGGACCACGCCGAGGCTTATGTAACCAAGGCGCGCGTAAAAGATCGGAACACCAAAGAGGAGCTCGAGCCTGACGAAGCGTTTATGAAATCCATTGAGGAGCAGATTGCAATCATCGGCACCGCGGCAGACGGCTTCCGGCAAGAGGTAATCGCCTATCTCTGGTCGATTGGACGCCGAGGTGAGAAGGTAAATTACGAGAGTTATGAGCCGCTAAAAGAGGCTGTTGAAAAGAAGCTCATGACCAGCGTTCGTGACGTTTCTCGTATTATCACCAAGGCCAAGACACGGGACTCGGAACAGCAGAAAAAGTATAACGCCATGGTTGAGCAGCTAATCGCAAACGGTTATCCGCCAGCGGCCGTAGACGTTATTCTGAAATACGCAGCGAATCATCTGTGGAAGGATTAGCGCGGGGGAATTTACCGAATTTTATTGGTATTAGTGTTCTTCCAAACCGAGGTGGACTCAGCTAATGAGTGCGATCTTTAGGCCCCACGTCTCAGAGGATAAGCGTTCAGACAGAAGCGCTAGGGATCGTGAGCGCCATCGGCGTAAAATTCGAGACTCCATCCGTGACAATATCTCAGATATTATCGCGGAGGAGTCGATCATCGGCCGCGAAAAAGATAAAATCATCAAAGTCCCGATCCGTTCGATTAAGGAGTACCGCTTCGTCTACGGCGAGAACACTCCCGGCGTGGCACAGGGAAAGGGTGAAACCAAGCCTGGAGATGTTGTGCAGAAAGGCGACCCCGGCCAGCCCGATGCAACTGGAGAAGCGGGCAACACACCTGGCATCGACGCCATGGAGACCGATGTTACCTTAGAAGAGCTCATTGAAATTATGTTTGAGGACCTGGAACTACCAGACCTTCAACGTAAAGCATTGCGCGAAATTGAAAGCGAGCGCGTCGCTAAGCGGCACGGTCATCGTAAAGAAGGTATCCGGCCCCGACTAGATAAACGCGGCACAGCCCGCAACCGGGTGCGCAGAAAGCTCGCCGTACAGCGCTCTCGGGGAGAGACTAATCCTGAGCCAGTCGAAAGCAGCGGCGAAGAGGGTGAGGAAAAGCGCTTTCCATTTCACCGAGATGATATGCGCTATCATCACATAACAACCGACACCAAGCTACAGTCCAACGCAGTTGTAATCTGCATTATGGACACATCTGGTTCAATGGGAACCGTAAAGAAATATCTCGCCCGTAGCTTCTACTTCCTGCTTTATCAGTTCGTGCGGCTTAAATACCAACAAGTCGAGCTTGTTTTTATCGCGCACCATACTGAGGCTAAAGAGGTTACTGAGGAGGAGTTCTTCCACAAGGTGGAGTCCGGCGGAACTTATATCTCCTCCGGCTATCAACGAGCGCTAGAGATAATCCAAGAGCGTTATCATCCCTCACTCTGGAACGTTTATGCGTTTCACTGCTCCGACGGTGATAACTTTTACAGCGATAACGACCGTGCGCTATCTACCGCAGTC
>CAYMWO010000214.1:0-4761 GCA_964393905.1 uncultured Bdellovibrionales bacterium | reverse complement strand
GGGATGACAATCTTGGTGTGCAACTTAATGTCGCCTACCGAGATGGCACAGCGCAGCAATTGGCCGACATTTATTCGCAAGCCTTGCCAGAGCGTTATAAGGCCGCTACCTCCGTCGAACGCGCCGTTCAAGACATTGCAATGCTTAAAGCTCTAAACGCTGAAAATCCATTAGAAGTTGCGATTCGAAAACTTTCAGGAGCATCAGAGGTGCCACTTTATGACCTCACTCTTTACAAGCAGGGCGATTCGCTGACTCTTAGCGCTATCATCCCATATCTCGAAAACGCTGGGTTTGTAATCGCCGACGAAACCTTGACTCAATTAAGTGGTGCCGGAGTTCTCGCGGGAATTTACAATCTTCATGTCCGCCCTAAGTCAGGGAGGGAGATAGTTGAAAGATCAGTAAACGATGTGATTCTTCCGGGGCTAAAGCAAATTTTCCTGGGCCGGGCCGACAACGATCCTCTCAATTCCCTGCTCTTGGATCCGGGGCTGGCCTTGCGAGAGTTGGCAATTCTTAGGGCATTACAGAATTACCTTTGGCAAATAAAGGCCTTTGCATCAAAGGATTACATTAGTAGCGCGCTAACAGAGAATTCCGGACTTGCTCGAATCTTAGTGGATGCCTTCCGTATTAAATTTGATCCGCAGATCTTTGTTAATACTCCAGATGACAGGTTACAAGAATACGAAAAAAACAAGGCGCTATTCTCAGTCGAACTTAAGGCTGTAAAGAAATTGGTTCACGACCGCGCACTCAGAGCACTGTTCAACGTGATTGATTCAGCTGTTCGTACAAATTTCTACCGTAACCTGACTCGGGTCGATATCGCGATAAAAATTGAATGCAAGAAAATCACACAAATGCCAAATCCTCGGCCATTGTTTGAGATTTTTGTTAACGCCCCAGATTTTGAAGCCGTTCATTTGCGCGGTGGTAAGGTTGCTCGTGGTGGTATCCGCTGGAGCGAACGTCCTCAGGACTATCGCACCGAAGTGCTGGGTCTCATGAAAACCCAGATGGTTAAGAACTCAATTATTATACCAGTCGGAGCGAAGGGCGGATTTGTCGTGCGAAATTTGCCGGACGAGCGAAAGAAGATTCAGCAAGAAGTCGAACGCTGCTACACGCATTTCGTTCGGAGCCTGCTTGAGGTATCCGATAATCGCATTGGCGGAGAGGTTAAGCGCCCGGAGAATTGCGTTATATATGATGCCGAAGATCCATATTTAGTCGTCGCGGCCGATAAGGGCACCGCAACCTTTAGCGACTTGGCGAACAGGGTAGCTGTTGAGGATTTTAGCTTTTGGCTCGGAGATGCCTTTGCTTCGGGGGGTAGTTACGGATACGATCACAAAAAGCTGGGCATTACAGCAAGAGGAGCTTGGGAGTGTGTTGTCAGGCACTTCCGCGAGATTGGCATAGATGTCGAAAGTCAATTGTTTACGGTCGTCGGCATTGGGGACATGTCTGGGGACGTTTTCGGAAATGGCCTTCTACGCAGCGAAAACGCTAAACTTATCGGGGCATTTAATCATCGCCATATTTTCCTCGACCCGAATCCAGACCCAGAAGCATCATTTAAGGAGAGGACTCGGTTGTTCAATCTCCCAGGCTCTCAATGGTCAGATTATAACTCAGCACTTATAAGCCCTGGTGGTGGCGTTTTCGATCGTTCCCAGAAGGAGATACCCCTCTCGCCGGAAATACAGACAGCTCTCGGGATAAACTCTGAGGTGCTCTCCGGGGAGGAACTAATAAAGGCAATTCTCAAGGCACCAGTTGATCTGCTTTGGAACGGTGGAATTGGAACGTACGTCAAAGCCTCCACCGAAGATCACATTCATGTTGGGGATCCAATAAACGACGATGTCCGAGTCGATGCTCGGGACTTGAGAGTTAAAATAATTGGGGAGGGAGGGAATCTTGGTTTTACTCAGCAGGGTAGAATTGAATACTCGAAAGTGGGCGGGCACTGTAACACAGACGCAGTGGATAACTCCGGGGGAGTTAACACTTCGGATTTGGAAGTAAATTTGAAGATCCTACTGCGAGAGCCTGTTTCTCGTGGAGAATTGACTTTCGATCAGCGTAACACGCTCTTATTCTCGTGCGCCGATGATGTCTGCGAAAGTGTAATCTCCAGAAATCGAGCACAGAGCATGGTGTTGAGCCTTGAGGTGCATCGAAGCCGAAAGAACCTCGATTCTTATCGAAGTTTGATTTCTACTCTTGAACACTCTGGTCAGTTAAGTCGCGAAGGAGAGTTTTTACCAGATGACGAGACAATTGCTCGCAGAGCTCAAGTTAAGGCAGGACTTACTCGGCCAGAGCTCGCAATTTTAATTAGTTATGTAAGAATTGCTTTAGTGAATGCAATTATTGACTCATCCCTGCCGGAGGAGCCGTTCCTGCAGAGATATTTATTTTCCTACTTTCCAAAGCCGATAGCCGAGCGATTTCCTGAGGACATCTTGAAACACCCTCTACGTAGAGAGATAATCGCAACCCAGGTAGCAAGCGCCTTAGTGGAACGTATGGGGGCGACCTTTGCGTACCGTGCTGCCGAAGAGACTGGCGCCAAGCTTACGGACATCATCTCCGCATTTCTTGCTGCAGACTCGATTGCTGGTTCTCGCGAGCTTACACGGGATCTTCGAGTAATGGACAAGGCGAATTCCACTCGCGCTCATCAAAAGGCACTCCTAACCCTGACCACCGCAATTGAGGGAATGACTCGTTGGATATTAGAGCATCGAAATAACAATTTGACCTGGTCGGAAATTGTGGAGGCTTATAGCGACAATTTCCAACGGCTCGCAAGTGAAACGGAGTCATTTTTTGCACCCGTGGAACTAAGTCGAATTAACGAAGCGCAAAAGCGGCTTGTGGTAAGCGGTTTTCCGCAGGAGCTGGCACGAGATGTTGTAGCCGTTGCGTATGGCATGGCCTATTTGGACGTGGCTCTAATTGCAAACCGTCAGGCTGTAAATGTAATAGACGTCGCCAGACTGTACGCTAATTTAGCCTCTGAACTGCAAATCTCTCGCCTACTTGAACAAGCTAAGGAGATTGAACCGGCAGACCGATGGGAAGCTTTAGCAGTCCGGAACCTAAGCTCCGGAATACGCGACTCTCTTGGAGTAATTTGCTCGGCAGTAATTAACGAGACCGGCGGCTCTTCGTCTGAGGCAGCAAAGACATATTTAACGGCTCGACATGAGGTGCTTGAACGACTGCGGTTAAGTACCCGTGAATTTCATAATCGTTCAATTACTATCCCAGCGCTGTTAGTAATTTCTAATCAGCTTGATGCAATGGCAAGAGTTGGGACTTAAGCTTAAGGCGAAAAGATAAAACCAACTAGGCGGGTGATTTATTAACTCGGTTTTCGTTAAGGATCTCCTTTCGCATTTCCGACATTAGGTGCGGAATATGAGCAATAAGCTCTTCGGGTGAGGTAGAAAACATTTGAGCAAGTGCAAGCGCTTCAATATTTTGTCCAGAGGCCAGAAGACTCTCCATATAACTCATACCCAACAATTCCTCGCCTGGAGCTGATTCTGCAACCATCTTTATAAAGCGAAACGCCATCTGCTCATATCCTCTTTCTTCGAGATGGTGTTTACATAAAATAATTGCAGCCTCTAGTTCGGAATCTCTGGGCTCACCGGCTATAATTGCGTCCAGCAAATTTTCCGCACTAATTCCCAATAATTTATCACCCAAGGCATCTGAGCTCCGCCGCGCGATGCGTGAGCCGATAAGATTCGTTGTTCCAGCAGCTGTAAGCCGTCGGGGCTTACTCAAGGGCTTCAGGTCTAGCAGTATTCGCTCCAAGTCTCTTGCACGGCCTCGTGCATTGTGTAGCGCTAATACCTTCTCTCTCCCGGATTGAGCAATTTTCTTTCGCAGGTCATCCTGCGCTAAGTAATAGTTAATCTTCTCTGCTGCATCATTCGCGTCGTAGTTTTTATAGAGTACCAGATCCACTCCTGGCTCAAATAAATCGCGCAATCCGTTTGGCACATCTGGTGTGATAAGCAATGCCCCACACATCATCGCCTCGAAAACACGAAAGTTTAAATCGTCCTTAACGGCCTCATTCACAACAATCTTCGAACGGGTATATATATCGGAATATCCCGCATTATCGGCATCAACGGGAGCTAATTGGCAAAGTCTCTTGAAAAACTCTGCTCGTTTTGGATGCCACTTAGGATCGAGATTTCCGCGAAAACTGGCTTCGATCGATTTCTCTGCAACAGGCTCGTAGTCATAAGGCGCCCATAGTGGAAACCAGAGTGAATTTGGATTTACCTCGGAGAACGATGATACAAAATCGCGCTGTGCCACAAGCACGCAGTCAAAAAGTTGCGCAAAATGTTTATGCCACGAAAGATGATGATGCGCGTCGACCGAATAGAAAACTGAAGGAATCTGTAGTCTTTCTAAACCCGTCACTCCCACCGGGCCACTATCGTCCATATAAACTAAGATATCAGGTTCAAACTCTGTTGGTAGCTCAGTAATCAATTCTTCAATGGTCATTCCGGGAATGCTGAAGCGTAGATCTACGAGTCCGCTAGACCATCCGGCTGTCACTACATTATGTCCTAATTGTCTTAGTTCATCGGCAAACCAAGGCTGATTAAGAATCAGAATGGATAGGCTCTTCTTAGCGCCAGTTACGGGGTCGATAATCACATATGCACCAATGCCGGCAAGTCGCCGCACGTTCCAGTTTAAAGCTGCGAC
>CAYMWO010000213.1:4261-4825 GCA_964393905.1 uncultured Bdellovibrionales bacterium | reverse complement strand
GAGAAGACTCGTTGCGGATGGGCATCTGGGAGCAGCTCGTCCATGAGTACCGCGATACGGAGGTCGCCATCCTTTCGATCAAGAGAGAGGCGGCGCTTCTCGAGAACGACCCGGCAGTCCGCAGCAACCGCGAACTGCGCGGCCCGTATGTCACGGTCGTCTCGCTCTCGGAGCTTGTGGCGCTGCGGCGTCTGCGTGCTGCAACTGCCGAAGAGGGCGCGAGTCTCGAACGGCTCTTCCTGCACGCGGCAATCTCGATGGCCGCCGGGCTGAACGAGACTGGGTAGTCGCAGTCTAGTCGGTAGGATTTGTAGAAAGGAGGTGTATACCCGAGGCGTGGATGGACCCCCCAATCCACGCCTCGGGCTACCAACTTTTTTGGAAGGTTAGTTTTGAACCTTGATGTCGTTCCGGAAGATTCTCTCGGCGGACTGGGATCCGTTCTCTGATTCTGTTCTCCGATAACCGAATTCCGTTATCAGTGAACCGTTATCGGATTACGGACTTCGGTAATCTGATGTCTGAGCGCTGTGGGCCGAAAGCCGACTGCCGTGAGCAGTTGGC
>CAYMWO010000213.1:0-4161 GCA_964393905.1 uncultured Bdellovibrionales bacterium | reverse complement strand
TTTCGGCTAACGGCTTTCGGCTAACGGCTTTCGGCTAACGGCTTTCGGCTAACGGCTTTCGGCTAACGGAGGAAATCTAATCCCTCTTCACCCGAAACATGCCCCAACTCTGACAGGTTGGCATCATCTCAACCAAATTCACATTCACATGCACCGGCTGATTCGCAACCCAGACAACTGCATCTGCAATATCTTCCGCTAGTAATGGCTGTGTCCCTTGGTAAACTTTCTTCGCCGCTTCCATATCCCCCTTAAAGCGCACAACCGAAAACTCGGTCTCGGCTAGACCCGGAGCGATATTCGTCACTCGAACTCCGGTGCCGTGCACGTCGCAGTGTAAGTTCTTAGTAAACTGTTCGACGAAGGCTTTGGTTCCACCGTAAACATTGCCGCCGGGATAGGGAATGCTTCCGGCGGTGGAGCCGATATTAATTACGTGTCCTCGGCCGCGTTTGATCATTCCGGGAAGAATTGCGCGGGTGACGTAGATTAGCCCTTTGATGTTCGTATCGATCATCCTCTCCCAGTCATCGACATCGCCCTCTTGAACCGGCGCTAAACCGACAGCGAGTCCGGCATTGTTCACAAGCACATCAATCTCTGAGAACTCATTTGGTAACGAGCCGAGCTTTTCAAAAACCTCATCGCGGTTTTGAACATCGAGTGTGACGGTATGGCAGGGCACTTGTGCGCTCAGCTCAGAGACCAACGCCCTAAGTTTGTCTTCACGTCTGGCGACCAACACGAGTCGATCGCCCTCAGTGGCAAAGCGTTTAGCGGTTTCAAGGCCAAATCCGGACGAGGCGCCGGTTATAAGAATGGTGCGATTCATGCGGGGGATTAAACTAGAGAACAGCTGGAGGTTCAAGCCCGCATGTTTTTAATGCTGGATTTCGTGCTGAGCGCCGTCTATTATTCTCTAGCATCATAAGAGGGAGCTCTTTTAAGAATTCTATTTTTTAGGGTCTATGCACGTGCGACAGATAATTCTCCTAGTGATCTCGCTTTTTATTTTCGGTTGCGGAAGTGGTGGTGGAGGTGGCGGTGAGACAAACCCAGAGAATCTCCGTTTTTTTCACGCGGAGCCGGAGACGGGGGCGATTGATCTTTCACTAAACGGGGAGAAGGCGTTTTCAGGAGTTGATTATGGGGATGTTTCATCTACGGTAGATGTTCTTGAAGGGACGCTCCCCGCGGAAGTTAAGAGCGAGTTGAATGTTCTGCCGATTGTTTCAAAAGACCTGACTATCGCTGCCGGTAAGAGCTACACCTTATTTTTTACCCAGACTGCTGGCGCTGAGGATTTAATTCTTCAAGAGGATACGAATACAGAACCGGACGAGGGGGAGTTTCGGATTCGGATTACAAATTTTGCGCCGTCCCGTGGAACTGTTGATGTCTATATCCAGCGTCCGGGGGTTTCAGTGAAGAATCAATCTCCGACTCTTTCGGCTTTGGCCTATCAGGCATTTAGCGACTACTTAGGGATTGATGAGGGGGAATTTGTAATTAAGTATACGGGCGCAGGTAGCAAGACGGTTATCCGCGAGACAGAACCGATTACATTTTCCGAGGGGAGAACCTATACGCATGTTCTCCTTGACCGAGAGGGGGGTGGGTCGCCGCTGACTTCTAGACTCTTGCTAGATAACTAATCAGGCTATTCGCTTAGGGGAACAAATCCTAGTTCGGAGGTGAACTCCATTACGGCCCAGGCGATGAGGGTGACTGTCACTAACGGCGTTAGCCACCACCACTTTCTGCGCCAGAGAAACGCGAAGGTCTGTTCAGTCCAGTCACGTGGGAATTTTAAGTAAGAGGTCTCGGGGCGAACTTTGGCGAGGTTGCTGTTGGTCTCGACTATCTGCAGCGTTTGTTTGGTTCCCTCTCGAACAACCTGCCAGCGGCTTGCGACTTTGACTCTACTGCCGTCACTTAAGGTATGTAGCAGCTCTCCCTCCCAGACGCCCTTGGAGATTAGTTCTTGGTTAATCTCCTCTAATGGGCAAGGGAAGACTGTGTTTAGAAGTTGATGCGAGACGCTTCCCACCGCGTGTGCCTTGCTCCAACCATAACTCCTTTCCGCCGCACGGTTCCAAAAAACGATTTGGCCGTTTAGCTCGCGCACCATTACGGACTCCAGCGAGTGGAGATACGGGGATTTCCGGGCGGTGCTATGGGATATTGTGTCTTCCATTACTCTCAAGGGATACCACAAAATTATGCACTGAACCATGGTTGCTGATGTTTTGTCGGCGTATTATACATTGCCCGAATGGTATTTCTGTCTCCGCAATCTTTGGCCCCCTTATGGTAACCACGAAAACTAAACCGCAGGTAGAAACTAACGCTTCTCCGGCGTTAGATGGCACTCTGCCGCTCGAGCCAGTGCGGGATTCGTGGCGGGTCAAATTGCTGTTAATAGTATTTGGTTTAGCAATCTCCCTTCTCTTTATTGAACTAGCCTTTCGCATCGCGCGCCCAGCGATTGTCGAACACGCTAAGTGGGAGGACCGGCCGACGCATTGGTATCTTCCCGAGTCGAGCTTAGAGCCTCGAGACTTTTATTATTCTCCACACAAAGCCCCCGGGGTTTTTCGGATAGTCGTGGTGGGGGATAGCTTTACATACGGCGGTAAGGGACAGTTTGACGACGCATTTTCTAAGCGCCTTGAGCGGATGCTGAACCTTAATAATAAACAGCCCAAGGTTGAGGTTCTAAATTGGGGCGTGCCGGGGTATTCGACGGCGCAAGAGGCCTGGTTGGTGAAGCGGGCGCTTTCCGAATACGAGCCGGACCTGATTCTTCTGGAGGTCACCTTGAACGACCCCGAGCTTCAGCCCTACAGAATCACCCATCCTTATCAAAAGGCCGATGGCGAGATTGAGCTTAGCTCTCCGCTATTTCGTTACTGGCAGAGCCTGGGCTTTGTCGCGAGCCGGGTTTTGAATTCGCTCAGCTACCGGGACTATGAAAAATATTATTTTGACCTTTACAGTAACGAAGAGGCCTGGGGCCGGTTTGCTGGTGCAATGAAGCATATCGTCGGAATGACAGAGGGTGCGAAAGTGCCGTTTATGGCGGTGGTGTTTCCACTTTTTAGTCATCCGATTGATGAGAACTACGTGTTTAAACCCTTACACGAGAAAATCGATGCCCTACTGGCAGGGCTAACCGGCAACTGGGTGGATATCACAGCGGAGTATAACGGTATCCCACCCTCACGCTTGCAGGCGATACCGGGGAAAGACAGTCATCCCAACGAAATTGCGCACCGGATTGCAGCGGATGCAATTTATGCAAAGCTTGCGGAGTTGAATTTAATTCCTGACGAGGTCCGAATTAAAAAGCTAAGAAGCAAGGGCAGAAATCTTAGCCAACCGCTTCCCAGGATTCGTAAGGGAGATGAGCCGGAGTCTTTGAAGTCGAAGAAACAGTCAATTGCGAACAAGTAAGCGGTTGCTGAGTCGCGTTCCTGCTTACTTTGGCTCTGCTGCAAGCCGGCGCTGGATGTCTTCTAAATCCTTGGCCTTATGCGGTGCTTCTGCGGAATCCTCTTCGGGATTTATTCCCTCGGCAGCGTCTTTTTTTGCTCGCCGCTCTTCGAGCTTGGAGAGGAACTTTTCTTTTCGCTCGTTTACGGAATTCACTACGTCGTGAATCTTAGCGTCTTTGGAGAACATTGATTTTGAAGGGTCGCCGCCTTCAACTTTATTGTCGAGACCGACCACCATGCCGACGATAATTATGACTATGAGAAAGATAAAGATTAGAATACCGAAGACGACGATTATGGCTCCGGTTTCGTTTTTAAGGCTAGCTCTGGGAGTAAATTTAAGTGCTGGGACCATATCGGAAGTCGCCTTTTTTTTCGGACTTACTGCAGGGTTTAGATACGGTAGGAGAGCATGGATTTAGTTGGTAAGGCAAGGGGAGGGGGTTGGGGGTTGTTAAGCCCTGGGGGGGGTGTCCGAACGAAAGGGTTATTGTGATTCGGGGCGATGGTGGTTAGCCGCGGGGTGGAGAGGTCTGAACGGGACCGCTCACGCGCTATCGGCGCCCACCTGCTCGCTCCGACACTTTTCTTGCTGTTTGCGGCCGCAAAGCGACCGCGCAAGAAAATTGCCTCCGTCTCGCCCACCCCAAGGACCGCCCCGTTC
>CAYMWO010000212.1:0-5030 GCA_964393905.1 uncultured Bdellovibrionales bacterium | reverse complement strand
TGAACCTGAAGTCACATTGCACTTTACATCCGCTGAGGTGGAATCATCCCTAACTGTCTCTGACATCCCTGTGACTGCGAGCGAGGTTCAGCTCGAAGTCACGGTCGACCCAGAATCTAATGTCGCTCAAGCTGACTCAGTGAACTTTGTGGAACGGGCGCCGGATATAGATTCGGGGGCAGACTCCCCTCCTCTAGATACTGAGGGGTCGGTGACTGATGGGTCGGCAACCGATGATCCAGACTCGATGCTACCAACCGATCCCGGCGAAGTGCCACCAACGGATACCGATTCCTCAAGCACTACAACAACAACGATTGAGGACGGCACCATCCCTCCAGATCTAGTTTTTCCTGAGACCACGACGACGACAACCACAGCACCAGAGGAAGAGTCCACGACAACGACCTCTGTCCCTGTTAGCCCGGAACGAATCAGGCGTTAAGAGTTGGGTTGAAAGGAAAGGGTCACAGGCACTAAAACTAGAAACACTCGTTTCAGCAAATTCTCTCGGGCCAACGGGGGGATGGTCGAGACCGCTCCCCCCGTGACCGCACCGACTTCTCTCGTTACGATCGGGCCATGGCCCTCTCGCGCGCTCGGTGCTTGTGCTTCCTGACCATCCTTGCCCACTGCAGATCTTCTCGGCGACTCACTGCCGGAGCCCTGCAATTGACGTACACCGCGTACGACGCCAATTGATACAGGAAGAATACGAACGAAGCTCCGAGGAGCACAGCCATGCCCCGCCAAAGCAATGAGACTTCCCAGAAGTACTCGAAATCAGACCAGTTCATCGGATACTCCAATCCTCAAAATGGGTTGGGACAGAACGTCTGAGTAGTGAACACCTCACAACCCAAACGTCCCGTCCCAACCCCAACGAGTTTTCTAGAACAAACCCAATTCAAAACCGAAAAACACCCAATAAAAAACCCAATTTAATAATGCCTGTGAACACCTTGCGAAAAGCAGCTACCGCCGCACCTCACAAGGCGCTCACCTTACCCTTCTACTTGTATGATTTATTTCGAAAGAACCCGAGCGGCGGACTTTCTATCCGCCGCTCGCTCTAACTATTGCTTAATCGCCGTCCCATCCGGCCGAATGAATGAGTCGCCGCTCAGCCCATACCCCACCCCACCAGACATCTGCCCCTCGCGGAAGAATCCATGAAAGCTCACATAGCCTGGAGCCGCGCGATAGAACCCCTGCCGCGCGCGGCTGCCGCGGGTGAAGTTCCCTAGAATCGGGACACCGTTTCCGATACCGGTATTCTGCAACACCAAGCCGTTAAGCACAGTCGACTGGAAGACATAAATCTGCTCCCCGCGTGAAACCGCGAAGTCAGCTTTATTGTCTCCGTCATAATCAATCGGCCTTAGCAGCACGTCACCTGTCAGTCCCCACTGAAGCGGTGCAAAAGCTGCCCCTGCAAGATTCCGCGGATACCAGGTAATCCCGCCGAACTCCTTTCTCGCGAGAATCAACTCGTCAATTCCATCACCATCAAGGTCCGCCGCAAACGGTGTGTCGCCCGTTTTTCCCCATTGAATCGCATCCAACGGTGCGCCCGAAGAGAGGCGGATGTACCAGTACAGCTTTGTCCTATTCCTTCGCACCACAACCCTGTCGGCCGTGTTGTCTCCGTCATAATAACCCGAGAGTGGCACATCTCCCTGCTTACCCCAGCTTACAACCTCGTCGGAACCTGTTGGCAAGGGAGAGAACCAAAGCATTCCGCTCCTTGTGGTGCGGATAACACCTGGATCAAAGCTCCCGTCTCCGTCCCAGTCAGCAGCGTAAGGCAGGTCACCCTTTAACCCATATACATATACGTTAGGGTCTGACAGTTGAGCTGAGTCATCTGTCGAGTCTCCCGGACGGGTCAGCCACTGGAGATAGGTGACTCCACCCCGCGTATCTTCACGAACAATCGTATGGTCCGTAAGAAAGTCCCCGTCGAAGTCCCCAGCTACGGCATGGTCACACGAATCCGGTCGCTTATTAACGTTCCTGTCTAGGCTGTTCGGAAGCGTGGTTTGGTTCTTGCGAAAAACCAGCTCGCCGGTACTGGGGTTAACCGTCAAAATATCGGTTAGCGAGTCATCACTTATATTCACCGCATGCGCTTCCCAACCAGAGGCCACCGCAACTTCTAGTACCTTCGGAGTTCCAAGCTTGCTCTGCCCTAGATTCGGGAAAACTCGAATTACGTTTAGCGATTGCTTGGAGCTAGACTGGCGCGTGGCGATATCGTCCCGTGAGTCGCCGTTAAAGTCCGCTGCTGCAAACGGTACTCCAATGGCGCGACCGATGGAGATTGTAGAAACCGGTGGGTTAATAAATGTCGGGTCATATCCGCCGGCTTCAGCGCCTGTGCGCATTAGCAAAAATGAGGTCGCTGCCAGGTCACCGTAGATTCCCTCCTTAAAGCCGTCGCCATCAATATCGCCAAACGCCGTGGGGGTCTTAACAAAATGGCCACCGTAGTAGCTTGGAGCAAACGTTGGAAGGCCCGTCGTAATCCTTAAGCCCGGTGCAAACATTCCGCCGTTTAGTAAGACGACATCGTCGGAGTAGTCATTAGAAAGGTCAACTGCGGCGAGTGTATAAGGAAAATCCTCAGAGCTTTTCCCGAGATTATCCGCTGGCACAGATATCTGCCCGCCTCCGGAGAACTGCAATGGGTTGTCAATCTGTTGGTATGTCACATTATGAGTGGAATATTGCGAATGGTCCGGCGCATTTTTCAGTTCCGTGTTCCAAATAATATCCGCCTGTAAATCTCCGTTGTAATCGGCAATCAGGACCTTTACCGCATCAGTAATTCCCGATAGCCCAGTAACCCGTGAGAACGAACCTGAGTTGTTATTGCGAAATAAGAACACAGTACCGAAGGAGGCAAACGCTAGATCGGAAATCCCATCATGATCGATATCACCAAAGGCAGCATCGGTTACCCCTGGGATGTTAATATTCGTCCCTCTATTAGTGAAGAGAAAAGACCTTTGCGCGTAGAGACTTCCGTCGGTATTAAAATCTAAGTCATAAAGCCGTAACTTAGAGTCTGCTGTCGCCACCGCAACATACACCACCGGAGTTCTGTCACAATGATAACCGAACCTGCCAACTGAGCAGAATTCATGTATCTCAGATTTGACCTTAATAACTCTATCTCCAGCGGAGAAGTTTGTAAGGTTGATTGTCACCCCAGCGCCAAATGAAATCGCCCCCGGAGTGACATCCACCGCATCCTCAACACCATTCAGATTACAATCCGCGCCCCAGGAAGGAGCAGCCAAAAAATGGAAAGAGACGATCGCTAATAATATCGCAGAAATTTTTGACAATACTCGCATGAGCTAAACTCCAATTATACAAACCTTAAGCCGCACAAGTTCTTGTAATTTTTTTACAAGCGCACACCCTATATCTACACCTGTTATGGTTTGGATTCAAGGTTTGGTTGCAAAAATTTTACAGGTAACGATAAATCGTCCTCAGTCCGGAAGAACCTTCTATATTTCTCATGTGTTATGGTAGGGAAAGCGAGTGGCGAGCTATTGAGGTGGCGGCCTCTTTGGTAACAGCTTGATACTAAAGTGATTTAAAACGAAACTTCAATGACTGGCCGTTAAATTTCCAGGAAATATGACGGCGTATATCACAAATTCCTACCCCCTTACCCGCCCCACCGCCTGGCGCCAATGGTGGCGCGATAGGGAGACCTCAGCGCTGGGCTTATTCGGGCTCAGACTTGCGGTCTCGGCTGATAGGCTACTAAAGAACCCAGCTCTTAACTCCGCCAATGACTTAAACGCCCCGCAGCCCCAGGCCGCCATGGCTGCGGCGCCGAAGGCTGTGAGCTCTGGTCTGGGGGAGACTTTGATTTTTCTTTGCGTTGTGTCGGCTAGAATCTGTGCGAAGAGTTTGTTGGCGCTCATGCCGCCGTCGATTCTTATCTCAGGAGAACTACTAAACTCCGGCGCATCTAACAGATCCGCCACCTGATGGGCGATAGCTTCAAGCGCCGCGCGAATGATGTGATTCGAATCCGAATCCCTTGTTAACCCAAATATCGCCCCCCGAGCTTTCTCATCCCAATACGGCGCGCCGAGTCCTGTAAACGCCGGAACGATAATTACTCCAGCTGAATTCGGAACGGATGCGGCACGAGCTTCTGTCTCTGATGAAGATTTGATAATCCCGAGCTTGTCCCTTAACCACTGAATCAGTGCTCCCGCCATAAAGACACTGCCTTCGATTGCGAAGTGTGCCTCTGGGGTGCCCCAGGCTACAGTCGTTAACAGACCGGTCTCGGAACGCTTTACCTCATGACCGGTATTAAGTAATAAGAAAGCTCCGGTGCCAAAGGTGCATTTGATTCCGCCCGGCTCAAAACATCCGTTACCAAAGAGCGAGGCCTGCTGGTCTCCCAGAATTCCTGTGATCGGGATTTCAGGGCCTAAGAGCTTTGTCGTTCCAAACTTAGAGTTCGATGGCAGAACCTGAGCCAGATTTTTCTCCCCCACCCCCACATACTTAAGCAGCTCCGCATCCCAGCGCCCATCTACGATTGAATAAAGCATCGTGCGGGAAGCGTTTGAAGGTTCAGTTGCGAAGGCTTTCCCCTCCGTCAACTTAAACAACAGCCAAGAATCAATCGTCCCAAACAGCACCTCACCGCTTGCCACTCGCTCTTTAAGACCAGGAAGATTCTCCAACAGCCACAGAATCTTCGACCCGGAGAAATAGGAGTCAATCACCAACCCCGTCTTCTCAGAGACTTTTTTCCCCAGTCCTTCACTCCGCATCCGCGCACAGATATCCGCCGAGCGCCGACACTGCCAGACAATCGCCGGATATAGTGCCTTCCCCGTTTTCCGCTCCCACACGACGGTAGTCTCGCGCTGGTTCGTAATACCAAGCGCCAAAATCTCGCCCTCCACCCCTTGAGACACCTCCCTCAGGGTCGCAAGCTGTGACTGCCAAATCTCCTCGGGGTCCTGCTCCACCCATCCGGGATT
>CAYMWO010000211.1:0-5060 GCA_964393905.1 uncultured Bdellovibrionales bacterium | reverse complement strand
GCAGCTTAGGAGCTAGCTGCCGAGCAACGGTCTCAACCTCTGGCAACTCCGGCATAGCTAACCCTTTAAAATTCTTTCGTTCCGTTAAATTAGAGCTGTGAAGAGTTCTCCCTCCAGAAACAACACCAATCAGCTCTGGAATGGGCGAATGTTTACAGCCTATTGGCCCGACCTAACATCTAAATTTGACCGAGTCGGCTTATGGCAACACCACCAATTGTTTTAGTAATTGATCCCAATCCCGCCGTGCAGGCTATCGCTAGTCTTGCGCTTTCGCAAATCGGCGTCACCGTAAAAACACTGGCCTCTGGAAAAAATGCCTTAGAACAGATTCGAAAAGTTCGACCGGCTGTAATTCTCTGCTCTAAAGATGTTCCGGGACTGGATCCCTTCACACTATGTAAGGAGTTAAAGTCCGTTGCCGGCAGAGGTAAAAACTCTGAGCCTACTCCAGCATTTGTTCTGATGGCTCCCGGAGACACTGTGCAATCGCTGCTGGCTTCAGCGGAGTCCGCTCGCATTAATGAGATTCTAGCCAAACCTTTTAAGTCTGACGAACTACGCGCCGTCGTACAACGTCTCCTCTCAACTCTCCCACAAGAAGGCGGCGTTCAAGCTCTAATTGTGACCAAGGATTCGTTGCTAGAAAAGCTCTTCGCAAAGCTACTAAAGAACCGCAGAACTACATTACAACTCTGCAGCTCGGCTGAAGAGGCTGCGATTCAGTTAAAGCAACACGAGTTTGCCCTGACCGTTTTGGACCACGCATTGGTGACCGATTTCAGCTGGTGCGAATCGAAAAGACTTGGTCGGGTGTTAGTAATTACCACGCCGACAGCGCCGACGCAGAAGCTGCCCGCGGGATTAGCTGTAGTCTCTCGCCCGTTAAACTACGCCAAGCTTGAGGATGTCTTTAGTCAGGTCTTACCGGAGGAGCAAATGCCTCAGAAAAAGGCCGCAGCAGGGCTCAATCTCACCGCCCAGGCAAAGCTCGCAGCAAAAATTTCAGCTGGAGTTTTCGAGCGCCTAATCGAAGGTCAAGCACTGCGAAACGGAAGTTGGGATGAAGTAGGAGCGCTAGTGCAGGAAGAGACAGTTAAGATTTGCAAGACCTTTGCACGCAAATCCTCGGGGTAAATTCCCCGGAACCTATACTTAGCCCTACGATTCATCCAGTACATTTGCCAGGCTTAATAACAGATGGTCAGTCCGCTGCGTAATGCTTTCCGGGGTTTTCTCTGGTAGCTTTTCTGAATTGAAATTAAACTCCCCGCCACTCCCACCAGCGCTCTGACTCTCGCGAAGCAGTTTTATAAACGCCTCCTCACCGCTTAATCCGTCAGCGACAGCGTGTACAACCTGACCCTCTTTAAAGAATAAAGTCCCCGAGCTCTCCCCACAATCGATATCCAACTTACCGTCTCGTCTGGATGAAATCAGCATCTGAATCAGATCAATCAGATTAATATGCGAGAAGCTACCACTTACCCCCTTGGGGCCTGAGCGCCGCATCGCGATACGGATGCGAAACAGTAACTCCGCCTCATCAAAGGGGATGGAGATTACATCCTGACAACCAGCCCTGTAATACTCTATACGCTCGGCGGCTTCATCTATCAGCGCCACCACTGGAATATCCACCAGGCTGGGCTCTTCATTTTTTATCTCTAAAAGATCAGTTAACGCTAAATCGGGTAATGTCTCGCGCGAAATTATCAGATCCGGATTGAGCGTCTTTGCACTCTCAAGCCCAGCGACAACACAGCCCGCGCTCTCGACCCCAAAGCCGGCCTTCTCTAATAAGAATGCCAACCTATCGAGCTGAGCCTCGTCGTCATCGATAATTAGAATTTGTAACGCCACTTAACTCTTTGCCCTGGGCCCGTTGCCTGAAATTACCTAAAAAGATCCCTAACCCTTCTGGGACCTTATCAAACCAACCAAACCCCAATTTTCGGCCGATAAAACTATTCAATTTATTACCAAAAACAGCCGTTTACGTCTTTAAAGATTATTCCGGTTTGGGGTCATAAGTCTATTAGCTTTATTGAACGCGGAGTTTGGCGCGCGCATGTCTGTTTTACAACCTGACGGCACTAAGCAAATTTCACTCTCCGAGGAGAGCTACGCCGGTCTTAACTCAACATTAAAGAATTTTTATCAGCGGACAAAGTGTGCCGCGATAATCCTCTCCGACGAAAGCGGTCTGCTTGTCGCCCGCCAGGGGAACATGGAGACCAATAACCTCCCCGTGCTCTCGGCCCTCGCTGCCGCAGATTTTGCCGCAACCACAGAGATGGCGAAGCTTATCGGTGAGAGCCAGAGTTTCAAGATGCACTTCCACGAAGGCCAGACCAATAACATATACATAACCGGCATCAACCCCGAATTCTTTCTCGTGGTGATCTTCGGTAAGAACACAACTTTCGGCATGGTGCGGGTCTTAGTTGAAAAGGCTTGTGACGAACTTCGCGATCTTTTGGCCGCGGCTAAACAAAACACCGACACCCAGCCCGCTGCGCGCTTTGTCCAGCAGAGCTTAGGGGACAATGAATTTCAGAGCGAACTATCGGAGCGATTAGATAATCTTTTAGGGGGAGGAAAGGCCACTAACGGCTCCTCACATTAGCAGTATCAAACTAGGAGAATAGACGTGTTTATTAATTACGGACTAAACCAAATCGACCTAAAGATTGTCTACTACGGCCCGGGCTTCTCGGGGAAGACAACGAACCTCGAATGGGCACACTCGCACATCGACCCCAAGCTACGGAGCGATCTGCTGAATCTTAAGACTAAAGAAGACCGCACCATCTTCTTCGACTTTATGCAGTTTGAGGTCGGAAAAATTAAAGGACTAACCCCGAAGTTCAATATCTACACAGTCCCGGGCCAGGATATTTACACCGTGAGCCGCAAGATTATTCTTAACGGAGTAGACGGAATTATTTATGTCGCCGACTCCAGCCCCGACCGCATGCGCGACAACCTCTTTACACTAATTGACCTTGTGAAAAACCTACGCGCCAACAAACACCAGGTCGAGAACTTTCCAATTATTTTACAATACAACAAACGCGACGTCCCAAACGCCCTCCCCATAGAATACCTAAGAAAAACCCTAAACCGCTTCAACGCCCCCGAATTCGAAGCCTGCGCAAGGGATGGAGTTGGTGTGTTTGAGTGCTTAAGAAAGGCGATTGAGCTAGTAGTGCAGAGAGTAACAAAAATCGTTGATACTCCAGCCGACCGCTCGCCAAGAGTATAATAAATGGCCCCACCAGGACTTGAACCTGGGACCCTCCGGTTATGAGCCGGGTGCTCTGACCAACTGAGCTATGGGGCCTAAAGACGGAACTATTCCTACAATATTATCGAATTTAATGCCAACCTCTCCTTCTCCGCGGCTCTGCGTCTCCGCGTGAGACAATTGGAAATTATCTTAAGATTATCTCCAGAATCTCACGCCGATTTAAGTGAGGACATATCAATCGAGAATCGATATTTCACATCCGACTTAAGCATACGCTCATAGGCCTCATTGATCTTTTGAATAGGAATGACTTCCACATCAGAGGTAATATTATGCTTGCCACAGAAGTCGAGCATCTCTTGCGTCAGGGCTATGCCTCCAATTTGCGAACCGGAGAGCGTTTTGTTTCCAAAGATCAGCGCAAACGAAGAAACAGCTAGTGGCTTCTCGGGAGCACCGACGAGTGTGATATTCCCATCACGAGCAAGCAGTTGAATATAGCTATTGATATCATGCTCAGCGGCAATGCAATCGAGAATAAAATGGAATGTGCCAGCATGTTTAATCATTTCATCGGCATTGCGAGAAATGACAACTTCATCGGCACCTAATCGAAGCGCATCCTCTTTCTTGTTTGGGGATGTTGTAAACACCACGACATGGGCACCCATGGCCTTTGCTAGTTTTACACCCATGTGTCCCAAGCCACCCAGACCGGCAATTCCCACTTTACTGCCGGCTTTAACATTGGCGCGCTTTAAGGGCGAGTAAGTTGTAATTCCGGCGCAGAGTAGCGGCGCTGTTCCGGCGAGGTCGAGGTTCTCTGGTATACGCAGGACAAAGTGCTCTTCCACAACGATGCTGTCGGAGTAGCCTCCGTATGTGACTGGCGCCGTGCCATGCTTATCCGGAGAGTTGTAGGTCATGGTCATGTTTGGACAAAACTGCTCGAGTCCTTCCCTACAGTTTGGGCAATCCTGATCTGAATCAACTATGCAACCGACACCTACTAAGTCCCCGACTTTATGCTGAGTAACTTTTGGACCAACGCGGGTAACTCGACCCACAATCTCGTGACCTGGCACGCAGGGGTAGACAGTCGGCATCACACTATTCCACTCGTTACGGGCAGTGTGTAGATCCGAATGACAAATTCCACAAAAGAGAATCTCGATTTGAACATCACGCTCGGTTAGATCACGGCGCGGGATTTTTGTGAAAGCTAAAGGGGACTTAGAACTTACTGTAGAATAGGCTTTTGTGCTGTACATGCGGTCTCCTTGTTTAGTCTGCGGGCCTCCTTTCTACCATCACCCGGCCTCACCACCAACCCAGCCGCAGTCGTAACGAATCAGGTCTTCCTAAATCCCTTTCCTCTCAAACCAACCCCCATTTCCCGCAACTCCCACCGAGAAACATCTGCACATTTCCGGTCGATATAACCCCAGTGGACAATAACAACAATCGGTAACGAGATGTTTATCTCTTCTCACTAATATGGCCGACAATTCTAGAAATATCGATATGACTTTTTCGACCTCGCCCAGCTACTCTTCCCTTCTCGACGAGGTAAAAAGTCTAGTTCAATCAGCCCAGTACGAGGCACTACGTGCTGTCAATCGAGAACTTGTTAAGCTCTACTGGGAGCTTGGGCGGGTGCTTGTGGAGCGACAACATAAGGAAGGTTGGGGTAAATCAGTTATTGAGAAGTTGGCTTGGGACCTTCAACTAGAATTCCCCGGCAAACAGGGCTTTTCCGCGCGCAACTTGTGGAATATACGACGATTCTATTTAGCGTATTGTGACT
>CAYMWO010000210.1:0-5070 GCA_964393905.1 uncultured Bdellovibrionales bacterium | reverse complement strand
AATACGCTCGGAAGTGGTAGTTTTACCAGCATCAATGTGAGCCATGATGCCGATGTTGCGCACTTTATCTAGGGGAATCGAACGAGCCATTTAAAGTAAACCAAAACTTTCTAAAATTAATCCAAGTTCAGAACTTCAAAACATATCTGTTCAGAACAACTCGGCCGCCCGAGCTAATCCTCTAACGGAGCGGCCGACAACAACTCCTAACCAACAGGCCAGAAGCATTAAAAGAGTCTAAAATTACCAGCGATAATGGGCGAAGGCACGGTTGGCCTCTGCCATACGATGGACATCCTCTTTCTTCTTAACCGCATTGCCGCGGTTTTGCGAAGCATCGTAAATCTCATTGCCCAGACGCTCACGCATACTCTTTTCGGAGCGCGCACGAGCGTGAAGAATGAGCCAACGAATTGCTAAAGCATCTCGCCTGTCCGGGCGCACCTCGGTCGGCACCTGGTAAGTTGCACCACCGACACGGCGGGAACGAACTTCAACCATCGGACGAACATTTTGCATGGCGCTTCGCAGGAGTTCAAAACCATCCTGGTCATACCGCTCGCTGATTGCTGCAAGTGCGCCGTAGAAAATAGTCTCGGACGCACTGCGCTTGCCATCATACATCATGCTGTTAATGAATTTTGTGACCAGAACTTCACCGTACTTTGGATCGGGAAGGACTGAACGACGGTATTCACGTTTCTTTCTTGCCATAACTTAAGTGCTTATTTAGGTCTCTTTGTTCCGTATTTCGAACGACTCTGCTGACGTCCCGAAACACCTTCGGTATCCAACTTGCCGCGCACAATGTGATAACGGCAACCGGGTAGATCTTTAACTCTCCCGCCGCGAATGAGCACAACTGAGTGCTCCTGCAGATTATGTCCCTCACCGGGAATGTAGCTCGTGACTTCCATGCCGTTTGTTAAACGCACACGGGCAATCTTTCTGAGCGCTGAGTTTGGCTTCTTTGGTGTGGCAGTAGTTACACGAATACAAACTCCCCGTTTCTGCGGGCAACGCTCAAGCGCTGGCGACGCATTACGGTTACTTTGCTTTTTGCGCCCACTGCGCACTAGTTGATTGATAGTAGGCATCGACCTTTAAAAACGTTAATGAATTAAAGTAGTTCCGGATAAGATCCGGTAATCGCTCAAAAATTAGCGACCAAGCCGCCCGGTTCTAGCACCAATAAACAAAGGTTGTCAAATAACCCCAATAACCGTTTTTGCGGTTTATTGGCTCATCTAACTAATCGTAATTAATGAAGATAATAACCGGCTTTTGAGACGGGCATTAACACTAATTTTGCACCTTATATTGTGTCGACAGATAACGGCCCCAAAGAGGGCTTGGCGACCCGGAAAACAGTTGTCTCTGGTCGTGGGGAATATTTTATCGAGTTTCGAGGAGCGCAGACAAAAAAACAACCTTTTCTAAGGGCCACCACGGCCCGAAACCCCCGTGGGTTTCGGGCCGGGCGGGGATTTCCGGTACGGGATGGGTTCGGAGCTAACTGCTTGCTCCTGGTCCGGGGCTCGCCTTGTTTTCCCTAGGCGTGTCGGTCACCAGTAGTCCGGAAATCAACGAGAGCATGCCCGAGGCGAACAGACACTCCGACAACAGAAGTGGTGCAAATACTGCACGCATCTCCGGAGCGACGGGGGATATTGTCACGAGGGCGACAAGCGCTCCAAATGGGCCGTGAACAGCAAAAAATAATCCCCAGTAACCACGGCTGGCAGGTGTCTCTCCGCGGAACTTTGTGAAGCACCACTTCAAGGCGATCAGCGTCTGCGTGAGATAGAGGGCGGCGCTAAGCGAGAGCGCGAACACGAAGACTGCCGAGAGCTCGGTCGTGCCGAACAACACCGGCCACATCAGCACGAATGCGGCGCAGAGAGGAGTGACGACGATGGGGAAGAGCGAGAATCGCGAATAACGCATGGCGGTCTCCAATGAAAAGAGAGGTGTGGGTAAAACTCGCTAAAGCTTTACCCACATCTCAAGATTCTAAGCCTAACGGATTCGAATTCCATCAGGACTTAAGACACGCAAAAAAACATTTTTTATTGTCTGCTCCTCCGTAAGACCGTTTGTTGCCGAAAAAGGGTCTTACGGAGGAGCATAGGAAAAGTCTACCCGAGTGGACATATAGATAATGAACTTCGGATAAAATAACAGCACTCCACACAAAAGCAACTACCTGCTAGATTCTAGCCCTTAAAATGAATCTAAAGACGTAATTGCGGAGTATATTCACCTGCAGCCCGAACCCTCCCCTACTCGACAAATCCTCAGCGTCTGGTATCCGCTCGCTATTAGCTGGATATTTATGGCCTTTGAGTTGCCGGCTATTAATTCGTTTATCAGTCGCATGCCAAACCCCGAACTGCATCTCGCAGCGTTTGGTGGATTGGCACTTCCGTTGGCCTGGCTGATTGAGGCACCGGTGATTATGTTTCTCGCGGCCTCGGCTGCGTTTTCGAATAGCAGGCGAGCATATGATGCGGGTTATCGGGTGATGATGATTACCTGCGCTGGGCTCACAGCTTTGCATGGGCTCATCTGCATCGAGCCGCTATTTTCCTTTGTTGTTGATGACATCTTTAGCGCCCCGCCAGAGCTACACGCACTGGTTAGACAAGCGCTGATAATTCTTCTCCCATGGACTTGGGCCATCGGGCACCGCCGCTTTAATCAGGGGTTTCTCATTCGCTTTGGAAAATCCAAACATGTTGGGTTTGGTACCGCCATTAGGCTTTCGACCGGGCTAATCGTCCTCGCGATTGGTTTCTTAATGGGGACGTTTCCGGGGTCGATTCTCGGAGCAATTGCGGCTTCAGCTGCAGTAGTCTCTGAGGCATTATATATTCATATACAGGCCCGACGCCTACTTCGGCCGGGGTCATTCTCGGAGACATTATCTGAGCCATTCGAGCTAAGTGATACTACCGTGGAAAGCACTGTCACCATCTCAATGACCGGACAGTTTCTCAAGTTTTACCTGCCGCTTGCTCTTACCACTATTATCGACTTCCTCGACCGGCCCCTCGGAGTTGCGGGACTCACGCGCATGCCGCTTGTGCTGGAATCTCTAGCCCTCTGGCCTGTGGTCTCCGGCTTACTGATGCCATTTCGTAACCTCGGCCACTCTTATAAGGAGGTCGTTGTAACGATGCTCAACAGGCCTGGCTACCGCGCCCCTCTTCGAAAGGTCGCGCTTTCAATCGGCAGCTTCTCCGCTCTAGCCTTCATCATTACAGTTTTTTCACCGCTTTCGAGTTGGATATTTTCCGACCTGTTCGCCATTCCGCCGAGTCTTTTACCACTCGCGAAACAGGCTATTTGGCTCACTCTCCCGTTTCCGTTTCTAAGCGCATTTCAGAGTTGGTTTCAGGGGGTGGTGATTTTTAACCGACAGAGTCGCAGGGTGACAGAGTCAATCGGAATCTATTTAGCAACTTTTGCCACCGTCATTGGTTTCGGCACCTGGTATGGCGAAATCCCGGGACTCTATGTAGTGCTCACCGCCGTGCTTGCTGCAGCGCTAGGCGAGAACTGCTATCTCGGCTTTCACGCTGGAAAACTGCTAGCAGCAAAGTCAGAGGCTTAAAACAAAGCGGGGCCGGAAGTGATGCTTCCAGCCCCGCCTCGTTAACATTTTTCGAAAGAAAACTACATAGTATCTGGTGCAAACGAGCCGTGAACAACTGCCGCCGCTGGTGCTACGGGAGATGACGGCACTACCACAACTTTGCCATCGGACTCCACCGCGCTGCCTTCGACATCCAGTGAGCGCTCGTTCTCCTCGTACTGGACAAAGCCAGTGCCGGCTGGAACCAAACGACCCATGATGACGTTTTCCTTAAGACCACGGAGCTTATCGACGCGGGCGCTAATCGCCGCTTCGGTAAGAACCTTTGTTGTCTCCTGGAAGCTTGCCGCCGAGATAAAACTCTCAGTTGAAAGCGCAGCCTTGGTGATACCGAGAAGTAGCGGCTCGTAAGTGGCAGGCTTGCCACCCTCAGCAATTACCTTCTTGTTCTCGTCTTCAAAGCCAAACCGATCAACGGAGTCGCCCTCAAGGAACTTTGAATCTCCTGAACTTGCAACACGAACCTTACCAAGCATCTGGCGAACGATTACCTCAATGTGCTTATCGTTAATGCGCACACCCTGAAGTCGGTAAACTTCCTGGGCCTCGTTTACCAAGTATTTAGACAGCTCATGCAGCCCTAAGATGCGGAGAATATCGTGTGGGTTTGGCGAACCACTTGTAAGTGGGTCTCCTGTGCGCACCCGATCACCTTCCTGCACAAGCACGTGCTTATTCTTAGCGATGAGGAACTCTGCCGGCTCACCCTTATCTGGTGTAACCACGATGCGGCGTTTACCACGCGAATCCTCACCAAAGCTTACAACACCGTCGATATCACTGATGTCCGAAGGCTGTTTGGGTTTACGTGCCTCGAACAGCTCAGCCACTCGCGGCAGACCTCCGGTAATGTCCTTGGTCTTTGTCGTTTCACGCTCACGCTTCGCAAGCACAGTTCCTGGGAACACGCGCTCGTTATTCTCTACCGCAACCTTAACGCCGATTGGGAGATAAAATACGTGATCCGTGCCGTCGTCAGCCTTAACAATAATCGCTGGGCGCAGATCTGAGCTTCTGTCTTTAGCTTCAACGATTTCACGCTCAGCAAATCCAGTACGCTCGTCAGTGCGCTCTTCCAGTGTGATCTCGTTAATGTCACGCCACTCAACCGTTCCACCGAACTCAGTTAAGATTGGCACAGAGAACGGATCCCATTCAGCTAGCATATCGCCGGCTTTGATATTTGTTCCCTGGAAGTGCTTAACGACCGCACCGTAAACCAGAGCATGTCGCTCGCGCTCGCGACCCTCTTTCGGATCAACTATTAGAATTTCCGCCTTACGGCCCATCACAACCAAGCCCCGCGGAGATTCAATCAGGTTTGCTTCAAGATAACGCACCTCGCCCGGATATCGCGCAATTAGGTTTGTCTGCTCCGCTCTACCCGTTGCTGTTCCGCCGATATGGAAGGT